>PLGF01000023.1 GCA_003138485.1 Verrucomicrobiales bacterium | reverse complement strand
CGCAAGTCCCTAAAGACCCCCGGTAGACCACCGGGTTGATAGGTTAGGCGTGCAAGCGAAGTAATTTGTTTAGCGGACTAATACTAATCGGTCGTGCGGCTTGATCGCTTTTTTCCCGCAAGGGAAAAGCGATTTCAACTCGCGAATTGGAAATGCTTCCCTCTTCTGCGTGTAGTTTTCAGCGAATACTCCTGGAACCGCTTCCAGCTTGTTCTTTTGACACTTTTTTGGTGGCCATAAAGCTGTGGTCCGACCCGTTCCCATCCCGAACACGGCCGTCAAACGCAGTCTTGCCGATGGTAGTGGCTGTATAGCTTCCGCGAGAGTAGGTTGCCGCCAGATTTTTCATTCAAGAGCCGGTGCGATTCGTCGCCCCGGCTCTTTTTGCTTTCCAGGCCCCCGATTCACCGCTAATCTGCCCGGACTTTGACCCTGCGGCCCGCTTGACCGCCCATGCAAATCGAACTCATCAACACCGGCGCCGAATTGCTCCTCGGCCGCATTCTCAACACCCACCAGCAGTGGCTCTGCCGCCAACTGGCCGACTTGGGCTACCTAGTCACCCGCCAGGTCTGCATTGCCGACGACGCGCCGCAAATCCAGGCCGCGGTGCGCGATTCCCTCTCACGCGCCGATCTAATCGTCACCACCGGCGGATTGGGGCCGACGTCCGATGATCTTACCCGTGACCTGATCGCCCGCCTTCTGGAGCGCCCCCTGGCCTTCGACCCGCAAGTCCTGGCGCAAATCGAGCAATACTACGCGCAACGTCGCCGCGTCATGCCTGCGAGCACCCGCGTCCAGGCGATGGTTCCCGCCGGTGCGCGTGTTCTGGCCAACGCCAACGGCACCGCGCCCGGCCTGGCCATCGAGGTGAACCCCAACCCCTTCCGTCCGGAAACCCGGCGAAGCTGGCTTGTTCTCCTGCCCGGCCCGCCGCGCGAACTGCGTCCCATGTTTTCCGAATCGGTCGTGCCACTGCTCTTGCGCGAATTCCCCCAAGCAGCTCCTTATGCCTGCCGCACGCTGAAGACCACCGGGCTGGGTGAGTCGCTCGTCGAGGAAAGAATCGCCGGTCCCCTCGGGAAACTCGTCAGTGCGGGGCTGGAACTGGGTTACTGCGCGCGGATTGGAGAGGTGGAAGTCAGGCTGGCCGCGCGCGGCGGGGAGGCGCTCGCGCTGGTGCGACAGGCGGAGGAGATTGTGCGCGGCCTATTGGGCCGGCTTATCTACGCGACCGACGACGGGACATTGGAAGGCGGGCTTGTGCAAAGTCTGACGGAACAAAAACAAACGCTGGCGCTGGCGGAATCCTGCACTGGCGGTTTGATCGCCCACCGGATTACCAACGTGCCCGGCGCTTCTGCGGTGTTCCTGTGCGGCTTGGTGACCTACAGCAACGAGGCCAAGCAGGAATTGCTGGGCGTCAGCGCCGCGGCACTGGCGGAACACGGCGCGGTCAGCGAAGTGGTGGCCCGCCAAATGGCGGAGGGCGCGCGGCGCCGCTGCCGGACCGATTACGCCATCGCCGTCACCGGCATTGCCGGTCCCGGCGGAGGCGGCGAAGCGAAACCCGTGGGCACCGTTTTCATCGCGTTGGCCGGTGAAAAGGGAACGGTTGCCGAAGAGCATTTCAACCCCTTCGACCGTGAAACCTTCAAATACGTCACCTCCCAACAATCGCTGGACCTGCTGCGCCGGGCGTTGCTTCCAACGGGGGGCTCTTAATCCCCGAACAACTTCTTCAACTTCTCGCGGGCGGCGTCTTCGCGCGGATTGTTCTCCGTCTTGGGGACATGGACGCGCCGGGCAAAATCAAAATACTCGCAGAAATTACCCGCCGCCTTCTCCATCACAGGGTCGGCCCGGCGGTCGCGGCATTGATGCGCAACGCGCGGATCGTAGCTCAGGCAGTTGAGGCACACGCGCAAGTCGGCGTAGCAGCGGTGGCAGGTGTCGCCGCGTCCGGGGAACCCGGGCAGCGTCCACTCCCAGCCGCATTCGTGGCAATGTCGAGTCGGTGTCATAGGCGGCCATTATATCCCGCTGCGCGACGGAAGCCAGAAAATCGCGCAAAACCGAACACGTTCCCGCGTAATTGCAAATTAAATATTTCGCAAATTCCACTTTTACATCTGGACGCCGCGCGCGGAAGCAGCCTACAAGAAGGATGCCCGGGCCGGTCTGAGCCGGTTTGGGAAAATTCGAATGTTCGAGTTGCGTGAGCCTAATCTTAAAAAGCGCGCGCCCGGTGGTGACTCTGCCGGAGATCGCGCGAAGTGACGCGGCAGACCTGCTGGGCGAGATTTCCGCACTCTTGCGGCAATTAGGCTCGCCGATGGCGGGGGCTGCCTGTCCCAACCCTCTGACCGGCGGCATTCTTGAAGGCGTTCCGGCCCGGCGGGAATTCCTGGAAATCTACCTCGCGCGCATCCTCCTTCCGCTCGAACTGCCAGCCATCGCCGAGGCCTGCGGTCACGCCCTGCGCGGTGAACTGCGCGAACTCATCGCCCAGGACCAGCGTCTGCAAGCGCCTCTGCGCCTGACTCCTTTTGCCGGCCCAAGCCAAATCATTGGCCGGCTGCAATTGGCCCGGATGCGTCCCTTGCGCGATGACCGCGTCGTCCAGCGATACTTGGACGCGGTGGAATCAGGCCGGGCTTTCGGCTGGCACACGATCATGTACGGGTTGACGTTGGCGGTGTATTCGCTGCCGTTGCGCCAGGGCCTGCTCTTCTACGCGCAGCAAACGCTGGCGGGGCTGGCGGCTGCGGCGGAATCTGAGTTGGCGGGCGCACTGGATGAATTGATGAATCGAGTGCCGCCTGCCGTCGAAGCGAGTCTGGCGGCCAGCGGGACGCCGTGCGCCGGGCGGGAGTGAATTGTTTTGGCATTGTCCCACCTCCGGGCTTTATCCTCATGCGCATGGTGACAGCGTCCCCGAGCCTTTTGAATGCGGCGGATTGGGCCGTTATTCTTGGCTACATCGGGGGCATCGTCATATTGGGGAGCTGGTTTGGCAAGGACCAGCGCAACACGCGGGACTATTTCCTGGGCGGCAAAGACATCCCCTGGTGGGGCATCGGGCTGTCGATTGTCGCGGCGGAAACCAGCGCGCTGACCATCATCGGCGTCCCCGCCATGTGCTATGGAGACAAGGGGGATATGTCCTTCCTGCAATTAATCATTGGTTACGTTATTGCCCGGGTCATTCTGGCCGCCGTCATGGTCCCGCACTATTTCAAAGGGGAGATTTATTCGCCCTACCAGCTATTTTCCAACGCCTTCGGCGAGAGCGCGCGCCGGACGGCTGCCGGATTTTTCATTTTGAGCGAGACGCTGGCCGCGGGCGTGCGGGTTTATGTGGCGTGCATCCCGGTCAAACTCATGCTGGGAAACAAGTTGCTCGGAGCGGTGGCGGGCGGTGATCCGATTCTTGGCGCGATTCTTCTGTTTGTGCTGCTGTCGTTGATTTACACCTGCCTGGGCGGTGTCAAGGCGGTGATTTGGACCGATGCCGTTCAATTCGCGCTTTTTCTTTTGGGAGGTGTTTTTGCCCTGTTTTTCGTGTCAGGTCTTTTGCCGGGCGGTGCCGGGGAAGTTCTCCGGGAGGCGGCAGAGGGTGGCAAACTGCATTGGCTCAACGCGCGCGTGGGAATGGCGTCGCTGTGGCAGGAGCCTATCAACATCTGGATGGGCGTCATCGGGGGCACCTTCATGGTCATGTCCTCCCACGGCGCCGAGCAACTCATCGTGCAGCGCGTGCTCGCCTGCAAATCCGTTGCCGACGGCCGCAAGGCTCTGATCCTGAGCGCGGCGGTGATTTTCCCCCTGTTCCTGATTTTCCTTTTGGTCGGCGCCGCGCTCTGGGTCTATTACCAGCACTTTCCCATGGCCATTCCGATACCCGAAGTCCATCCCGGCGCCGGGATCAAGGCGAACGACTTTGTTTTTCCAATATTCATACTGACTGTCGTTCCCCACGTCCTCAAGGGCCTCCTGATTGTGGCCATTCTGGCCGCCGCGATGTCCTCCGTCAGCTCGGCCCTCACCTCGCTTGCGTCGGTTTCGACCATGGATTTTGTCAAAAAGGTTCTGCCCGGCAAATCGGATGCGTTCTTTCTTCGGTTCAGCAAGGCTTCGACGGTCTTTTGGGGGGCGGCTCTCATTCTTGTGGCCTCCCTGAGCCGGCGGACGGCGTTCGTCCTGGAGACCTCATTTACACTGCGGGGATTGACCAGCGGCGCGCTGCTGGGGGGATTGATCCTGGCGCTGTCCTGGAAACGGGGCAAGCCGCTGCCGGTCATTCTGGGCATGCTCTGCTCGCTGGCGGTCATGGCTTGGATTAGCCCGCTTGTCCAACCCTATCTGCCGCCCAAGTGGCCGCGCCTGAGCCTGGTCATCGCATTTCCCTGGTACACCATGATCGGCTGCGGGGTGACGGTCCTTGTTGCGGTACTGGCGCGGCGGTTGCTGCCGCCATCCCCAAAGATCGGAGATTGAACCCGCAAAGGATTTTTGGAACACTGGCCTCATGGCCATCACGCCCAGGCAATTCGAACAACTCCAGGCCCGGCTTGGCGGCCAGAAACATTTGCCGGCCCCGGCATTCCAGAGTGATCTGCGCCCGCTGTCGGCCAAATCCCGCGTCATCATTGGGATTGACCCTTCAATGCGCGGCACAGGTTTCGGTGTCATCCAGTCCGGGAAACCCGGCCCGCGCGCGCTGGCGCATGGCACCATAACCTGTCCTGCCGGTTGGGAGCATTCCCGCTGTCTGGCGAAGATTTCCCAGACTTTGCGCGAGATCATTGCGCGCCACCGTCCGACATCGTGCGCCATCGAGGGGTTGTTTTTCGCGCAGAACCTGCAAACCGCCCTGATCATGGGCGAAGCCCGCGGCGCGGCGCTGGCCGTCCTGGGCGAGGCGGGGTTGGAGATTTACGAAATCTCCCCCCGCAAGATCAAGCAGGCCATTGTCGGCTACGGCGCCGCGCAGAAATTCGCCGTCGCCAAAATGGTTCAACGCCTTTTGCAACTGCCCGCCCCGCCCGCCCCGGACGCCGCCGACGCCCTGGCCATTGCCCTGGCGCATCTTCAGGATTCCGGCCGCTACAGCATCGGCGGACTGAAAAAGATTTGATGATAATCCGGGGAGGTCATCCGCCTCCTATCGGTTGTCGGACATGTGTCGGACAGGTGTCAGAGATGTGTCAAAGGCCGCGGAAGTGTAAAGGTGTCGGCGTTCCTTACACTTTTCGGCCCGGATTCTGGAGGATTCTCTTATCTGCGAAATGTGTATCTAGTTAAGGTTAAGGTGCTTAGACAATAAGCTATGGTTCCAAAGACGGATGGCCCCGGCAATGCTTTAGTGTACTGTGCTGTCCTGAGCACCGGAGCGGATTAGTCCCGCAATGGACTGGGCGGCGCACAAGAGGAGATTGAGACGCGCGACTGTAAGCAGATGAGCAAGATAGGCAAGGTGCAAGCGTGAATATCAGACAAAAAACTTTAATTAAGCGAACCGTTTCAGCCATCGTCGGATGGGCGATGACGGCTGGCCTTGCGGCCAGTGTGAGCGCGCAACCCCCCATACCAGTTACCGTGACCGATGTGACGGACTGGAGCACCACGCCCGTGGAGGCTGTGGATGCCAATCTTCCGTTATTGGGGTATAATGGCGGCGTCTATGCGGGAATCAACACGCTGTCAGTCTATAATGGCATCAGCACCACCGTCTATAACGGGTTTTGCATTGACCCCTTCCACTGGAGCGTCGGCGGGCCGGTCAGCGGCTACGAGGAGGTTTCCCTGTTCAGCGCTCCGAAGTCTCCCGGCACGTTGAATGCCGCCACGGCAAACGAAATCGCCGACTTGTGGGAGGAGTATTATTCGCCCACGATGTCTTCCCCCAGCGCGGCTGGATTGCAGATCGCGATTTGGGAGCTTGTTTCCTCAAATGCCGTTGCCACGGGTCAACTCCCGGCCGCTGACGCTTTCTCGCTGGCGGCAGGCCAATCCGATTATGGGGCGAGCGCGGACCTCGCTTCGCTGGAAACGTACACCGGCCCGGAGGCAAACGTAATGGCCTTGACGGGTCCGGGACAGGATTACGTGATTGACTCTGTGCCCGATGCCGGAGGGACTTTCATCATGCTGGCTCTGACTCTGATCGCGATTGTCCTTGCCCGGCCCGCTATCATCAAGAACGCGGGCCAAATGCGCCAGGCGCAAAGAATTCCGGTCAATCGCCGCGAGCAGGTTTGGGGCGTGCGAATTCAGCGGTGACTTTGCGGTGAGGCGGCGGAAACGTCCAGGCAGATCAGGCGGGTGAGATCGCGGGCCAGAAGGCGCCCTCCTGCCAGCGCCATCGGCCCCCACGACTCGCGGCCTTGGAGCACCTGAGCCTGGGACAGGAGATTGAAGCGCGCGGGGGAGTCTTCCACGAGGCTGAGCTTGCCATCTTCATTCATCACAAAGAAAAGCCCGTCCGCCAGCAGGAACGGCCCCAGACCAAAGGAATTCCCCGCCGGGCTTGACCAGACGACTTTGCCGTCCAGTCCCAGACAGACAAACTCCCCATCCGGTCGCGTGCCATACAGGAGGCCGTTGTGGAAAATCGGGGTGTGCTGTGTCGCGCCGAAGTCTCTCGGAGCGAGCCTCCAAACGATTCGCGGAATGAGATTGCCGGCATGGTCCTCCAGTTGGAGCAGCAGGCTGCCGGCGTTGTAGCCGCCGGAGAGGAAAATCCGGCCGTCATCAAGTACGACCGGCGAGGGGACGGTGGCGATGCTGATTTTCCAAGCGTCCGTCTGCCACAACAGCGCGCCGTCTTTGGCCAAGACGCCTGCCACTCCACCGCTGCCGCAATAGACGTAAAACCGCCGCCCCTGAAACTCCATCGGCATGACGGAAGAATGCGTCATTTTCCATTCATGCGGATTGGGTGCGCGCCAGAGAGGTTTTCCGTTTTCCAGGTCCACGGCGATCAGGAGGGCGTTGGGGCCGCCGGGAGCCAGGATGACGGCGTGGCCGTCGATGAGAGGGCATTGGCCGGCGTACCAGGGCGGAACGGTCGCTCCCTCTTCCCGAACCAGATTCATTGTCCAGCGCAATTCCCCCGTGGCGGCGTCCAGGCAAAGCACATTGCACTTGGGGTCCATGGCAACCACGAATTTGTCCGCCAGCGCGGGCACGGTGCGGGTCATGCCGTGGTTGCGCTTGACCGGCATCGTGTAGGCGAAACGCCAAATCTCCCCGCCGTCGGCCAGCGAAAGGCAGCGCAGGGCATTTTGCTTTTTGTCGTAGTCATAATCCATGAGGTAAACGCGCCCGTCGCGCGCGACGGCGCCCGCGTAACCTTCCCCGCAATCCACAGCCCACAACTGGCGCGGCCCGGCGGCGTCCCAGGAGCGGGCCAGGGGCGTGGTTTCCGGGCTGACGCCGTCGCGATTTGGCCCGCGGAATTGGGGCCAGGCGCCGGTGAGATTGCCCGGCTGTGCGGCGCCCTGGATCAGTTTGCCGGCCAAAACAGGATTGACAGCCGCCGCGGCGCCGGCCCCGGGCGGCTGATCGGTTCCGGGAACACGCTCGGTGACGGCCTCCTGATCCTGGCGTGTCCACCAGAAAACCAGGGCGCCCGCCGCCACCAGCGCCGCCAGCACGGGCAGCGCGATCGAATATCGGGACTGAGCAAATTTCATCGCAGCATCCGCAGGATGCTAACGGGCATCCTGTCCGAAAGAACAGGCTAAACCGCTGGCGCGGGCGGGGGGCCAGGGAGGCGGCCGGTTTCCTCCGCGATGGCGGCGGCGAGGCGTTCTTCTTGACTTGATTCGAACCACGGAAAAAGCAGCGGCAATATGAAGAGTGTCAGCACGGTGCCCGAAAGGAGTCCGCCGATGATGACGACGGCAAAAGGGCGGGCGGTTTCGGCGCCGACGCCGGTGGAGAGGGCCATAGGCAGGAGGCCAAGCATGGCCATGAGGGCGGTCATCACCATGGGACGAACACGGGAGGCGGCGCCTTCCTTGATGGCGTCGCCTTCGGGGTAGCCTTCGCGGCGCAACTCGCGGATGCGAGTGACCAGGATGACGCTGTTCTGGATGGAGACGCCAAAGAGGGCGACGAACCCGACCAGCGCCGCCACCGAGAGATTCAGGCGCGCCAGCGGCAACGCCAGCAAGCCGCCCGCCGCCGCAAACGGAACAGTCAATAACACCAAAGCGGCCAGCCGGCCGGAATCAAAGGCGACGAAGAGGAGAAAGAAAATGGCGAGGATGGTCAGCGGAACGATCACGGCCAGACGGCGCTCGGCGCGCTTCTCGTTCTCGAATGAGCCGGTCCATTCCAGGCGGTAGCCCGCCGGGAGAGGGACCTGGGCCTGGACTTTGCGCTCCGCCTCTGCCACGAGCGAGCCGAGGTCGCGGTCGCGGACGGAGAGCTTGATGGCGGTGCGGCGCTCATTTTCTTCGCGCTCGATGCGGGCCAGGCCGGGTTTGACGGCGACAGTGGCAACGGCGCCCAGAGTAAGGCGTTCGCCGTTGGAGCCAAAGACGGGAATGGAGCGGATCGACTGGAGATCGGAGGCGTACTTGGGGTCCAATTTGAGGACGAGATCAAAGGTGCGTTCGCCTTCCAAAACCTGTGTCGCCGCCTGGCCGCCGATGGCTGTGGCGACAACGGTTTGCATGTCGCCGACGGTCAGGCCGTAGCGCGCGATGGCGCGACGATTGACGGAGATTTGAATCTGCGGCTGGCCCAGCAGCAGATCGGTGCCCACATCGGTCGCGCCGGGAACCGTTCTGATAATATCGACAATCCGGTTCGCGTTGGTTTGAAGTTTTTCCGGATCGTCTCCAAACAACTTGATGGCCAATTCGCTTTTCACGCCCGAAACGGCTTCGTTGACGTTGTCCTCGATGTATTGGCTGAACTGCGTGTCGATGCCAGGGATTTCCTTCAGATTGCGCGCCATCGCGTCGCACAATTCGTCGCGGGAATGGGCGGTCTTCCATTGTTCGCGCGGGATCAGGCCGACGCTGTATTCGGTGATGTCCCAGCCGTTGACGTCGGTGCCGTCGTCGGGCCGGCCCAATTGGCTGACGACGTAGCGGACTTCGGGAAAGGAAGCCAGGCGGCGGCGGACGTTTTGCGTGATCTTGGCTGATTCGGATGGGGAGATGGATTGCGGGGCGAAGGTGCGCACCCAAAGGTCGCCCTCGTCGAGTTTGGGGAGGAATTCGCTGCCCAGCCAGGCGAAGGCCGCGCCGCCAGCGCCCAGCAAGAGGGCGGCGGCGACAAACACCACGAAAGGCGTTTTCATCGCAAAGGCCAGAGCTGGACGGTAGAGACGCAGGAGCCAGCGGACGATCCAGGATTCGCCGGTGGCGATGCGGTTCTTCAGCGCCAAGCTGGCCAGGACGGGCACGACCAAAATGGCGAAGACGGTTCCGGCGACCAGGGCGAAAGTCAGTGTCAAGGCCATCGGTTTGAAGATGCGGCCTTCGACGCGTTGGAGGGTGTAGAGCGGGACAAAGGCGGTCAGGAGGATCAACTTGGAGAAAATGATGGGGCGGCCCATCTCCGTGGTGGCCTCGATAATGGCGGCCGTGAGGGAGCGCACCCTTCCTTTGCGCTGTTCCAAAATGCGCAGGAGGTTTTCCATCACCACGACGGCGGAATCGACGATGATGCCGAAGTCAATGGCGCCCATGGAAATCAAATTGGCCGGAATGCCGCGCAGGTCCAGGAGCATGAACGCGCCCAGCAAAGCGACCGGCACCGCCAGTGCCACGACGAGCGCGGAGCGGTAGTTGCCCAGGCCCAGGAACAGGATCAGCACCAGCAACACCAGCGCAATCCCTTCAATCATGTTTGTGCGCACGGTGTGAAGGGTGCGGTCGGTCAGCCCGATGCGGTCATAATACATCTCCAGGCGGACACCCGGCGGCAGATAGCGCTGGTTGATTTCATCCGCCATCTTCTCGATGCGCCGGCACACCTCCATCGGGTTTTCGCCGCGCCGCATGACCACGATCCCTTCGGGCACGTCATCCTCGTCGCGGGCGACCTTCCCGTCGCGGCCCTCCGTGCGTCCGACGCGGCCCAAGCGCACGGCGTGGCCGATGATGACGCGGCCCACGTCGCGGATGTAAATGGGCGTGCCGTTGCGGGTATCGACGGTGATCCATTCGATGTCCGAGACGTCCCTGACCAGTCCGAGACCGCGCACGACGTAAAGCTCTGAGCCGTGCTCGACATAGGAGCCGCCGGCGTTGGCGTTGCCGTTTTGGAGGGCGGTGAAGACTTGCTGGATGGAGAGGTTGTAGGATTTGAGTTTGAGGGGATCGACCAGCACCTGGTACTGCTTGGTCAGGCCGCCGAAGGGATTGATGTCCACCACGCCCGGCACGGAGCGGAATTTCTTCTCGACGACCCAGTCCTCCAGCGCGCGCACTTCCTCGGGCGGGAAACCGGGGGAAGCTCGCAGGGTGTAGCGGTACACCTCGCCGATGGGGGTGGCATCGGGTGACAGGCTGGCCTGCGCGCCCGGCGGGAGGGTGACAGTGCCCAGGAGCTGATTGGCCAGATTGCGGATGACTTCGTTTCGGGCGTCGTCCTCGAAGACAAGGGTGATTTGGGAAAGGCCGAAGAGGGAAATGGACCGCATCGACACCCGCTTGGGTATGCCGTTCATGACGCTCTCAATGGGAATGGTGACCATGCGCTCAACCTCCTCCGCCGCGTGACCCGGAAAGAGCGTGATGATCTGCACCGAGACGTTGGTGACGTCCGGGTAGGCCTCAACGGGCAACTCGCGGAATGCGTTGGCGCCGGCGAGGAGGAAAACAACCAGCAACACCACGACGATGGCGCGGTGGTGCAGAACCCTCGAAGTCAGTTTGTTGATCATGAGGCCGGTTCGATCAGGGCCTGCAATAGAAGACAGCCTTCAATGACGACTTTCTCGCCCGGACTGACGCCCGTGAAGACTGGCACTTTGGCGTCCTGCTCCGTCCCCACGGTGACGCGGCGGCGCACGAAACGGGCGGGGGATTCTTCGACGAATAGATAGTACTGACTGTCGCGCATGAAGATCGCGGCGGCGGGGATTTCGACGGCTGGGGTGGACGATGCGGAATTCTCGATCACGTCCACCGCCACATACATTTCCGCCTTGAGGAGAGACGCGGAGTTTTCAACCACGCCCCGCACTCTGATGGTGCGGGTGGCGGGGTCCAGAGTGGCGCTGACGCGGGAAGTTTTGCCGTCGAACACCTTGCCGGGATAGGCCTCCGAATAGACGCGCAACGACTGGCCGGGGACCACCGCCGCGAGGCCGCTCTCCGGCACATCGACTTGCAGCCACAGTTGGGCCGGGTCGCCGACCACGAAGAGCGGCGCCGTCAGGTTGGGGACGTTGGCCAGCATCTGGTCGGCGCGGACTTCCTGGCCGGGATTGATGTTCTTTTCCACGAGGACGCCCGCCAGCGGGCTGCGCAGGAGATAGACGGAATTGGTGCTCAGTTCGCTTCCGCCGTAATTGGCCAGGCGTTCGTCCGCGCGGTCATGTTCGGCGCGGGCCGCGATCCACGCCGCCTCCGCGGCTTCCACGTCCTTTTGCGCCGCCGCTCCGTGATCACGCAGTTCCCGTGTGCGGTCGAACGTCTTCTGCGCGGCGGCAAGATTACCCGCCGCCGTCCTCGCGTCGGCCCTCGCTTGCGCGAAGTCCGGCGAGTCGATGCCTGCCAACGGTGTCCCAACGCTGATGTGGTCTCCCAAGTCCGCCCTGACATCCAATACGCGGCCGGCGACCGGCGTGAAGATGCGCACGGTGGTGTCGTCGTTCCAGTAAAGACGCCCGGTCAAATGGGTCATCGCCATTTGGCGCGGCTGGGCCGTTTCCACGGAGATGGCCGCCAATTGCGGCGCGGAAGCGCTAAAGGTGACAGCGTCGCCGTCCACCTTGGGCGCGGGCGGCTCCGGGTAGGCGGCGGGTTTCTGTCCGCAGCCGCCGCCAGCCGCAAGGGCCAGGATGGATAACCCGGCGAAAATCAAATTCCTGCCTTTCGGTGTTTTCATTTTTGGGAACGCAATTCCGTTTCCGTTATGACCGTCCGGGCTGCCGCCAGGTCGGCCACGGCGCCGGCGGTGTCGGACATCGCCTGCACGGTGGCCAGCCGGATGTCGTTGTCCGTCCGCTCCGCTTCCAGCAAGTTTACCAGCGACGCGCCTCCCTTCTCATAGGCAAAAGCCACCGACTCCCGCACCTTGGCGGATTTGGGCGCCGTCTGGTCCCGATAGCTCAACCAGCGCCCGTGCGCTTCCTTGAATTCGGAATCGGCGTTGGCAATGTCCGCTTCCTTCTGCGTCCGGACCTTTCCGGCGGCGTCTTCAAACTGGTCCACGCTGGCTTGCGCCGCTTTGATATTGCCCCCGTTGAGATTCCACAGCGGCAGCGGGAAGGAGAATCCGATCCCGATCGTGTCATCGGGCGGCCCTCCGCCCGGTGGCTCGTGCTCGTATTGCACCAGGAATGTCGGGTCGGGAATCCGGACTGCTTTCTGCAACCGCAGATTGGCCTCGGCGCTTCTGAGGTCGGCTTCCGCGGCCAGCACGTCGGGCCGCTCCGCGCCGGGAGTCGAGGCCGGCCCAATCGGAGGAGGGACACGCACCATCTCCTCAAGCGATCCCGCCAACACGCAAGTTCCCTGGGGTTGCGGCACGGCCATCAGTATCTCGATGGCAATCCGCGCTTGAACGGCGGCGGTCTCGGCGGATTTTGCCTGAAGCGCGTATTGCTCGGCGTTGATCTCGATCTGCTTGGTGTCCGAATCGGAAAGATCACCGGCTTTGAGGCGGGCTTGAGCGATCTCGGCTTCGTGATTGAGCAGGCGGGCCGATTCGTTGAGAATCCGCACATTTTCCTGCGTCAGCAGCGCCGCGATATAGGCCTTGGTCACACCTTGATCGAGGGTTCGTTTGGCATCGTGGAAGCGTGCCTTGGCGCCGCGGACGCCGGCCCGCGCCGCCGCCTGGCGGTCTCGCCTCTTGCCGGCTATCTCAAACAACTGATTGACGGCCAGAACGGTGTCGTAACTGCGCGCCCAGATGCCGTTGCCAAAGGTCGTGGCCGCTTCATGCGGGCCAATCTTGGTGGTGGACCAGGAAGCCGTTGGATTGGGGAATTCCTTGGTGACTATCAGTTGGGCTGCGGCGGCATCAATGCCGCTCCTGGCTGCCAGCAAGTCCCAGTTTTTCTCAAAGGCGATCTCCCTGGCCTGCGCCAGGCTGAGAGGAGCATTGGTGGAGGCTGGCGCCCCGCCGCAAACACAGACGCCGGCAAAACAGAGAAACAGCGCAGGCCGCCACGCAAGCGCGCGTCTTCCGAGACGTTGTTTGGATGCAAATGAAACCATGTACCCTCACCTTGGGAGGCAGGTGTGCCGGCAGCAGGCACAAAGGCGCAGGTATCTGATGTACAGCTTATTCGTCAAAGAGCGCTTCACCGTCCCGACACGTACGCCTCCAACTGGTCGATAGCGGCGGTTTGCGCGGAAATGATCCAGTTGACCATGTCCCCAATGGAGACCAATCCCACCATCTTGCCATTCTCCATGACGGGCAGATGGCGGATGTGCTTCTCGGTCATCAGGCGCATGGCATCTTCGACGGAGTCTTGCGGCGTGACGGTGGCGACGTTGGCGGTGAGAATATCGCTCACCTTTGTGCTGTGGGAAGTTTTGCCTTCCAGCGCCACCTTGCGCGTGTAATCCCGCTCGGAGAAGATGCCGACCAGGCGGCCCTCTTCCACCACGGGCAGGGCGCCGATGTTTTTCCGGGCCAGCAGTTCAATCGCTTCAAACACAGTCGCCTGCGGTGAAATCGTCCAAACTGACGGGCCTTTATGATGCAATATATTACTGATTGTTCCTGCGGTTCTCATGGCCTTGGCGTTACTATAACATCCGCAGTTACACTATCCAGCAAAAACTCACTGGACTTTTTTGGCCAACCATCAAGCCGCGCTGTCTTTGGCTTCCAGTTTCTGCCAGACCGCGCCGTAGAGGGCGATGAGAATAAAACAGACCAGGGGCACAACAAAGCCGTTGCGCATCGAACTGGTATCACCGATGTGGCCCATGAACGGCGCCGCAATCGCCCCGCCCACGATGGACATGACGATAAGCGAGGAGCCGAGCTTGGTGTAGTCGCCCAGCCCGCGGATGCCCAGCGCGAAAATCGTCGGGAACATCACGGACATAAAGAAGAACGTCCCGAACATCGCATACAGGCCCGGTTTGCCGCCGCCCATGCACACCCCCGTCAGCGCGATATTGATGACTGCGTAGGATGCCAGCACCAGATGCGGTTTGAACTGGCTGATGACAATGCTGCCGCAAAGGCGTCCGGCCGCGAACAGGACGAAACCGATGGCTCCCAGCCAGTAGCCGGCCTGCTCGGTTGTCACTCCCGGATCGTTCTCAAGGGTGTAATTGACGCAGAAGCTGAAAATGCCCGTCTGCGCCGCGACGTAAAGAAATTGCGCGCCGATGCCGAGCGTAAAATGTTTGCGCCGGAACAAGTCCCAGTTTTTGGATACCAGCAGGAATCCGGCAGCGTAAGCGGCCACGAGCAGGCCATATTTCGACGGATCGAGCCAGGCCGGAGGCATGTTCAGCAGCACCCAGATCAATCCCAAAATCGGCGCGATAAAGAAATACAGCACACCGCAAATAATCGCCAGGGCAACACCGATGCCGGCCAGTTGACCACTGGAGGGTTTCTGGCTGTTTTTTTGCTCCGCCGTTTTTTTGCTTTCATCCACGGCATGCAAGTCCGGCACCTTGGACAAGACGAAGATGACAAAGAGAACGGCGGCAACGATACCGATGCCCATGTAAGGGGTGGTCAGGCCGGCATTGGCGTCCGCGCCCTTGGAGCCGGCCAAAACGAAATGGCTGCCGACAATCGGGCCCATAATCCAGCCGCAGCCGTTGATCGTTTGGGCGATGTTAATGCGCGTCGCGCCACTCTCCGGCGGACCGAGAACGGTGGTGTAAGGATTGGCGATGGTTTCCAGGCACGTCATGCCCGCCGCGATGACGAACAAACCGAGCAGAAACGCCCAGTAGGCGCCGATATTGACTGCCGGAATGAACCAGAAGGCGCCGACGCCAATCAGCGACAACCCGACAAGAATGCCGCCTTTGTAGCCCAGCTTGCGGGCGATCAGACCGGCGGGAATGGCCATCAGGAAGTAAGCCAGATAATTGGCCGATTGCACGAGGCCGGACTGCTGCTTGTTGATGTGCAGGGAGTCCTGGAAATGCTTGTTCAGGATGTCAATCATTCCGTTGCAGAAGCCCCACACCAGAAAGAGCGAGGTGACCAGCGCAAAGGTGTAGAAGAGGCTCTTGCCGTCCGGCCCGGTGAACAGCCCGACACGCGGCGCGCGGGAGTTGTCTGCGGTATTTGTGTTTTCCATATTTTCTTATGCGCTTTCCAAAATGACGTTTGCGTATTGCGTCGTATCCCCGGTGCGGATCAGGCCGATGGCGGGCGGAACGCGTTTCTTGAACTTGATATGCGGTTCATGGACCAGCGGGATTCCCTGGAGCGCCGCGGCAAATGCCGAGCGTGTTTCGGCGCTGTTCTGTAAAGAGAACTCCCGCGCCATCCAGGCCCTGCCAATCTTGAAATTCGGCCGCAGCGCCCGCAGGACCGCCAGCACGGTGGGCACGTCATCCACCAGCGAGATGTCCACGGTTTCGATCATCGGCCAAAACGGAAAACCGCGATCCGCGATGACCAGCGTGTTGGTGTGGCGCACGCGGGCCAGGAGCGAGTTGATTTGGGGATTAAGAATGCCGGTTATTAGCATGATTGACTGCTTGTTTTCGAAGGCGTGTTTCCGGGGCGACGCGGACATTGACGTGAAAGGCGCCGGGCACCGGCTGGTTGGAGACGACGATGAGATAGCCGCCGCCGCAGCCCGAATACATGGCGCCGGGATACTGCCGCTGATAGGCCTTGAGGAACGGCATCAAATCCACCTGCAGCAGCGGATGCCGGACGACTCGCGGCAGAAGGGTCTCCCAGCATTTCATGTTCAGATTAAACGACGCGCCGAGCGCTGTCGCATCCATTTTGACGATGGCTTCGTAGCAGTCCCGGCCCGAAAACCCCAGGCGCGCGACCCATTTCGGATCGAGGTTCTGAACCTCCAACGGATTGTAGCCCTCCGGTCGCGGCTCGACAGGAATCAAGTGCAACACCTGGCCCAGCCAGCGCGCCACCTTGGGATTGTTGCACGATTCGATGTGAGCGGGAAAAACGCCGCCATGAACTTTGAAGTCGTAATCCAGCCGGTTGATACCGGGATAGACCAATCCGATCATGTCCTGCGAACCGCTGGGCTGGGCTTTGCCGTTGTTTTCGACTTTGTAGAGCTGGCGCGCCAATTCTTCCGGCGGACGGTTGGGCAGCCTGCCTTTCCAAATTCTCATCGCTATGGCGCGAGTGCCGCTGGCAATGCCAGATCGGTTCATCGGGCGGAAATCGGGCTGGATTTGCACCACGACCATCGAGCCGGGCGGCTTGGGGTTGTGCTGCGAGACCAATGGCTGGTCAATCCAGCCGCCCGCCAATTGCAGACGATTGGGAATGGAACCCAGCAGCTTGGCGACGGGCGAAATGGAGTTGATTTTCATTAGCCGATGCCCACGCGCTTTCCTGCCTTGCGCAGGGCATATTGTTCTTTGATCCAGACATAAGTCGCCGCGAGACCTTTGTCCAGCGTCGTTTTGGGCTCCCATTTGAGAACTTGCTTGATGAATGTGTTGTCGGAATTCCGCCCGGCCACACCCTGCGGCGCGTCGAGGTCGTAATGGCGGTTCATTTTCACTCCCGCGATCTTTTCGATCTTGGAAAGCAGTTCGTTGATGGACACCAGCTCGCTGGAACCGAGGTTGATCGGCGTGGCGACCAATTCGTCGGTGTGCATGATCTTGTCAATGCCCTGGACGCAGTCACTAATATACATGAAGCTGCGGGTCTGCTCGCCGTTGCCCCAGAGGGTGATGTCCTTGCTGCCCGTGTCAATGGCCTCGATCACCTTGCGGGAGAGCGCCGCGGGCGCCTTTTCGCGTCCGCCATCCCAGGTGCCGTGCGGCCCATAGACGTTGTGGAAGCGCGCGATCGCCGTCTTGAGGCCGCGTTCGTGCCAGTACTCCTGGCAGAGCATCTCCGAAAACAGCTTCTCCCAGCCGTAGCCGCGTTCGGCCATTGCCGGATAGGCGTCGGATTCCTTGAGCGCGCGGACCTTCGGGTCTTTCTGCAAATTCGTGTTGTAGGCGCAAGCCGAGCTGGAGAAAAAGTAGCGCCGCGCTCCGGCCCGCCAGGCGGCCTCGACCATGTGCGTGTTGATGAGCACGCTGCGCAGGCATTCCACGCGGAAGCGTTCGATGAAACCCATGCCTCCCATGTCGGCGGCCAGGTTGTACACTTCCACCGCGCCTTCGCAAACGCGGCGGCAGTTCTCCTCGTGGCTCACGTCCAGAGAGAGATTCTGCGCGCCGGGCACGTGCAGATACCATTCGTAAAGGGGCTTCTTGTCCACCGCCCGGATGTTGGTGAAGCCCTGCTTTTGGAAGTGCAGGGCAAGGTTGCCGGCAATGAAGCCGCCCGCTCCCGTGATGACGATCAAGTCATCCTTCTTCAACGGGGCGTCCGTTTCAATAGTTCGTTTATTATGTTCCATCGTTCTGTCTCCAGTTTGCCATCCTTTGGCCATGACAAATGTATTGTCTCAGTTTCAGCGCCGAAGAATACATTCGGCGGCAGCGTCCGGCAATGGATATTGTTGTCCACTCAATGCACATTATTGACCTGATCTGTTTAGGGCGCAAATCAGCTTGTGTAGCGCAGACTTGGAAGTCTGCGCTACGGCTAAAGGCCTCGACAAAAGCTGATCTGCCCCCGTCTGTTTATTCACGGCTGCTTTTTTGTCGTCCATACCCCGGTCGCGGCGGTATGTTGCCGTGAAATGACCATTGCCGAGAAGCAGCAGCATCTGGCCGCAAAGTTGAGCGGCTTGAAGTCCGCTCAGGACAGGCTTGCTTATGTCGTGCGGCAGGGAAGGGCGGCGCCGCCCTTGGAGGCGGCCTTCCGCACGGAGGCCTTTCGGGTGGAGGGCTGCCTGGCCAAGGTTTGGTTCGTGGCGGAATTCGCCGGGGGCCGCTGCCAGTTCCGGGCCGATTCGGAATCGGCGGTGGTCAAGGGCATAGCCCTGCTGCTGTGCGAGTTCTATAGCGGCCAATCGCCGCGGGAAATTGTGGAGACCAGCCCCGCTTTCCTGAAGGATTTCGGCATTACCCAACATTTGACTCCCAACCGGCGCAACAGCCTGGGCAGAATCTGGGAGCGCATCCGCGGCTTCGCCAGCGCCCACTTGGAGCAATGATGTTATTCGACGCCCACAATCATTTGCAGGACGACCGGTTGAAGCCGAACTTGGAGGCGGTCATGGCCGCGGCGCGGGGGCAGGGGATTGGCCGGATGGTTGTCAATGGCTCCTGCGAGGCCGATTGGCCGGATGTCCTGGCGTTGGCGCGCCGCTTTCCTCAGGTGCTCCCTTCCTTTGGCTATCATCCGTGGTACGTGAAAGAATGCACCGCGCAGTGGCAGGCCAGACTGCTCGACTGCCTGGCGCAGGTTCCTTCCGCCATCGGAGAAATCGGGCTGGACAGCTGGATCAAGGACTGCGATGTCGCGCGGCAGGAGGAGGTTTTCATCTGGCAACTGCGCCTGGCCGCGGAGCGGGATTTGCCCGCCAGCATTCATTGCCTGCGGGCCTGGGGCCGGCTGCTGGAAATCCTCCGCGCCGAACCCCGGCCCAGACGGGGTTTTCTGCTGCATTCCTACGGCGGCGCGCGCGAACTGATCCCGCCCCTGGCTAAACTGGGCGCCTATTTCTCGATGCCGGGGTTCTTTGCCCACGAGCGCAAAGCCCGCCAGCGCGAAACCTTCCGCCATGTTCCGCCCGACCGCCTGCTCATCGAAACCGACGCGCCGGACCAACCGCTGCCGGACGCCCGCAACCGTTTTCCTTTGCTTGACGCCGGCGGCCAGCCTGTCAATCATCCGGCCAATTTGCGCGCCGTCTATGAATTCGCCGCCGAACTGCTGGGCCGGCCGCCGGAGGACCTGGCCGCGCAAGTGGAATCAAACTTCCTCCGCCTTTTCACCTTGCCATGAGGGACCAAACAGTCAAACGCACCCCCGCCGCGCCGCCTCCGGCCAGAAACGCCCCCCTGTGGATTTCCATCGCGCTGGCCGCCGCCACGCTCGCCGTTTTCTGGCCGGTGACCCGCTGCCAGTTTCTTAACTATGACGACACGGACTTCGTCACCGCCAACCCGCATGTGCAAGCCGGCCTGACGGTCGAGAGTTTTGAATGGGCATGGCGCAGCGAAGTGGCGCGCAACTGGCATCCGATCACCATGCTGACGCACATGCTGGACTGCCAGTGGTTCGGCCTCAACCCGGCCTGGCCGCACCTGGTGAACCTGCTCTTCCACGCCGCCAACACCCTCTTGCTCTTTCACCTTCTGAAACGGATGACCGGAGCGGTCTGGCGCAGCGCGGCGGTGGCGGCGTTGTTCGCGCTGCATCCGCTGCACGTTGAATCGGTCGCTTGGGTGGCCGAGCGCAAGGACGTGCTCAGCACGTTCTTCTGGCTTCTGACTACTTGGGCCTACGTCCGGTACGTGGAGAACCTCAAACGGCCAACGGCCCGTGCCAAATGGCATTACCTGGCTGCGCTGGTTATTTTCGCGCTGGGCCTGATGTCCAAACCGATGCTGGTCACGCTTCCCTTTGCGCTGCTCCTGCTGGATTACTGGCCGCTGGCGCGGATGAACCCTGCGAAGGCGAAAGGGACTCCTTTTGGGCGGCTGATTTTGGAGAAAATTCCGTTCCTCCTGCTCAGCGCCGCCCTTTGCGTGGTGACTTATCGCCTCCAAGAACACGGCGGGTCGGTCTTGAACGTCGATAATTTGCCCTTGGGAGACCGCCTGGGCAATGCGCTTGTTTCCTACGCGCGCTACATTGAAAAGATGTTTTGGCCGCAGGGCCTGGCGGGCCTTTACGTCAAAACCGCCGCGTGGCCGCTCTGGGAGGTGGCGTTGGCGGCGCTGTTCCTGGCGGCGGTTTCGGCGGCAGTGATCGCGCAACGCCGACGCCGTCCCTATCTGGCCGCGGGCTGGTTTTGGTATCTGGGCACCCTGGTGCCCGTGATCGGTTTGGTGCAAGTGGGCATGCAGACCATGGCCGACCGCTACACTTACGTCCCGCTTATCGGGCTGTTCGTCATGGTGGCATGGGGCGGCGCGGAACTGGCCGCGGCGGGGAAGTCTCCACGGATCGCCGCCGGCGCGGCGGCGGCTTTGCTGGCGGCCTGCGCGCTGGTCACCCGGCGCCAAATCACTTACTGGCATGACAGCGAGAGTTTGTTCAAACGGATGATTGACGCGACGCCGGCCAATTACATGGCGCACTACAACCTGGGCAATCTCTATGAGCGGGCCTTGAGGACCAACGACGCCGTGGCTCAGTTCACGGCGGCGCTGGAGGCGGAGCCGAATTACGCCGACGCGCACAACAACCTCGGCGGCATTCTTCTTGACCAAAAACGCTACGATGAGGCGCTCCTCCATTACCGCGCCGCCCTCCGCATCAATCCCGGATTCCTCCGTTATTTCAACCTCGCCAACGCCCTGGCCGACGCCGCCAGCGCCCGGCGCGACGCCGCGCACTTTGCCGAGGCCGTCCAAACCTACCGGCAGGCCCTCCAACTCAACCCCGGCTCGTGCGAAGCCCACCACAACCTCGGCCTGACCTGGCAGGCGCAAGGCCGGGAAGGCGAGGCCCTGGCCGAGTTCGAGCAGGCGGCTCAACTGAATCCCTCCTTCGCCCCCGCCCAAATGAGCCTGGCCGGCGCCCTCCGCAGCGCGGGGCGGCTGGACGAAGCCAGTGTCCATTACAAGGCTGTGACGGCGGCGGACCCGGGCCGGGCCGACGCCTGGAGCGGCCTTGCGATCTGCGACGCGATGCTCAACAAAATGGGCGAGGCGGCGGAAGCCTTCCGTGCCGTCACCCGCCTTCAGCCCAACGACGCCGCCGCGCACGGCAACCTGGGCAACGCCCTCGCCGCGCAGAACAAGCCGGACGAGGCGATTCCCTGCTATTTAACGGCCCTCAAGCTGGACCCAAGGGATTACCAGACGGAATTCAACCTCGCCCTCACGCTCTCGCATCAGGGCAAACGCGCCGAAGCCGAATCCCATTACCGCCAGGCCCTGCGCATCAACCCGGATTACAGCGAAGCAAAAAGAGCCTTGAGCGACTTGCTCAACGGCAGTGCGCGATAGCAGGATCGTGGTTCTGGTGTGATGGGAAACTCTGAGGATGGGATGACACCTTCAATCGGGCGCATCCCACCTTTGTCGAGCTTCCTGTGTTTGAAAGCGGCGCTATCACGCCCGCACTCCAAAACCTGTCGGCGGAACGGGAGCGTACCCTGAACGCGAAGCGTCTTGGAGTGCGGCGCGCCAGCGCCGCTTTGGCCCCGAATACAAGACAACCTCGACAATGGTGGGATGCGCCCCATTCACGCGTGCCGGCACATTTTGTCTTGGAACTGCCGGCCGCCGATGTAATTTTCAGGTCAACGCGCCATGGACGATAGCAACGCCAGGTCAAGTAAGGCGGCTTCCACCAAGCTCACCTCGCGCGTCCGAAAGCTGTTGGTGTTCCGGGTTCTGCTGGGGACAACGGGGGTGGTGTGCCTTTGCTTGCGCGAGCAGAGATTCTAGGGCAAACCCGCGAGTTATTGGCTGGATCACATCGATTCCGAACCCGGTATTATCAGACGGGCGAGAAACCTCTCGGGGATCGAGGTCCCTCGGACGTGGGCCTTCCCGAGACTTTGGTCGCATTCGATGTCCGAAGATGGTGTTCGCGACGCCGGCGGGATTGAACTTTTTTATTTCGCCTTACGGATCGCCCGTTGTATCGTAAGATCCCATTGTGTTGAGCGCGTCATGCCACCAGAACGAAAAGAGATTTGTGATTGCGGCGCCTTGGAGAACGCATCCAAGGAGGCGGATCATCCCATTCGATGGGATGATCGTATGAATGAATATTACCTCGCCTACGGCAAGGACGGCAGGATGATGATTTACTATTGCCTTTTCTGCGGTGGCAGGACACCGGAATCGCGGCGTGCTTCATTCTTTGCGCATGTCACACAGGAGGAGGAAACCCGCATTTACGGGTTATTCCGAGGAATTCGGACCGTGACGGATGTGGTTGCTCGGTTTGGCCCTCCGGATGAGGAGAGAGAGTTCGGTTCAGCAGTGCGGCATCGTGAGCGAGACGGCAGGCCTTCACGGGGTGAAATATTTCGTTCGATGGTTTACAAGAAGCTCTCGCCGGCAGCAGATGTTTATTTTGACGTCGGCACGAGTGATTCTGTCCGCGGCAGATGGATACAGAAGTATGTGGGAGAAAATGCAGGTTAGCAATTGATCGGCAATGCCCTCGAAAACATCACGACGAGCAATAAATGATAATCACACCACAGCACGGAGCGAATCCACTTGGTGAAAGTGCTCGAAACCACAGTTCAAAGAAAGCCCTTTTTCAGGTAGTATTCTAATTTGAAAATCTCACGCCTTTTTTGGAGACTTTGATCGCTGATTTCTTTCCAAGCCTCTTTATTTTTGCACCAGAAATCCATACGCCGAGGGCGGAAATCAACATTCCAAAAATTAGAACACCGGATGACCATGCATCGGCAGAAAAATAATCCTTTGTTCCTACTGGAGAGTGGTACATTCAT
>PLGF01000126.1 GCA_003138485.1 Verrucomicrobiales bacterium | reverse complement strand
TTACGGTAGTTTTGTTGCGACGCAAGCGAGCTTCCGAGTGCCGGAAAAGCCCTTCCGCCAAACGCGGGACAGCGTGTTCGGAGCAAGTGCTTGAGCGTGAACCTGTTCCAGTGAGAGCCACACCGCGAAAATGGCGGTTTATGCAGGCTTATGCACCCTTGTGCAGGAAAAAAGGGCGGTTTCCGAGCCCGGGCCCTGAATAGAAGAGTTAACTTAACCACGGATGGACACGGATGGACACGGATTAAGAAATCCGGTCCGTGCTATCCGGGAAATCCGTGGTTGAATGTCTTCGTCTGCGAATGATCCCAGGCCAGGTTTCTATTTGATTGCGGCCGCGGGCGGCGGGCTTCCTGGATAGTCCAAGTGGAAGCCGAATTTGAAGAGCGGGTCGTAGTTCTCATCGCCCGCGTTGATCGGAAGCTGCGCCACTGAGCGCGGCCAGGAATGCGACAGCCTGCCCGTCGGATTGTAATCGCCGAAGAGCACGTCCGCCACTCCCTGCCCCTCCGATCCGGGCAGCCACGCCGCGATCAGCGCGTCGGTTTGGTCCAATATGCCACCCAAAATCACCGGGCGTCCGCTCAATAGAATGACCACCGTCGGGATGGCCGCCTTCTTCACGCGGGCCAGCGTCTGGAGATTCTCCGGCGGAAGGGAAAGCGTCGCGCTGTCGCCGGCGCCCTCGGCGTAAGGTTTTTCGCCGAGCACAACGATGGCGGCGTCCGCGCCTTGGGCGCCCGTGCCGTCCGCGGAGAAGGTGACACGGGTGTTCTTGGAAACGGCATTCTTGATCGCCTGCAAGATGGTTGTGCCGCCGGGAATGCTGCTATCCATCGCGCCCTGCCAGCTAATCGTCCAGCCGCCGCATTGCATGCCCAGACTGTCAGCGCCCGCGCCAGCCACGAAAAGGCGGGCCGCCTTCTTGGAGAGCGGCAGGACGTTGTTCCGGTTCCTGAGCAAAACGAGCGATTCCCGCACGGCCCGGCGGGCGACGGCGCGATGTTCGGCTGAGCCAAACGATTTCCACAAACTCCGGTCGGCCGGCGGCGAACGTTTCGGGTCCATCAAACCCAGCGCGAATTTGACGCGCAGAATGCGCGTGACCGCGTCGTCGATGCGGGACATCGGCACTTTGCCTTCGTGGACCAGTTCCTTGAGCAACCCGCAGTACTCGGCGTATTCCGTGGTGAGCATGACCATGTCGATGCCCGCGTTGATGCAGATTTCGATGTCCTTCTTGTAATCCTTGGGGCGGGCGATTTGATCAATCGCGTTGAGGTCGGAAACCACGAAGCCGGCGAAGCCCAGCTCGTCCTTGAGAACATCCGTCAACAAATGTTTGTCGGCCGTGCATTTCACGCCGTTCCAACTGCTGTAGGAGGAAATGATCGTCGCGGCGCCCGCTTCGACGGCGGCGGCGTAACCCGGCAGAAACAGCCTGCGCAGCGTCGGCTCATCGCAGCGCGCGTCGCCCTGGTCCAGGTCGTAAATGATTCCCGCGGTGCCGTAGGCCGTGCCGCCGTCGGCGATGTAGTGCTTGGCGCAGGCCGCCACCGAAATGGGGTCCGACAGGTTGGAGCCTTGAAGCCCCAGCACGGCGGCCGCGCCGAGAGTTTTCACAGTCTCGGGGTTTTCGGAGTATCCTTCGTAGGTCCGGCCCCAGCGGACGTCGCGGGGCACGGCCACGCAGGGCGCGAAGACCCAGTTGATGCCCGTGGCGCGGACTTCCCGCGCCGTGACGCGCTCAATTTCCTGGACGAGACCGGGATCGTCCGCGCAGCCCAGGCCGATGTTGTGGGGGAAAACGACGGCGCCGGGAATGTTGTTGTGGCCATGCACCGCATCGACGCCGTAAATCAGCGGAATCCCCAGGCGCGTTTTGAGCGCGTGTTTTTGATAGCCATCCACCATGTCGGCCCACCCCTCCAGCGTGTATTTTGTCTTGTCCGCCGGACCCGAGCCGGCGCCGCTCAGGAGTGAGCCCAGGAAGTATTTCTCAATATCCTCGGGGCTTGCCAGCGCCCATTGGTCCGGCTGGCACATCTGCCCAATCTTTTCATCAAGCGTCATTTGGGCCAGCAACCCTTTGGCGGGGGCGTCCAAGGCCGTGAAAACTCTCTGCCGCGACTCAGCGAGCGTCAGCGGGCAAAAGGCCGCCCACGCGCAAGCGGCAGCCAAAGCAGCCAGCCTGTGCAAGGGTGAATAAACTGTCCCGCGCGAACGGATTCCCATAAGGGATTCTTGCTGGGTTTCCACCGGCTTTTCAACCAGAATTGCTGAACGACGCGGATTAAACATGAATAATTCCCAGAGGCAATAGTCAGATAAGTGATTGGACGCACGGGAGACAGCGGGTGTATCCTTGTCCCAATCGCACGACACAAGAATACAAAAATAGACGGAGAATTCCCATTCATGCAAACAAACCTGAAGATCAGCCGCCGTGACTTTTTGAGGGCCGCAACCACGCTAACCGTGGCGGCGCCCTTCATCCTCCCCTCCCGTGTTTGGGGGGCCGACACCGCCCCCAGCGCGCGTCTGACGATGGGATTCATCGGCATGGGCTTCCAATCGCGCGGGCTGCTGGGCAATTTCCTCCGCCAGGACACTCGCGTGCTGGCCGTCTGCGACGTGGACACGACCCGGCGTGAAGACGCCAAGCGGACGGTGGATGAGTTTTACAAGAACAGCGATTGCGCGGCTTTCAACGATTTCCGCGATCTCATCGCCCGCAAGGACATCGACGCCGTCTGCATCGCCACGCCCGACCACTGGCACGCCATTCCGACACTCGCCGCGTTGCGCTCCGGCAAGGACGTTTATTGCGAGAAGCCTCTGACGCACAACATCCACGAAGCCGTTCAGGTTCTCAAGGCCGTGCCGGCCGGAAAACGTGTCCTTCAGACCGGCTCCATGCAACGCTCCATGAAGGAATTTCGCGTCGCGTGCGAGCTGGTGCGCAATGGCGTGATCGGCAAGGTTCAGAGGGTCGAATGCAGCTTCGGCGATCCCGGCCGTCCGTGCGACTTGCCGGAAGAATCGCCTGAACCGGGGCTGGATTGGAACCTTTGGTGCGGGCCGGCGCCGTTGCGGGGCTACAGCTCGGTGCTCAGTCCCCGCGGCATTCATCAGGGCTTCCCTGACTGGCGTCGGTACCGGGAATATGGAAGCGGCGCGGTGGGGGATTGGGGCGCGCATCATTTGGACATCGCCCAATGGGGCCTGGACATGGACGGCAGCGGGCCGGTGGAGGTCATTCCGCCTGCCGACCCGAACGCCAAACGCGGCGCAAAACTGGTCTATGCCAGCGGCGTCACCGTGGAACAAAAGGATGGATACGGGGTGGTCTTCTTTGGCACGGACGGGGAAGTGCGGGTCAATCGCGGCAAGTTCGTGCTCATCGTCGGCGGCAAAACCATCGCCGATTACTCCAAGGAAAAGCCCAAAAATGGAGAGCCGAACCCCGACACGGATACAAACTGCGCCGCCGAAGTTCGCAAGGCCGAAAAACTCTACCTGGCTGACGCTCCGATTAAACTCTATGTCAGCAAAGATCACATCTCCGACTTCCTGGAGTGCGTCAAGAGCCGCAAGCAGCCCATAACCAGCGAGCAGGTCGGCGCGCGCTCAGCCATCTGCTGCCATCTGATCAACCAGAGCTACTACCACCACGCGCGCCTCGAGTGGAACCCGGCCAAATTCAAATTCACCGGCGGTTCCGGCAACTCAAAGTGGCTCACCCGCGAATATCGCGCGCCTTGGACGGTCTGACAGGCCGATGTGCATTGGTGTGCCGGATTAGCCCGGGCGTCCGATCATCGGTCAGTCGCGGGAAAGCGCGTCGGATTGCCGCACAAAATCATCCCCGCTCCATTCGCCGTCGGCGCCGCCGGCCTTGCGCCCGGATGCTTCCCGCGCCGCTTTGCGCCCGGCCTGTCGTTGGACCAAATCGTGGTGCGTGGTGAAATACGACAGCGACTTTCCGCGGAAGTCGGCCACGGTGTCAAATCCGTGCTTTTCCATGAACGCCAACAGTTCCTCCCGCAGCGGCTTGATGCATTCGTAGCCGAATTTCATCACTCCCGTGCAGACCTGCACCGTTCCCGCCCCGACAAGTATAAATTGCGCCGCGTCCCCGCCCGTCTCGATGCCCCCGATGCCGGAGAGCGACCGCGCCGGAAACTCCTTTTCCATCATCGTCGCGATCTCCATCACCATCCGCAACGCGATCGGCCGCACGGCCTTGGATGAATACCCTCCCGGCGTGCTCATCCCCTC
The DNA here is from genome assembly GCA_003138485.1 of Verrucomicrobiales bacterium. Classification (GTDB taxonomy): domain Bacteria; phylum Verrucomicrobiota; class Verrucomicrobiia; order Limisphaerales; family Palsa-1400; genus PLGF01. The sequence continues at coordinate 7,024 of PLGF01000126.1, read as the reverse complement.
CACCGTCGGCTCCGGTCGCAGCGTGTCCAGGTTGATCCCCATGACGCACCGGATGGTGTTGATGGCGCTGATGCCGTTGCAACCGGCGCGCAACGCGGCCCGGCTCGGGTCTTCAATGCGCGTGATATTGGGAGTCATTTTGGCCCAGACCGGGATCCGGGCCGCGCCCATCACCCACCGGCAAACCTCCTCCAGCACCTCGCAGTCCTGGCCCATTGCCGATCCCATCTGCCTTTCAGGCAAACCGTGCGGACACGAAAAATTGCACTCCAGCCCATCCACACCGGCCTCCTGGCAGCGCTCGACAATCTCCACCCAGGCGTCCTTGCGATACTCCTCCATGATCGACGCGATCAGCACGCCATCCGGAAACATATCCTTGCACCGCTTGAATTCATCCAGCCATATCTTGAACGGCCGGTCGCTGATCAATTCAATGTTCTCCCACCCGATGACTTCCTTGCCGTCATCGCCGAACAATTTCGCGTAGCGCGGCGTCACGTTGACCACCTTTGACGCATCCAGGCTGATGGTCTTGGCTATCACCGCGCCCCACCCTTCCTTGAACGCCTTGGCGATGACGTTCAGGTTTGTCCCCGGCGGGCCGGACCCGATGATGAAGGGATTGGGCAGTTTTAGTCCGTCAACCGTGGTCGCAAGCGTCGGCATAAAGTTTAGCTTCCAATTTCCTGTTAATCCAGCATCCTGACGCACCGGGGCGCGTTGTGCCAGCGCAATTGCGCGACGCCGCGCCCCAAACACTATGGACCTATTCCTGCAAGCCGCCATCGACGAAGCAAAAAAGGGCCTCGCCACCGGTGGAATCCCCATCGGCTCCGTCCTGGTCTGCGACGGCCATGTCATTGGCCGCGGCCACAACCAGCGCGTCCAGCGCGGCAGCGTCATCCACCACGGCGAAATGAACTGCCTGGAAAACGCCGGACGGCAGCGCGCCGCCGTCTATCGCCGCTGCACCCTTTACACCACGCTTTCTCCCTGCCCGATGTGCAGCGGCGCCATTTTGCTCTACGCGATACCCCGCGTCATCGTCGGCGAGAACGTCACCTTCATGGGAGCCGAGAGCCACCTCCGCGCCAACGGCGTTCAAGTCGAGGTGCTCCAAAACGCCGAATGCATCCAAATGATGCGCGATTTCATTGCCAGGAACCCTCAATTGTGGAATGAGGACATCGGCGTCTAACCCGCCGGCGCCAATTCAACGGACCGCAATGGAACGACCCCTCAAACCACCCGCCGATCCCGAATTGCAACGCCGCATTCAGGACCTGATCCTCTATAAAGGCGCCGGCTACAACCAGGACCTTGTCGCCGACATCATCCTCAACGCCCTCAAACTCCTCACCGATGTCGAAGACCGCGGCGACGTCCGCGTCATCCGCACCGCGGTGGGCGAATTGCGCTACGCCTTTCGCCTCTTTAAGCCCTACGCGGACAAACGCAAAGTCACCATCTTCGGCTCCGCCCGCACCAAACTCGAAGAACCCGAATACAAGCAGGCTGCGGATTTCGGCCGCAGAATGGCCGCCGAGGGCTGGATGATCATCACCGGCGCAGGCCCTGGCATCATGCGCGCGGGTCACGAAGGCGCCGGCCTCGAAAACAGCTTCGGCGCCAGCATCCGCCTCCCTTGGGAGGAAACCACCAACCCCATCATGCTGGGCGACAAGAAACTCATCACCTTCAAATACTTCTTCACCCGCAAACTCACCTTCGTGCGCCACGCCGACGCCATCGTCCTGTTCCCGGGCGGCTTTGGCACCATGGACGAGGGCTACGAAGCGCTCACCTTGATGCAAACGGGCAAGACCCGCCTCCGCCCTCTTGTCCTCATCAACCCCCCAGGCTCCGCCTATTGGCGCACCTGGGACAAGCACACCCGCGAACACCTTTTGCGCCAGCAGTTGATCAGCCCGGCCGACCTGAACCTCTACTACATCACCGAAAGCGCCGACGAAGCCGTCAAACATATAACCCGCTTCTACCGCAACTACCACTCCATGCGTTCGGTCGCCGACCAGCTCGTCATCCGCCTCAAACACGCCCCCTCCCCCACCTCCATCGAGGCCCTCAACGAGGACTTCGCCGACATCATCGCCGGCGAGAAAATCCACCCCGCGGAACCCATGCCCGCCGAACAGGACGAGATCGGAACCCTTCAGATGCCCCGCATCGCCTTCGGCTTCAACCGCAAGGATTATGGCCGCCTGCGCCATTTGATCAACGTGCTCAACACGCTATGACCCCGCCCCTGTCTGACGGATCGTGAGCACACAGGACGCATTTGGATGATTCGATACAAGCCGGGAGAAGCCCTGGCATTGACAATGGTGGGCCCGGCCGGATTTGAACCAGCGACCAAGCGATTATGAGTCGCCTGCTCTAACCCCTGAGCTACGGGCCCAACGCCAACAGTTTAGCCGCCTGAAACGCAAAGACCACCAAGAAAAGGACGAAGTCGGGCGGCGGGAGTTTCGATCACTGGTCATTCGCTTGTCATATTCCCCAAACTGTTTTAAGCCGCCGAAGCAATTTGACAAAATGCGCGCAATCCAACTTATTGCTGGACTTGATTTATTCGTTGTTGCTCTTTTCCCAGGTTTGACCGAACCGTCCCGTCATTGGAGGCTCTGTGCGCATTCCCAAAGTCAATCTGATGGATAAGTCGAGCGAAGGGCGGCGATGAAATTGCGCGATCCGGGGCCAAGCTCGAAGGTGCGGCAGGAACGTTCCAACCGGGCCATGATCGCCTCGAATTCGGCCTGGCTCAATGGCCGGGTGCCCAGCACCAATGCCGCCGCCTGCCACATGTAATCGTGAACAAGTCCCAGGCTCCTGCCATCGGGCCGCCGCCGCAGCGTCGAAAATATTTCCAACATTTCGGCGTCCCGCCAATCGCCGGAGAATTTGGCTATTTCCAAGGCGTGCAGGTCCAGGAGGGTAAAGGAGTCTTCGTAGGCTTCCGGATAGTCACCCAGAACGGGCGGTTGCCGGCTGCCTCGGAAGAGCGCCCGCAGGGAATCGGTCTCCCAAAAGCAAACATTCTTGCCGTCGGTGAGTGACAATTCGCGGCGGTCCTTCAAAGCCGGAACAAACCCCTGATGCTCCGCTGGGTCTTTGACTGGAATCGCGACCAAGATGATTTTCTTCAGGTCAAGAGGCTGGGCGTCAAACTCCTCGCGCAAGCTTGGCGCAAAGTCTTCCGCATTGAAGAATTGAGGCGGTTTCTCTTTCATATTTTCGTTATTCGCAGCCGCGCCATCTGTCAATGATATTCTTGAAGGGTCTTCACGCCGTATCCGCATCGTTTCAAAGCCGCGATGCCCAGGGCGGCGGCGCGGGCGCCGCTCAGAGTGGTCATGATCGGCGTGCCGGTATAGACGGCGGTGGTGCGGATTTTGACTTCGTCGGCCCGCGGGGTCTGGCCGGCGGGAGTGTTGATGACCAACTGAATTTCGCGATTCTTGAGCAGGTCCAGCGTGTTGGGCCGGCCTTCGGCCAGCTTGAAGACGCGCGCCACCTTCAGGCCGGCTTCCTCCAGGACTTTGGCGGTGCCGGCGGTGGAAACGATCTCAAAGCCCAGGCCGGCAAATTCCCGCGCAATGGCAGCGACCTGTTTCTTGTGGGCGTCGCTCACGCTGATGAAGACGCGTCCGCTCAAGGGCAGCGGCCCGCCGGCGGCCATCTGGGATTTGGCGTAGGCGATCCCCAAATCGGCGTCCAACCCCATGACTTCGCCCGTCGAACGCATCTCCGGCGAGAGCAAGATGTCCTGGCCGTGGAAGCGGTTGAACGGGAAGACGGATTCCTTGACAGCCCAGTAATCGGTCCAGATTTCCTTTGTGAAACCCAGCTCCGTCAATTTCCTGCCGGCCATCACTTTGGCGGCCAGTTTGGCCAGGGGCGCCCCGATGGCTTTGCTGACGAAGGGGACGGTGCGCGAGGCGCGCGGATTGACCTCCAACACATACACCGTATCTCCCTTGACGGCGTATTGCACGTTCATCAAGCCGATCACCCGCAGTTCCCGCGCCATCGCGTGCGTGTGGCGCCGCATCGTCTCAATGACTTCGGCGGCAAGGGTGTGCGGCGGCAGCACCATGGCCGCGTCGCCCGAATGCACGCCGGCAAATTCGATGTGCTCCAGGAAACCCCCGATCACAATCGTCCCTTGCGCCGGATCGGCGAAATGGCCCACGTCCGCGATGCAATCCACGTCCACCTCGGTGGCGTCTTCGAGGAATTTGTCCACCAGCACGGGCCGTTCGTGAGAGGCCTCGACCGCGAAGCGCATGTAATGGTTCAACTCCGCGTCGGAATATACGATCTGCATCGCGCGTCCGCCCAGGACAAAGGAGGGCCGGACCAGGACGGGGTAGCCCAGGCGGCGCGCGGCGTCCAGGGCTTGGGCTTCGTTGGTCGCCAGGCCGTTGGGCGGTTGGGGGATGCCCAATTTATTGAGCATGGCGGAGAACAGTTTGCGGTCTTCGGCGATCTCGATGCTTTGCGGGGAGGTGCCGATGACGTTGACGCCGTTCTTTTGGAGTCCCAGCGCCAGGTTCAGCGGCGTTTGCCCCCCAAACTGCGCGATGGCTCCCCAGCATTTCTCGCGCTCGTAAATATGCAGCACGTCCTCCAGGGTCAGCGGCTCGAAGAAAAGTTTGTCGCTCGTGTCGTAGTCGGTCGAAACGGTTTCCGGATTGGAATTGACCATCAACGTCTCGAATCCATCCTCCTTGAGCGCGAACGCCGCGTGGACGCAGCAGTAATCGAATTCAATTCCCTGGCCGATGCGGTTGGGACCGCCGCCCAGAATCATGATCTTGCGCTTGTCGCCCGCGCGCGTTTCATCGTCTCCGCGGTCGTAGGTGGAATAGTAATAAGGCGTGTAAGCCTCGAACTCGGCCGCGCAGGTATCGACGAGCCTGTAACTGGGCGTCAGCCCCAATTGCCGGCGCAGGGCGCGGATGTCGTCCTCGGATTTGCGGGTCAAAGAGGCGATTTGACGGTCGGAAAAGCCGAGGGACTTCGCTTTGGCGAGCAATTCACGATTCATGCGTCAGGGTCGTTTGGAATTCATTTCAACCGGGTCAGGAGCCAACCGTCCCGCGTGCCTTTAGGCAAGAGAAATCTTCGCCCTTTCGAAAGACCACGATGCGGTTTGTGTTGGTGCCTTTGTCATTGTTGTCCACGCCCCAGCAATTGGCCGTCTTGGTGAATTTCTGGTCGTTGATCAGTATCAACTCAGCCTCCAGCCCCGCCTCCAAGCCACAGGGAACGACCGTTTCTTCCAGCTTCACCGTGCCCCGGCAAACTTCCCCCACCTCGAAGGCGACATGACCGCCCGGCTTGAGAATTCGATTCAACTCCCGGAAGACTTCCGTCATCACCCGCCGCCACTCCTCCAGTTTCTTGGGCACGGTCAATGCCACCGCCGCGGGGTCCACGCCGATGAACCAGCAACGCAGCCAGTTGTCCGTCGCGTAATCGACCACATTAAGAAAAGGCGGCGAAGTCACCACCAGAGAAACGCTTTGCGCGGCAATTTCCGGCACGCTGCCGCAGTGGCGCGTGAGCAATTGCGCCCGGCCGCAAACCCCGGAAAGCGCCGCCCCGGCCCCGGCGTCAACGTCCCGCAGCAGTTGCCGGCTTTTCCGGCTGATAATCGCGGGCACGCTCCGGCGCGGCGGTGTCTGCTTGCGCGCTTCATTGATTTTCCTCTGCGACACAAGCGAGACGGCTTGATTGGGCGGCAGCGTATAGACGGAGAAGAAGCCCGGCGAATGTCCCGTCAGCCGGTTTACAGCCACCATCCGAATCCAGTCGTCGATCCCGTCCGCCTGGCCGCCTTGGTTCCGTTCCAGCAGGTACTTCTTCAACGCGCAGATTTCTCGAAGTGTCTCCGGATGATAAAAAACCAGCAAATCTTCAGGCATCTCCGCGGCGCGCGAGAAGTCAATCTCACGCAACCGTTGTTCCACCTGGCCGGACGCGGGAGGATTCAGCCGCGGGCGCGTCAAAACCACGCTCAACGGATTGATGTCGCAGCCGGCGGGAACTCTTCCCAGCAGGGCGGCTTCGACGAGCGTTGTTCCGCGGCCCATGAACGGATCATAGACAACCTCTCCGGGATCGGTGAGCCGCTGAATGAAAAAGCGCGGCAATTGAGGTTTGAAACAGGCCCGATATGAAACCTCGTGCAAACTGCTGGCCGCCCGCTGTTTGGATGTCCAGTACTCGTTGACGTACGTTGGCACCCGCGCCCGCGCGCCGCCGGGCAGGATCACCGCCGTCTCGAGCGCCTGCGTCGCCTTCCCAAATTCGTCGAACGCGATGATTTGCTCCGAAAGCGGCGTCTTCATCCGTGACGCCGCCTCATCATCGAGGCCGAATCCCAATTCCAAATTCTCTTCCAGCGGCGGCATGGCAATCGCGGAACCGATTCGGCTACCTTTCAAGTTTCCTCACGGGCGCGACCATACAAACCGCCGTGCCTGCTTGCGAGACAAAACTCCGCGTTTTTGGAACCGGGGGATCGCATATTAATTTCTGGACATAAGCCGGCACCGTCAACGGGCGAAACCAGGGAGAATGACGAATGACGAAATCCTAATGACGAAAGAATTCCCAAATGACCGTCCGGCGCGCTTTAGTCATTCGGGCTTCGTCATTCTTTCGTCATTGGTGCCTGGACATTAGTCATTTTCAGCATGTCGCCTCCGAACCTGTCGGATTCCCGAAAACCACCATGTGCCGCGTTGCATGTCATTGATTATCAATGCTCTCGAGATGGTTTGGCCCGCAAAAGAACTCCAGACCCCGCCCTTTTTTGGGTGCACAAGGGTGCACAAGCCTGCATAAACCGCCGAGTCGGGCCAATCCGGGAGCAGGATTCGCGAGCGGCGCAGCCCGATGATCTGTTCCGTATCCTTCGAGTCCCAAATAGCCGTCTTGAAATCCCACATTTGGTAGGGCGGTGCTGCGCGCCGCCCCATTTTGGCAGTTT
>PLGF01000158.1:15302-53235 GCA_003138485.1 Verrucomicrobiales bacterium | reverse complement strand
TTGCCGCTGCCGGTCACGCCGTGGAGGAGGAAAACGGGCCGCTTTCCTTCCGGCGTTCCGGCCGCGGGCGTGGCGGCCTGGGTGATCGCGGTGACGGCGCGCTGTTGGGCGTCGTTCAACTGGAGCGCCTGGGACGCGAGGATGATGTCGCGCGCGTAAGGATCGCGCTCGGAGATTTGCGGCGCGATGTGGAGGAACCCTTTGTCTTCCAGGCGGCGGAGGGTTTGGCCGGTGGTGCTGGCTTGCCGCAACAGTTCCTGCAAAGGCATCTCCTTCCGCGCCCGCGCNNCCTTCCTTTTCCTTGCGCACCGCCTCGGGCAAAACCGTCTTGAGGGCGATCTCCGGCGGCGCGCAATAATACTGGCCCATCCAGCGGGCCAATTCCAAAATCCGGGGCGTGACGTATGATTGGCGGCCAATGGTTTTGAGAATCGAACGCAGTTTGGCGTGCGGCGAGATCTCAATCACCGCCGTCACGCAGCCCAGCACCTGGCGGCTGGCAAAAGGGACTTTTACCCGCGTGCCCACTTCGACCGCCTCCTCCAATTCGGGCGGGACCATGTAGTCGAACTCTTTGCCCAAGGCCATGTCGAGCGTCACGCGAGCGATCACAGGGCAAGGAGAACGGAAATGGGCCGCGTTAAAAAGGCAAAAGCGCGGTTTTTTCCACAAGCGCCCTGAAAACTGAGCTTCCCATCACATCTCAGACAGGATAACATGCATTGCGTGAAGACCATTCCAGCAGAGATGTTGGACAAAGTCGTGGAAAGGCTGAAAACTGAATTTCAGCCGGAGGAAATCTATTTGTTCGGTTCCCACGCCTGGGGAACTCCGACCGAGGACAGCGACGTGGATTTGATGGTGATCGTGCGCGAGAGCAGCGAGAAAGCCATCCGGCGGATGCAGCGCGCGCATCGATGTTTGACGGGCATGGGCTTTTCCAAGGACGTGCTGGTTCCGACCCGCGCGCAAGTTGGCCGCTACAAACACCTGCGCGCTTCGCTCTTTCACCAGGTTCTCGCCAACGGCCACAAGCTTTATGGATGAGTCCGTTATGAGGCTATGCAATATGCGCAGTCCATTTACGATTTTGTGTTGAGCGAAGTCCCCGCAACCGCGCGGCCGTGAGTTTAAGAGAGCATCGCTCGCGTAAATGGCTGCTCCTGGCCGCCCTTGGGGTCATTGCCTGGTGGGGATGGGTGTATTGGCGCGAGCACCGGTTCGACGCCGTGATCGCCGCGGCGGCGCAGCGTTATCAACTGGATCCCGCCCTGGTCAAAGCGGTTGTGTGGCGGGAGAGCCGTTTTGACGCCGGGGCGCGCGGGCGGGCAGGCGAACTGGGCCTCATGCAAGTGCGGGCCGCGGCGGCGCAAGAGTGGGCGGAGGCGGAGCATCTGGCGTCCTTCGCGCACGAGGCCTGCCTGGACCCCGCGACAAACACACTGGCGGGCGCCTGGTATCTCAAGAAGACCCTGCGCCGCTACAGCCAGACCGACGACCCGGTGCCGTACGCTCTGGCTGAATACAACGCCGGGCGCGGNNAATGTGCTCAAATGGCTCGACGGCCCCGCCGCGACGAACAGCGCGGCGTTTGTGCGGCAGATCGGATTCCCCAGCACGCGGGCCTACGTCCGGGCGGTGATCGGACGCCGCGAAGACTACCGCTGATATGGCCAGCATGACAGACACAGCAAGCCAGCAGGCGTATTTTCGATGCTCAAGAGTCGCGGGTGATGGCGCGCATGGATTGTTCGAGTTTGAGGCGCGTTTGCTCGCAGACCTCGTCCGAGGCTTCTCGCGGGACCCAGATCGGCTCGCCATAGCGCAACTGGCAGCGCGCGAAGGGGAGCGGAATCTGAAAGCGGTCCCAACTGCGCAGGCAAATCTTCCAGGCCGTGAAGTTGGAAACGGGAATGATGGGGCGCCCGGTCAATTTGGCCAGTTGAATGATGCCCTCCTGCACCCNNGTAAACCGGGCCGCGCGGGCCGTCGGGGGTGATGGCGACGCTGTAGTTGCGCTCCATCCAGGTGGTCGCTTCCAGCAGGGCCTGCGCCCCGCGGCGACTGGAGGAACCGCGCACAGGCTGAATGCCAAAATTCTCCAACACGCTGGAGAGCCACCCGCCGTCGCGGCTGGCGCTGATCAACGCCGCCACACCGCTGTCAGGCCACTTGGATTGGAGAAAATCGTTGTAGCTGGCCAAGGCCAGCGGGAGGCGGTTGTGCCAAATACAGTAGATGACCGGGCCTTTGCTTTCGGGATAATCGGCCGAATCCATCCAGCGACACCGCCAGGACCAAAGGCAGACGCGGAGGAGGAAGGCAACCCCGATAGCCAATAATCGCTGGCGCCAAGGCAGTTGGTGAGGCACGACAATGCCGGAGGACCTTCTGATAGCGGCGGCCATCATGCCCCTTTCCTCAGGCTGGCCCGGACCAGTTCCTCGACGCCAGCCGACGGCCCCAGGAGGGCCTGGGTGGCTCGAATGGTTTCGTGCGCTTCCGCGGGTTTGAAGCCCAAGGCGATGAGCGCCAGGACAGCGTCGTTGACTTTTTGATCCTCGGCCGAAAGGGCGCGGCGGGCGCTAAGGGCTTCGAGAACGCCGCCGGGTCCGATTTTGTCCTTGAGTTCGATGACGATGCGCTCCGCGGTTTTTTTGCCGACGCCGGAGATTTGGGAGAGCAGTTTGATGTCGCTTCCGGCGACGGCGCCGCGGAAAGCGGTGACGCTGATGCCGCTGAGGATGTTGAGGGCGGTTTTGGGGCCAATCCCGCTGACGCTGTGAATGAGGAGCCGGAAAAGCTCGCGTTCGGCGGCAGTCATGAAGCCGTAAAGGACATGGGCGTCTTCGCGGACGACCAGGTGGGTCAAGAGCATGACGGGCCGGCCGGGGGCGGGGAGCTTGTCAAATGAAGAGAGAGGAATCAGCGCCTCGTAGCCGACGCCGTTGACCTCCACCGTGGCTTGGGTGGGGAGGGCGTCAACGAGGCGGCCATGCAGGAAAGTAATCATCAACCCGGCGGCCACGCCATTGGGCGGCCACCCAGGATGTGGCAGTGCAGATGGGGGACAGTTTCGCCGCCGTCCGGACCGTTGTTAATGACGAGGCGGTAACCGGTCTTGGCCAGGCCCAATCGGCCCGCCACTTCCGCCGCTTTGAGCAGCAAATGGCCGAGCACCTGGGAGTCGGCCGGCACGGCTTCGGCCAGGCGGGGGATGATTTTCTTGGGAACGATGAGGACGTGGACGGGCGCCTTGGCGTTGACGTCTCGAAAGGCCAGCACGAGGTCGTCCTCATAGACGATGGCGGCGGGGATTTCGCGGTCGATGATTTTCTCGAAGACGGACTTGCTCATAACACCACGAGGGCGCAGGAGTGGCTGGGGGATTCCGTCTGCCAGCAGCTACGGAGGTATTCAACGATTTGATCGTTGAGATTTTCGCAGCGGCGGTTCCATCGCGCCGCTCCGGCCAGGTGTTTGACGCAATCGCGCAGGCCGCGAAAGCGGATGACGTGGGGAGATTGCTTCATCTGGCGCTGCAACTCCTGGCGCAATTGGGGGAAGAAAAACAACTCGAACCCTTCTGCGTCCGTGGCGCTGGCCAGTTGATGTAGATTGGAGTCCAAAATCCGGCGCTCGTTTGGGGGCGCCGCTTCCGCGTCAAAATCCGCATAGACGCTCAAGCCGAAGCCGCGCAGCACCTTTTCCAGGGCCAGCGCGAATTCGCTGACGGAGACGAATTGCCGCTGCAATTCATGTTTGAAGTAATGCAGCACGGCGGCGGAGGCGTGCCGGACGACTTCCGGGTCAACCATTGAGGCGCCTTCGCCCATCAATTCCAGCGTGACCCATTCGGCCGAGCATGGAACCTGCTCGCCATCCTGGGTTTGAAACATCAGGCAATCAGCTTTGAGTTGAATCATGATCGGCCTCCAGTTTATTGACTTCTCGCACAAATTCCGTCGCCTCTTCGAAGCGGCGGTAAACGCTGGCAAATCGAACGTAGGCCACTTTATCGATCTCGCGCAAGGCCTCCATAATCCGTTCCCCGATGGCCATGCCGGGAACTTCACGTTCATATTTATCGCTGATCTCATCCACGATCCTCTCCACGAGGTCTTCGATGACTTTTGGGCCGATGGGGCGCTTCTGGCAGGCCTTCTTGAGACCGGCGAGCAGCTTTTCCTTGGAGAACTCCTCCCGCCGCCCATCGCGCTTGACCACCATAAGTCCCTCATGCTCAATCTCTTCGTAGGTAGTGAAGCGGTGGTCGCACTGCAAACATTGGCGGCGGCGGCGGATGGTCGAGCCTTCGCGGGAGGCGCGCGAGTCGATGACCTTGTCGTCCTGATTGCCGCACTTTGGACAGCGCATAAAATTCCAGTCAACCGCTACATAATGTAGTCTGCGCACTTCATAACAACAAAGGGTTGTGGCGTCAAGCAACTTTTTTTCGGTTTTCCGGCGCATCTCAACTGGACACGCCCGGCCCGGCAGGAGCCTCGCCCCGCCACAATTTCTGCAGGGCGACGCTCCTGCGGAGCCGTATCCCTGGCATCGCTCAAAAACCTCCAATTTCCGAGTTGTATCCAATTGTTTATCAACCATCTCCAACTCGCCAAGCCTGCGGGAGAACTCCAATCCCCGCGCTTTTTATGGTGCATAAGCCTGCACAAGCCTGCATAATCGCACGAAAACTCCGTGTCGGAGACGCAAAGGAAGGTATTTAACCACGTCCGCTATCGTCTGGCTACGGCGGACGAGGATTTCCCTGATTTCACAGATAGAGGATTCCATCCGTGGTTAAGTCCCTTCTTTTCCAGCGTCCCGGCAAGCCGGTCACGAGGCCGGCGCTCCGCGCACGAAGCCGGGGGCTTGGTGCAACCGGAGCTGCCCAATGGATGTCGTCTGTGCGCGAAGCCAGACGTTGATCCCGGATAATCCATTTTCAGTCCTTCCTGCCCCACGGCTTGGTTTTGGCCTGAATCATTCCCGCGTCACGCGCCGGAACCGCCTTGCTGCGCCGGGAAAGCGGCGTCAGTCCATTCCGGTTTGCCTAAAAGCTGGCAGGCCAGCCGTCTTGCTTTGCGGTGGGAAACGCGGATCATCAGGCCGCTGTGCAGCATTCGCCAATGTTTGCGGTCCATGTCCCTGAAATCCAGCGTGTCCGCCTTGGCTTGTCGCGAGTCCAAAGCATCACCCAGGTAGCGAATGAATTCGAAATCCCTAAAGAAGAAATCCGGATGGATGGCTCTGACCAAAGGCGCCAGAAGTCGGGCGTGCCAGTACAAAAACTTTTGGAAAGCCCGTTCCTCGTATTCTTCAGGCGAACACCTAAATCTCTCGCAGAACAAGGACTTGAACGGCGGACTTGCCATTGCGGCATGTTAAATTCAAACCGGAGACCGTCAATGAAAACCGTCACTTCTCGGCGATGAAGGCGCTGTAGCTGTGGGGGAGGAGATGGATGTTGAAGGCGGCGCGCCGCTCTCCGGCTTGCGGGCCGCGCCCGCGTCCGCGCCCAAATCCGGAATCTGCGGGGGGCGGTTGGACGGGAGTTACCGCGCCGGTGACAAGGTCGCGCAATTGGGTGAATTCGGGGGCCGTGGAGACTTTCACATCGCAGGCGGCCGGGAGATAGGATTCCACGATGCAGGTGTGGTTGTCGTAGGCGAACAAAGCGACGTGGTCGGGGCCGTCGAGGCGGAAGGGGAAGCCGGCCATGAGATAGTTCTTGACAGTGCTGATGGCGCTGGGCGGCATGCGGTAGAGGTCGTCAAAGTTTTCAGGGATGGTCCACACATAGAAGCGGCCTTCTCTGCCATAGTGGTTGAGCAGGAGGAGGGGATAGCCGCGTCCGTTGGCCATGGCGCGAAGCAGCGCCCAGGAGTCATTGGTGAGAAAGAAGATTTCCGGGAAGAGAACGTCCTGCTCTTTTTCGGCGGCCAGCGCCGTGCCGTTGCCGGAGCCGTAGAGGCTGGAATACTCGTGCGCGAGCACCTTGTGATCCGAGTACTGAATCTCGGCGATTTCCTCAATGCCCTTGTCTTGCAGGGCGCGGAGCAGGCCGCTGGTGATGACGACCGATTTGCCGGCCAGCAGTTGCGCTTTGATCTTGCCAACGATCTCCGGGTCAAACTTCGCGCACTCGGTCAACAGGACGAGGCTGGCGTTGGTCGGGAAATAGGGATACAGATCAATGGGTATGCCGATCATCCCAAGATAGTCGTGAAGAAAATCTTCGCCAGTGGATTGGAACGGTTTGTAGCATTGGACGCCAATGGGGTTGCCCATTTTGCCCAGAAAAGCGTCCGCCTTGGTCAAGGCGTCGCCGGCGATTCGGCCCCAAGTGACGACGGCGTTGCTGTCCGCGGCGGACTGGAGCGACTGCTGGAGGGCGTTGAAATCGAAGCTGGTGTGCTGCTCCTGCCAGGCTGCGCGGTCGCCGGCACGGGCCTGTCCCGTCACGCTGCCGCCTCCGAAGAGCAGCATCTCCGGCGCCTTGGCGAACACCGTGTCCACCAGTTGCTCCGCAAAGCGGTCTGAATAGCGCAGGCTGCCAGTGTCCACCCAGCCGCCGCCGTTGCGGCCCGGGGCGATGTTCTCGAAGTAGCGGATGATGAGGTAGCTCTCGTATGCCTGGAGGTTCTGGTCGGTGATATTGGGATCGCGCGTTTCGGCGCCGGTGAAGATGCCGTCGAAAATCTTCGGCTCCTGTTCGAGATCGTAGCCCAGGCCCTGGAAATGCTCATACCAATTTGGAAACTTGATGACCATTTTGACTTTTGGATTGACTTCCCTGGCCGGTCCCACCAGCAGATTCCGGGCGGCATCCCGCATCAGATCGAGGCGGAACTGGGTCCAGGTCCGGTTGCCTTTGGCCGCGATGTCCGAGTCGTACTTGGTCGTCACGAAAAAGAAATCGTCCTGGATGACCTCGTCGAAATGGCGCGCAGCCCGCTGGGCGGCGCCCTTGATGAACTCGCGGTCGGCGGGATCGGTGTAACAGAAGGAGACGAACTGGCCCCCGGCGGTGCTGGCGGACAGCGCCATGCCGCCGGCGACCTTCACGCCCATGTCCAGGTAGAACTTCTTGGCGCTTTCCAAGTTTTCGTCGCTGGCCATATTGCGGTCGCGCTGGACTTCGATATAGACCTTGTCGATGGGCAACTGGTTGGTCATGTTGGCCCATCGGTCCGGGTTGGCGCCCCGGCCCACCCCATAAACGGACACGATGAAATTGGTGTAATGGCCCGCCATGCACGAGGCGGACGGGAGCGATAGCAGACCCAATGTGGCGGCCAGGGTTATTCGCCTTGTCACGAGGGCAACGAGTTGTTTCAGGCTCATGGAGAACAATCATAGCTGCATGAGCCGTGGCTTGGAAAGGATTCTCGGTCCGGCGCGCGTTTACGAGGCAAACGGCTCGCCAAAGACTTCCCCGCCCTTCGTCTGCTTGGGTAAGGTTCTGTCGTGAAGCCAACGCGTCTATTCCGCCTCGAACACGCGAAATGAATGCGCTGAAATGGGCACCTCGAATATACTGCCGCCGTTTCCGGCGATCCCGGCGCGTCCCCCGCCGCGGACGAACCTGTCGCCCGGCGTCGGTGCAAGCGTCTTGTCACCAAGAAGATCGCGCAAGGCCGCGGCGCGCGCCACTGAAACGCGCGTGGTCACAGGTTGCGACTGGAAGTTCTGAACGATAAACGTGCGGTTGTCGTAGGGGAAAAGGCTGACGTGATCCGGGGCGTCAAGAGTCACGAACAAATTCCCGCCCAGAAGGTTGCGGAGCTGGTTGAGGAAGCTTCGCGGGAGCCGGTAAAGCTCGGCAAAATCATCCGGCAGCGCCAGCGCATAAAAGGTTCCCTTGCCGTACGCGGCCCGGATGACCATCGGGAAGCCGCCGGCGGCGGTTTCAAAGTTCATCGCGGTCCAAGAATCGTTTTCAAAATGCCCCATTTGCGGAAGGAGCATGTCCAGTTCCCCTTGCGCCGGCGCTTCGCCGGGGTTTCCGCCGCGACCGCCGCCGACGCGCTTGGCGAGGACGCGGTGGCCGGTTAGTTCGATCTCAACTATGTCCTGAAAACCCTTGTCGGCCAGAGCCTCAATCAACCCCGTCGTGGCGATGGCCCGGCCGCCTGCGCGCACGAATTCTTTCGTCTTGGCCACCAATCCGGTGTCGTACTTGGAGGCAGCCGTCAGCAGGATGGTCGAAGCATTGCTGGGGAATTCCGGCGTCAAGTCGATTGGGACGCCGACCATGCCGAGGTAATCGGGCAGATAGGCCTCTCCGACGGAATTGCAGGGCTTGTAGGTGGGAACGCCAATGGGCTGGCCGAGCTTGCCGAGGAAGCGATCCAGGATTTCGGCGGAATACCCCGCGGTGCGGGCCACCATGTTTGGCGTGAAAGCCGTCCCATCCGCTTGGGCAATGGGCGCCATCAGATTGGCCAGGATGGAATTGGTGTCCGGATCGCCTGTTGCGGCGTCGCGTCCGGCGCCCAACGGCGCGGTGATTTGAATGGAGTTGAAGAGCACGATTTCCGGGACCTTGGCAAAAAAGGTGTCCCAAAACATCTCGGCGTAACGCGCGTCGCCGCGGCCATCAATCCAGCCGCCCTGGTTGCCGCGCGGCTTGATGTTGTTGAAATACTCCGTTTGGAGATAGCTCTGGTAGGACTGCAATCGCTGGCCGGAATTGGCGTCGCGCGTTTCCGTGCCGGTGTAGATCGCGTCAAAGAGCTTTGGCTCGACCGCCAGATCGTAACCCAGGCCCTGGAAGCTCTCGTACCAGTTGGGGTACTTGATGATGACGCGGACTTTTGGATTGACAGCCCTGGCCGGGGCGATGATGAGGTTTCTCGACACGTCGTCCATCAATTCGGTGCGGAATTGCGTCCAGGTCTTGTCCCCCTTGGCCGCGATGGCGTCATCGCCCTTGTAGTTTGAGAAAAAGAAGTCGTCCAGGATGATCTCGTCGAAGTGTTTGGCCGTGAACTCGGACATCGCCTTGATCTGGTCACGAACCGCCTGCGAGTTGTAGTTGTACGATTGGAATCCATTGCCTTCCTGCGCGGTCAGGCCCATGCCGCCGGATGTCTTGATTCCGCGGTCGTTGAAGAATTTCTTCATCGTCTCCACATCGGCGTCGCCGGCCAGTTCCGTGTTGCGGGTGGTTTCCAGATACACCTTGTCCACCTTCACCTGCCGTTGGACATCCGCCCATTGGCTGGAAAACCTCGCAAGGTCGCCCGGGATGGAGTGGACCTCCTGATAGCGGAAATAGACGCACACACTGAGGTTGGTGTATCCCCCCGCGCGCGCCGGGCAGGCGGCAGCCACGGCGGCCAGCAGAACGCAGCCGCCAGCCAGTTTTGGCAGGAAGTCAGTCAAGGTAAAATCCCGGGTTTGGCGGAGGGAAGGGCGAGGTAGTTGCGCGCGTTGGCAAAACAGATGTTGCGGATCATGGCGCCGACCAACGGCTCGTCGTTGGGCAGTTCGCCACGCTCGACTTCCGCGCCGATGAGGTTGCACAGGACGCGGCGGAAGTACTCGTGGCGGGGATAGGACATGAAGGAGCGGGAGTCGGTGATCATGCCGACAAAGCGGGAGAGCAAGCCGAGATTGGAAAGGGCGTTGAGCTGCCATTCGATGCCTTCTTTCTGGTCGAGGAACCACCAGCCGGAGCCGAATTGCACCTTGCCGGCCAAGGCGCCATCCTGAAAGCATCCAATGACGCTGGCGAAGGCGTAGTTATCCACGGGGTTGTTGTTGTAGATGATCATCTTGGGCAACAAATCGTCGCGATCCAGCAAATCCATGTAAGCGACCAGGGACTGCGCCTGGGGAAAATCTCCAATGCAGTCAAATCCGGTGTCCGGGCCAAGCTGGCGCAGGCGGCGGGTGTTGTTGTTGCGCAGCGCGCCCAGGTGGAGTTGTTTGACCCATCCCTTCTCGGCGTCCCATCGGCCAAAGCAGAGCATAAGGTGGGCGCCGAATTGAGTCTGTTCCTCTGCTGAGGCGGCCTTGCCGCGGCGCGCCCGGGCGAAGATGGCGGCGGCGGCCTTCTCCGGACACGGGCTGGCCAGGCAGTGGTTCAATCCGTGGTCGGACAAACGGCAGCCGTGCGCGTGAAAATAGTCGTGCCGCCGGCGCAGCGCGGCGACAAAGGCGCCGAGGTTTCCGATATCCGTGTCGGCCGCTTGCTCCAATTGGCTGACCCATTTATTGAACGCTTCGGGCTGATTGACGCGCAGCGCCTCGTCCGGGCGGAAGGCGGGAAAGACGGAAGTGGCCAGGTGGTCGGCGGCGATTTTTTTGTGGTGGGCGAGATCATCGGTTGGGTCATCGGTGGTGCAGAGAGCGGCGACGTTGAATTTGCGGAGGATGCCGCGGGCGGAGAATTCCGGGTGGGCGAGCATCTCGTTGGCACGGCGCCAGATGCGCGTGGCGCTTTGTTCGTTGAGAAGCTCGTCGATGCCGAAGTAGCGTTTCAGTTCGAGATGGGTCCAGTGAAAGAGAGGGTTGCGCAGGGTATGGGGCACCGTGGCGGCCCAGGCGCGGAATTTGTCCAACGGCGGGGCGGCGCCGGTGCAGAATTTCTCGGCCACGCCGTAGGCGCGCATGGCGCGCCATTTGTAATGGTCGCCTCCGAGCCAAATCTCGGTGAGGTTGTTGAACTGGCGGTTCTGGGCGATGTCGCGGACCGGGAGGTGGCAATGATAATCAAAGATCGGCTCCGCCGCGGCATACTGGCGGTAGAGCCGCTGCGCGGCGCGGCTGTGGAGTAGGAATTCCTCGTGAATGAATTTCATGTCACTAGATCTGGGGTGAGCGTAACATTGGCGGGCGCGCAAAGGGAACTCATTTTTCACGCCTTCAACAGATTGAAGCAAGCGGATTGAAAAATCGGCGCGTATGCCACACAATAACGGTGTCATTGAAAATGGGATGAATCCAAAGGTGAAGCTGACGGCCTATGCCGTGCTGGTGATCCTGGCCGTCTGGTTCGGCTGGGGTTTCTACTCCAACTACGCAACCGTCACTGGAGCCGCCGCCGCCGATGAGTCCACTCCGACGGGCGGCGCCGATTCCAACAACCCTCCGTCCACCACTGCCCTTACCAACGCGGTGGAGCCGGGGACCAATGTGGCAGAGCNNGAGCCGGGGACCAATG
Organism: Verrucomicrobiales bacterium; assembly: GCA_003138485.1. Lineage (GTDB taxonomy): Bacteria > Verrucomicrobiota > Verrucomicrobiia > Limisphaerales > Palsa-1400 > PLGF01. Next base: position 42,056 of record PLGF01000158.1, on the reverse strand, counting down.
TAGCGGATCAGGCGACCAACACGGTGGATCAAGCCACCAACTCCGCGTTCAGAAATACCAACACAGCCCCCGGCACAGTCGTGTTGTCCAACAAACCGGCCACCCTCCCGCAGGCAAGTGTCGCGACGGAGGCAAAGAAACCGGCCGTCGCGCGGGACCTGGGGGAAGTCCGCAGAAGGATGATGGGGTATCTGGCGATGCTGGTCGGCGCGCTGGTCGGCCTGGGATTGCTCATAACGTACGATTTCACGCACTTCGTAGGCAACCAGGCGACGAGCTATCTTTATTCCGACGTGGCTGAGGCGGTGCGCGATCCGGAATACGATCGGGCCGAGGCGGTGTGGGCCAACGGGCATTATTTGGAGGCCGTGCAAATCATGAGGGAGTTTCTCAAGAGCCATCCACGGGAGATTCACGCCGCCTTGCGGATAGCCGAGATTTACGAGAAGGACCTGAATAATCCCCTTGCGGCCGCGCTGGAGTACGAGGAGGTGCTGAAGCATAAATTGTCGGCTGAACGATGGGGATGGGCGGCGATTCATCTTTGCAACCTTTATTCCAGACTTGGCCAGCAACCAAAGGCGCTGGCCCTTCTGCGCCGCGTCGTGGAGGAGTACCCCCGCGTCGCGGCGGCAAAAAAAGCCCGCGCCCACCTCGGTCTGCCGGAACTCACGGAAGAGGTTGCCGGGAAGCCGGAGGAAGCGCCGGCGGAGGAAAACGCCGTGATCCAGATCGAAAGTCCGCAGGGAGCGGCGCCGCCGGCGCCCAAACCGCCCGATCCGCCCGAACCGCCCCCGTCGAATCTGCCTCCGGGTTTCTGGCCCAAGGCGTGAGATGTTCCCCCCGGCCTTTTCAGGAAGCCGGGCCGGCCGGCGGGCCCGCTTTCCGGGGAAGAGTGAAGAAGAAGGTTGACCCTTTCTGCATCGTGCTCTGGACCCAGGCTTCGCCGCCATGAGCTTGAACGATATGTTTGACTATGGCCAGGCCCAGGCCTGTTCCGCCGCTTTCGCGGGAGCGCGCGCGGTCCACGCGGTAGAACCGTTCGAACACGCGCCCGATGGATTCGGGCGGAATTCCCGGACCATCGTCCGCCACCGACACCTCCACTTTGTCGCCGTCGGATTCCCTGGCTGAGAGCGTCACGCAGCCCTCGCTCTTGCCGTATTTGATCGCGTTGTCGGCGAGGTTGAAGAGGACTTGCTGGAGGCGGTTGGTGTCGGCCCAGACCACGGTGTGAGGGGGAATATTATTTTCGATGGTGGTTTTGCGGGCGGCGGCTGGAGCGGCGATGTCCTCGATGACGCGTTGGGCCAGGTCGCGCAGGTCGATCTGTTGAAGGTGGAGGCCGGCCTGGCCGGATTCCAGGCGGGAGATGACGAGCAAGTCCTCGATCAAGAAGAGAAGGCGGTCGGAATGCTTGTCGATCTTCTGAAGAAACCGGGTGGCCTGCTGCGGGTCGCGCAACGCTCCGTCGAGCAACGTTTCGACAAAGCCTTTAATAAGGGAGAGCGGAGTGCGCAATTCATGGCTGACGTTGCCGACGAATTCGGTCCGGATGTTCTCCAGCTCCTTCAGGCGCGTAACGTCATGGAAAACGAACAACTGTCCCTGCTCCAATCCCTGGTCGCCGGTGACGACGACGGCATTGACCTCCCAGCAGCGGCGGCGGACGCGGTGGATTTCCAGTTCGGCGCCGGTGACGTGCTTCTCGCGCTGGAGGCGCAGGGCCAGGGCGGCCAGTTGGTGCCAGCGGAAGGCCTCCATGATGGTTTGCCCGCGAATGTCGGTGGTGAGGCCGAAGAATTTTCCCAGCGAATCGTTGATCATGCGCACGCGCCCCTGCTCGTCGAGCAAGAGCACGCCCTCAATCATGCTGTTGAAAATGGCTTGCTGACGGGCCTGGAATTGGGCCAGAACGCGCGCTTGAATCTCCTCCCGCTGACGCTCCAGGGCCAGGGCATGATCGCGCGCGGCGCGAGCGCGCTCCAGGCGGTGTTGCCAGGCTTGCCAGCCCGCCAGGACCGCCAACGCCCCGCAGCCGGCCAAAAGATAAAACTGCAACATGGGGTTGTGCCTTAGCGAAGCGGCCCGCCGCCTCAAGCGTCCATAAAGCGGTAACCCACTCCTCGCACCGTTTCCAGGTGCTTGGCGGCCCGGCCCAGCTTGGCGCGCAGCCGGCGCATGTGGGTATCGACCGTTCTTGTGTCAATCACACTGCTGTAGCCCCACACGTCTTTCAAGAGTTGGTCGCGCGACTGGACGCGTCCTTTGCGCTCGGCCAGGAGCGCCGCCAGTTTGAATTCCGTCACCGTCAAATCCACCGGCCGCCCCTCGTAGGTGACCAGGTGGCGCGGCTGGTCGATGAGCAGGCTGCCCAATCGAATCACGTCATCGGAACTTTCCGGAATGGCCTTGCGGCGGAGAAGGTTTTTGACCCTTAACACCAGCTCGCGCACGCTGAAAGGCTTGGTGACATAATCGTCGGCGCCCAATTCGAGGCCGAGCACTCGGTCTATTTCCGCCACGCGCGCCGTGAGCATGAGAATGGGTATGCCGCTGGTGGCGGGGTCCTTGCGCAGGCTCTTGCAGACTTCCAATCCGTCCAGTTCCGGCAGCATGACATCCAGCAGCACCAAATCCGGCCCGGCTTCGCGCGCCAGGCGCAAGGCTTCCTTCCCGCTGGCTGCAACCATGATCGTGAAGCCCGCTGCGGCGAAGTTGACGCTGATCAGCTCCAGCAAATCGGGCTCATCGTCCACCACGAGAATTTTCGGTTTCATCTGTTCCGAGTCTTCTCCCCATTCCACTCCATTCCCGCCCGCAAGGAAATCAAAAAGTTTCGAAAGGGGGCTGCCCCAAAATGGCAAAACGCCCGTCAGCGGGCGTTTTGCAAAGCGTGTCAATGTCCAACTCTTATGTCGCCGATCAGATCTTGCGGCGCAGCCAACTCAGACCCGCCAGGGAACTGCCCAGCAGAACCAGCGTCAGACCGCCATCCGGGACAGGATCAACCTCGCTAAACGGTCCCTTTGGGCTGAAACCGAAACCGCTGCCGGAATTCGGAGAGGTGAAATCAGTGCCTGAATTAAAGCGCCCGCCACCGGGCAGGTCGAGATTGTTGCCGAGGTTCTGATAGGAATCGAAGTCAGAAAGCCCGCCGTTGGCCGATCCGCCCGAATTGGGACTGCTGCCGCCCACCGCGAGAATGGTGTATTCACCCGGTTGGAGCACGAAGGGAGCAACATTCTCGTAGAAGGTGTCGCCAATCTGTGTGCCTGGCAAACCAGGTCCAAAGAGCACGTCCGGCCCCACCAGATTCCCTGTCAGCGCGTTGAAAATACCGACATTTTCGTCAACCGTAAAAGCCGAGCCGCCGTCATAGGCGCCAATCTGATCGATTGTCGTTGCATGCCGAACCACGAAATCCATTCCGCTAACGTAATCTCCAGCCTCCGCGCTTGCGGCAGCGAGACAACCCGCAACAACTAGAGTTCCAAAATTCATTTTCAAGTCTTCCTATGCCTCAATTTACTAATCCCCGGCGTGCCCCTATCAGTATCAAGGTCTTCATTTAGCAGAACGTATGCCAAAGGATTTTTCATCCATAGTAAACCGTCGCCAATCATTTGTGTAACTTGTTGATAAATAGCGCATTACAAACAAAGGATCATCCTGGGTTATTATTCGCCCAAACTCATGCTTTGGCGGAAAAGTGTAAATCTTTTCGTTGATTCCGCGTCATTTCTCATGGTTTCACGCGAATATTCAATTGCATAGGTGGTTTATCATAAAACACTTACAGAAGTTTCAGCGCGCCAGATGTGGCTTGTGTAAAGCTGTCCGACACAATTCACTCCGAGACGGGGCGCCAGAGGCGGCGGGAGCGGGCGTCAGAGCTTGCTTTCGATGATTTCCAACGTTGTCACGGTATAGGCGCTGTCGAGGATGGGGTCCTTTTCCCACCAGCGGCCGTTATCATTGACCCATGAACCGTCGGCGTGTTGCAGGTTGAGGATCTTGAGGGCCAGGTCCTCGCGCCAATTCGCCTTGTGTCCGTCCTTGGTTTCCAAGGTGTCCACGCCGGCGAAGGTGAGGGCTTTGGCCATAAGCTCGAAATAGTAATAGAGGCCTTGCTGGCCCAGCGCTGGATTCTCATCGACGGAGTAGTTCCCGCGCAGCCAGTCCAACGCGGAGGTGACGCGCGGGTCGTCGGGCTTGAGGTCCGCGTAGATGTAGCTCAACAAGCCGGCGTAGGTCATGGTGCCATAGGAGCGATAAGCGACACGGCCGGAAGGGAGGTTGGTTTGGCCGGCCATGCTGCGTTCCGGAGCGTAGATGAAGCCGCCCTTGTTTTGGGGATCATCGGAGGCCCAGGGCTGCGAGTTGGAGCCGGGCAGATTCTGGCAGTTCTGCACAAAGCGAAGGGCGGCCTTCCAGTTCAAATCGGGCGCGTTGCGGCCGCCGGAATCCCGTGCGAGCGGCCGGCTGTTGTAGAGTGCTTCCAAGGCCAGCACAGTGTTGGAGAGGTCGGGCAGCTTCTCGGCGCCGCCATAACCAATCCCGCCGCTGAAAGGGCTGTTGGTCGCGCCGAGTTGGGCGTCGCCGACTTGCAGGCCGATGAGGAAGCGCCGCGCGTTCTGGATGGCCGTCCGGTCCTGGGGCCGGTTGCGCAAGGCCAGCGCGCTGAGCACGACCGACGTGTTGTAGGATTGCAGTTCCTTGATGTAAATCCCGCCGTCCGGCTGGACGCAAGTGAGCATGTAGGCGTAGCCCTTGTCGATGGCGGGGGAGAGGGATGTTCCGGGCGACGGGCCGATCAGGGAAATCAACACGAGCGCGGTCAGCGCGGGATGGTCCGCTGAGGACCATGAACCGTTGGTGTTCTGCATGGTTTCAAGCCAGGCGCAGCCTTTCTCGACGGCGTGCCGCACCTCATGGCGGAGGGAGATGTTGCCGGGAGGCGGCGTGGAGGGCTTGGGCGCGTTCTGGGCAACCGCGGTGAAGCCGCAGGCCCAAAGCGCGACGGCCAAAGGCCACCCGCTTTGCCAACGATTGGATTTGAATCGGCTTGTCATAGAATCACGGTGATGCTTTCTCACGGCGGGGATTGCGCGGTCCGCAACACCGCCATCATCGGCGCGCGCGACCGGGAAGCGTCGTCAAACTCGCCATGGACGCACGCGCCAAAGACATGGTTGCCGGCCGCGAAAAAAACCACTTCCGCGTTGCCCGGGTCCCCATCGTCGGCCTCGTTGCCCGAACCTGTGACGTGCTTGGCGGGCGCGCCCGCAATCTCCAAGTCCATTGTGGCGGTGGTTTTGAAATTGATGAACTCGCTCTTTATCAGTTCCGCCGCGCGTGGCAGGGCGTCGGCGGCTGTTTTGGCGCTGGGCACGGCCCAGACGTGGAGAGACATGTTGGTGGTGTGAATGTTGATGTAACCATTGGACGAAGTGACCTTGGCGGACGGCGGAACCTGAAGAGCCAGAGCGGGTTTGCCGTCCACGGACAAAGTGACGGTGGTGTCCTGGGCCGAAGCCATGAGGGCCAGGGAGGCGAGGGAAACCGAGGCCAGCAGGCGTACGAGAAGAAGCTTCATAACCACGTTGAATTGAACATGACATTACTGCCGTCGCATGGGCAGGACAGATGCCATCATCCACAATACTGGTCAAGCCATTTGCCACAGTTCTTCGGGTCATCGAAACATTCGACATTGGCCTTTGACTGGGAGAGGGCAGGAGAGCTAAAATGCCTCCCATGGACAGCCCCTTATGCTTGGAGCGGCCGGGGGTGGACTCCGTGATCGCAGCAGTCCGGCGTTTGGATGGGCGCGCCGACAAGACGCCGGCGCTGTTTGCGGCGCTCCAGTGCTGTTGAAAAGGACCAAAAATGTCGAATGTTTCGATGCGACCCCAATGCAATAGATTGAAATCAATGGGAATCTGGATATTCGCTGTGCTGACCGGCGCTATTATTATAGCTCTCACGGCGCAAATTCCGAGATATTGCCGTCATAGGGATTGGGAGCATTTCTCCGCAATTTGTGCCAATGTTAACGAACTCAAAGCCAAGAAATGGGAATTAGTTTGCCAGTGTTTGCAGCGTGGCCTCAACGGCGTTGACGTATCCTTCCGCCACTTCGGGACCGGCCTTTTCCCGATACCAGTCAACTTGTTTTAGCACGTCGGCCCAAAAAACATCCGCGCGGCGAAGCGTCCGGGTCATGCGGTCGCCGGCCCTCGGGCACGGGAGCGAAGTTGATCAAAATGTTCCGTGGTGAGCGGCCGATGAGGGCCACGCACGGCGGCCAGCAGCAATTCCGCCAATTCATGGCTGTCAACTTCGGCGGGATCATCCTTGGCCTTTAAATCCCGCAAGGCTTCCCGCACCACTTCGTCAGCGTTGGCGTAGCCGCCATTCTGCACCTTTTCAGCTATGAAAGTTTCAAGTTCCTTGTTCAACGTCACCTGCATGAAACCACTGTTGCTCAAAGGCCGCTCCGTGTCAACCGGCCGCGCCCTGAACTACGGACTTTTTAAACTTTAAACTTCCAGGCTGGCGGCCCATGCTGCTTTCTGAAAATTGAGCGGCACAATGACATTGCAAATCGCGGGGCGGGAATTTGGCTCCCGGCTGCTGGCCGGCACGGGCAAATTCGCGTCGCCGGAATTGATGCGCGACGCGATTGCGGCCAGCGGCGCGGACATCGTGACGGTTGCGTTGCGGCGGGCTGATTTGAGCGGCGGCCGCGATCCGTTCGCCAATATCCTCGAGTACATCGATCCGAAACGTTATTTGCTTCTGCCCAATACCAGCGGAGCCGGCAACGCCGCCGAAGCCATCCGCCTGGCGCACCTGGCCGCCGCCGCCGGATTGCCCAAATGGATCAAGCTGGAAATCCACCCCGATCCGCGCTATTTGCTGCCGGACCCGATCGAAACGCTGGCCGCGGCGGAAATCCTGGTGCGCGAAGGCTTCGTCGTGCTGCCCTACATCAACGCGGACCCCGTGCTTGCCAAGCGATTGCAAGACGCCGGCACGGCGACGGTGATGCCCTTGGGTTCGCCGATTGGCTCCAATCGCGGCTTGGAAACTCGGGACCAGCTCCGCATAATCATCGATCAGGCGACCGTCCCAGTGGTCGTCGATGCCGGGATTGGCCGGCCCAGCCATGCGGCGGAAGCGATGGAAATGGGTGCCGACGCCGTCCTGGTAAACACGGCCATAGCCGTCTCCGAGGATCCTTGCCGGATGGCGCGGTGCTTTGCGGCGGCGGTCCGATGCGGACGGGAGGCTTATGAGGTTGGACTGGGCGCGGCGGAAAGGACGGCGCGGGCCACCAGCCCGCTGACGGCGTTTCTGGACCGGTGAAAACACGCGACTATTGTGAACCATAAAATACAGACCGTAAAAACACCCAGCCTGGACCCGGCGCGGGTCCGTCAGTTGCTGGCCGCGGCGCGCGGGTCGCGCGTGTTGGTTGTGGGCGACGTGATGCTGGATCAATTCATTTGGGGGAGAGTGGGCCGGATTTCGCCGGAAGCGCCGGTGCCGGTGGTGGAATTTGAGAGGGAAAGCTTCATGGCTGGAGGGGCGGGCAACGTCGCGCGCAACCTGGCGCGCCTTGGGGCGGCTACGGAGTTGTTTGGCGCGGTGGGCGACGACGAGTGGGCGGCGCAATTGCGGCAGATTCTCAAGGGCGATGGGATAGGCTGCGCGGGGTTGCTGGCCTGCCCGGAGCGCGTCACGAGCATCAAGACGCGGATCATCGCGCATCGCCAGCAAGTCGTGCGAGTGGATCGTGAGACCCGGCTTTATGTCGATGAGGCCACGACGCAGCGGCTGCTGAGGAAATTGGAGCACGGTCTCAACGCGGCGGACGCGGTCATCCTGGGCGACTACGCCAAAGGCGTGATGACGCAGACCCTGCTGGACGGAGCCAAGGTGATCTGCCGCGAGCGGGGCGCCTGGCTGAGTGTGGACCCCAAGCCGGCCCATCACCTGGATTTGTCCCGCATTTCCTTGTTGACACCCAACCGGAAAGAGGCGTTTGAAATGGCCGGCCTGCTGGACACGACGCCTGGAGCGCCGCCGGAGCGCGATGTGAGCCTGCTGCAGGTTGCGGAGAAATTGCTGGACACTCTCCAGCCCGCTTTGCTGCTCATCACGCTGGGGGACCGGGGGATGCTGCTGTGCGAGCGGGAGAAAGCTCCGCTGTTGATTCCGACGGTGGCGCGGGAGGTGTTTGATGTTTCCGGCGCGGGCGACACGGTGATCGCGGCTTTTACGCTGGCCATTGTGGCGGGGGCGTCGCCCCTGGAGGCGGCCATACTTTCCAATCACGCGGCCGGGGTGGTCGTCGGAAAGCTGGGCACCGCTACGGCAACCGCCGAGGAATTGCTGGCCAGCTTTGACCGGGAGTAGCGCCGTGACGACATCCGAGAAGGTCCGGCAGATTCGCGCGAGCAAAGGACATGAGCGCATCGCGGCCTTGACGGTTTACGATTTTGCGATGGCCAAAATGCTGGAAGGCTCCGGCATACCGTTGCTTTTGGTTGGTGATTCACTGGGAATGGTTGTGCTGGGCTACCCGGACACCACGCGGGTGACGATGGCCGACATGGAACATCACCTCCGCGCGGTGGCGCGTGCCCAACCCGGCGCGCTCCTGGCCGCCGACCTGCCCTTCGGCAGTTGCGCCACCGCCGCCAGCGCGGTGGAAAATGCCCGCCGTCTGGTCGCGGCCGGGGCCGAAGCCGTCAAGATCGAGGGCGGCCGCGCGGTGCTGCCCCAAATCCAGGCGATCCTTTCCGAGGGCATCCCTCTGCTGGGCCATTTGGGAATGCTGCCTCAAAACGCGCTCGTCGAGGGCGGTTACCATGTCAAAGGCAAGAACGAGGCGGAGCGCCAGGACTTGAGGGCCGATGCGCGGGCGCTGTGCGACGCCGGTGCCTTTGGCATCGTGCTCGAATTGGTCACCGGCGCCGTCGCGCGGGAATTGACCGCCGCCGTCGCCATCCCGACCATCGGCATCGGTTCCGGCGCGGGTTGCGACGGCCAGATACTTGTGACGACGGATTTGCTGGGAACGTCGCCCAATTTCATACCCCGGCATGTGAAAAAAAACTGGCATTTCGCGGAACAAATGCGGGCGGCGGTGGTTGAATGGAGGGAGAGCGTGGTTCACCCGGAGAGTTGATGAAAAAGCGGCAGGCGATGCGATAAGCGGCGGAATGAAGGTCTTGATTTTCATACTGATCCTGGCGGAGGCGGGTTGTGTCAGCAAGAAAGAGGCGCGGACGGAGGCGCGCAAGGCCTATTTATCCGCGCAGGCGCAGGCGCAGGCGCCGCCGATGGACCCGGAACACCCGGTGGTCTTCGTGCAGGGGCCGGTGGAGAACCCGACCGTACCCTGGCAAGACGGCCTCAAGCTCACGCGGGCCATTTGGGAGGCGCAATACACCGCCTTTATGAATCCCATGGTCGTCCGGGTGTTGCGCAACGGTCAGGTGGTTGGCGAATTCAAAGGCATCGACCTCCTGCACCACCAGGACATGGAATTGCAGGCTGGAGACACGGTGCAGGTTGTGCCGTAGTCAGTTACTGATTCTTCACGATATTGTCGATGTTCCGCCGCGCCGCGGTGTTGTTGGGATCCAGTCTCAGAACCTCGCGGAATTGGTGAAGCGCCTCCGCGCTCTTTCCGGCCTTGAGCAAGGCCGATCCCCAATCCAACCGCGCGACCGCGGATTCCGGGTCGCACTGCGCCGCCTGGGCGTAATGCTGTTGCGCCTCAGGCATCTGCCCGGCGGCGGCAAGCGTGTTCGCCAAGCCGAGATGGGCGTGGGCATCAGCGCCGTCGATGCGGAGCGCCGCCTCAAAACTGCGGCTCGCTTCATTCGTCCAACCCTGTCGCAAGCAGGCCTGGCCAAGGTTCATCCATTCATCCAGCGTGCCGGGCGGCTGCTGGAGAGCTGTCCGCAATTGGGCTTGCGCTTCATCCACCTTGCCTGCCGCCAATAGAGCTTCGGCCAGATTCAGGAGATTGGGCGTCGAGTAAGGCTCCAGTTGAAGCGCTTTGCGACTCATCAAGATCGCGACCGCCATGTTACCTTTTTGAAAGGCGGCGGCAGCCGCTTCGGTATCCTGTTTGACGAACGTCGCCCGGGTCATATCTTCGTCCAAGGCGCTCGCCATTTGGTAATCCTTTTCAGCGTCATCGATCCGGCCCTGCCTGGTCAGAACCAGCGCCCGCTGAAGATAAGCGTCAGCCCTGTGGGGCAACAACTCAATGACGCGCTGGAAAGAATCCCCCGCGCCGTTGAAGTCTCCCAATTCCGCCTGCAACTCCCCGATGTTCTTCCAGAAAACCCAGTCGCCCGGCGCGCGAACGGCGGCCTCGCGAAAGTCATCAAGCGTTTGACGCAGCGAGGCCGGAGACAAACGGGAGGACAATTGAGTCAATTGCTCACGGAAGCGGCGCATTTTTTGCGCGTGATCCATCTGATAGCTGTACGGCGGAGATTCAAAGCGCAACGACTGCAACGCATGGTAAAAACCCCAATCATTCCAAATCAGTTGCCGCGCGCACTCCTTCTCTGTCAACCATTGGGATGACGCGTGGGCGCCGCGCGTCACGGTTTCGGGCAGCCTCCGCGCCACGGGTTCGGCCAGGGCTCTCGCCAGGGCGTAATTGCCCTCGAATTTGAGGTGGACGTGCTCGTAGAACACGTCGTCCCCCGGGAGTTGCCAGGGACTTCGCGCCGCCACGGCGGCTTGACCGTCGGCAAGCAGGACGCCTTCGTTCTCGCGGCCGGAGATTTGGTCGCGGATGATCTTATTGATGCGGCTGTCGGCCCGGAAACGCAGCGTATCCCCGTCCAGCGCCCGGGTAAAATGCCGGCGCGCCTCTTCCTGCCGGCCCAACGCGAGGCAACACCTGGCCCAACGAAATTGCAGGTCGGCAAATTCATCATCTTTTTGCGCCGCCTGGGCAAAACAGGCCGCGGCCTCAGCGAAGTTGCCGCCCTGTTCGGCAGTGACTCCCGCGTCGAAATGACGCTTCCACTCCACCGCCGCCTGCGGAGTCAAATCCTGGCGCGGCAACGAGCCAAAGGGCGGGGAGTCCTTCAAATTGACAGCCACGGTGCTCACGACGATTTCAGCGCCGGCCGCGCGCCCGGCGCGCACGATGTCGTCAAGATTTTGCGCGAAGTGGGCATAGACAGCCTCCATGCCCGGATCATTCTGGCGCACCTGATTTCCCAAAAACATCATCATGCCGCGCCACTTTGGAGGCGCGGCGCGCAAATGCCCGGCCAACTCTGCCAGCCATTGCCCCGTTCTGGTGGTCTTGAGCGCCAGCGTGGCGCGGATCACAGCCAAGGCCGGCGCCCGCCATCCAAACACCGTGCCTGTGCCAAATGGCCCGACGACCTCGTTGTTCCCCATGTAAATGACCCAGATGTCTCCCTTTTTCCGCGCGCAATCCCGCGCGATGGGAAGGATGACGTTTGAGTTGACAGCCACGATGGCAGTATTGATGACTTCGAAGCGAGTATCTGGATAACGGTTGCGCAGCAGCGCCGCCAACACCCTGGGCATTCCCACGTCAGGCTGCGGGTCTCCATACGCGGCGGATTCGCCAAAGACAAAGATGCGAATCGTCCCGGGCGGTTTGAGTTCGGGAAAGGAGAGTGGATAGGGTTTCCGTGCCAGTTCCCTGCCGAAAAAACGCCAGCCGAACTTCTGATTTTCGACGACAATTTTTTGGCCGCCCACGATTTTGGATAGAAAAAATGAAGTGGGATACCCATAACCCGCCGACCACAATAAACCTTCAAGCACCGCCAGGAGGATCAGCGGTGACAAAACCGCAGCCGCCAGCCGGAACAGCCACTTCCGCCAATCGCCGCGGGCTGGCGCACTCAAGACTGGTTCAGAAGCGGTTCCCAAGGCACGCGCGGACTTGTCGGGAGACACTTTCTTCTTGCGCGGCAGACCCATTGCGATTGAAAGGTCGCCAAGAAGGGCGGGAAAGTCAAAGTCGAAATCGTATGTTGACGGCTGCACCCCAATTCTTGGCGACTAATGGCATGGCGAGCCTCCTGCTGAACCTTTTTTTGGGGAGGCTCTGCGCGTCGCCCTGCCAGCGTCACCTTTTCGGCGCATTGCTCGCTCGTTTCGCCAACGATTGGGGCGGCCGCGGCAAACACAGTGCAGTTCCAACCCCCAACGTGCCATCAATAGGCGGCCGTTGCCGTCCCGTCCGGGGAAGCGATGGAGGCATGATTGGCGGCATCGGCGGGTTCGACAGAGGCGTCTTGAGGCCGCTCCAATGGCAGTTCGAGCGTGAACGCGGCGCCTTTGCCCACCCCGTCGCTATGCACGGTCAGAGAGCCACCTAACTCCTGTGCCGCCAGAGCGCCGTTATGGAGGCCGAAACCGTGCCCGTCCCGGCGTGTGGTGAAGCCATGGTTGAAAATACGGGATAGGTTTTCGGCGGGAATTCCGATGCCGTTGTCAATAATTGCAATATACACCCGGTTATCGCCCTTGCGGCCCACCCGCGCGATCAGCCGCTTGTCCGTCCGCATGGATTCGTCGCAGGCGTATTTGGCGTTGCGTATCAGGTTGACCAGGATTTGCAGTACCTTGTGCTTCTCCACGTTGATGCCCGGAGTTGGGGAGTATTCCCGGAGCAAATCAATGTGGTGTCGCTCCAGAGACGATCCATTCATTCGGAGGGCGTCCTCGACCAGATCCGCCGGGGACACCATTTCGCAAATGCCGCTGACCTTGGAATAACTCTGCTGCATGGCCACGATGTCCTTTATGTGGTCAATATTCCTGGTCAGCAATGCGAGTTCATTGATTATTTCGGTCTGCTCGGCCGTGAGGTGGTCCGTCAGGGCGTCCAGATAATCGAGCAGTTGTTTGCCTTTGGCATTGTTGCTCAGGTAGCCGGCCAAGTCCGACTGATGCTCTCGCAGAAGAGAGACGACCTTGCCCAGATTGGCAATTCTGGACTGGCGCACCTTATCTGAGATGACGGAACTGGAAGTGTTGACACTGTTGAGCACGTTGCCGATGTTATGGAGGACACTTGTGGCCACCTCGGCCATGCCGGCCAACCGGGAGGTTTCCAAAAGGTCGCGCTGAAGCCGTCTGCGCTCCGTGATGTCCTCTTTGATTGCGACAAAGTGCGTGGTCTTCCCCCGTGCATCGCGAATCGGGGCGATACTGGCCGATTCCCAGTAGAACTCGCCATTCTTCTTCTTGTTGCACAGTTCACCCTGCCAGACATCCCCTTGCAGGAGCGTGCGCCACAAGCTCTTATAAAAGCCTGGGGGATGCAGGTCCGATTTGAGGATGCGCGGGTTTTGGCCGAGAGCTTCCGCAACGCTGTATCCGGTGATTTCAACGAACTTGGGATTCACATACTCAATGTCGCCCCTGAAGTTGGTGATGACCACCGTTGCCGGAGTCTGCTCCACCGCCCGCCAAAGTATTCGGAGGTCCTCTTCGGCTTTCTTGCGCTCCGTAATGTCCTGGTTCGCGCCGTGGAGTTGAATGGTCCGTCCCGCGGCGTCTTTTGCGATACTTATATGAACAAGCACACGCCGAACCTCGCCGTCCCGCCGTAGGATGCGCGCTTCGACTTTGGAAACGTAGTCGCCACCCGTTGCGGTCACGGCCCTTGCAATCTCGTCGCCAACCATATGGGCGTCTTCCGGATGCACAAATTGCCGGGCGAAAGCTTCGGCGGACATCCGGTTGCCGCCTTCCAATGCGGAAGTGGTGCCGTGGAGAGCGTAATAGCGGTCGCTGAAAATGAACTCCCTGGACGCCACGTCATAATCCCAATCCACCAACTGTGCCAGGTTCATGGCGTGGGCGAGCCTTCGTTCACTTTCGCGCAAGGCGTTTTCCACCTGGCTGCGGTCGCACATTGCCGCCTGCGGGGATTGACGGGTCTCTTCGTTCACCTCTTACACATCGGCATTGCAAGCCCGCCGCTTAACCATGTGGAAATCCCCAACCGCCGCGCCTGCTCCAAAACCCACGCGGGAATTCGCGTGCGGACAATGCACGGTTCGCCGCCGCGGACGCCGGGGCGGCTTTCGATTCCCGGAAAGGCGTCCCCAATATCGTGAGCGGCCCATTGCAGCACCTGCGCCTTTTCCGCCCGGCTCAATTTGGCAGGCAGTTGTTCGGCGCTTTCCAACGCACTCATACAGTTCTCCAACCTAAGTTCAAATTGGGGCCGTCTCAAGTATTCTTCACAAACACCTTCCCCGGCAATTGCCGGATCAACCGTTTCATCTCCAATCCGAGAAGCGCCACCGATACGGTCGAGGGCGGCAGACCGCCCCGGCGGATGATGTCGTCGATGGGCGTCGGGTCTCTTTCGATGAGGTCATAGACGGCGGTCTCGTTTTCGGAGAGGGAGAGGGCGGGCAGGTTGGGAGCGTCGTGCAGTTGTGAGGGGAGTTTGGACGAAGGGAAGAGGTACTCGAATTCGCAAAGGATGTCCTCGGCGCTTTCGCACAGTTTGGCGCCGCCGTTCTTGATCAGGTCGTGGCAGCCTTTGCTGCGCGGGGAATCAATGCGGCCGGGAACGGCGAAGACCTGGCGTCCGTTGTCGTTGGCCATGCGGGCCGTGATGAGGGCGCCGCTGGTGAGGTTGGCCTCGACAACGACGGTGCCGAGAGTCATTCCCGCGACCAGGCGGTTGCGGATGGGGAAGGATTGTTTGTCGGCTTTGCGGTTGAAGGGGAATTGGGTGAGCAAAGCGCCCTGGGCGGCGATGCGCTGGAAAAGCTCGGCGTTTTCGGAGGGGAATATGAGATTTATGCCGGTGCCCAGCACCGCCAGCGTGCGGCCTTTGGCATGAAGCGCGCCTTGATGGGCCGCGGTGTCGATGCCCCGCGCGCCGCCGCTGACAATGGTGACGCCGATGTAGGCCAGTTGAAAGGCCAGTTTGCGGGCGACCTCGACGCCGTAATGGGTGGTCAGACGCGAGCCGACCATGGCGACGGCGTTCTTGTCTTTGGCCAGGAGGGCGCCCTTGACGTAAAGGACCAGCGGCGGGTCGTAAATCTGCTTGAGCAATTCAGGGTAGTTTTCGTCCGATTGAATGACGATTTGACAGCCGAATTTTTGGATGCGGTCCAATTCCCCGGCCAGGTCGATGGATTTTTCCCAGCCGGCGATGGCGGCGGCGGTTTCCGGGCCGATGCCGGGGACTCTTTGAAGTTGGGCGGGGCCGGCGCGGAGGATGGCGGGCGCGTCGCCCAAATGCTCCAACAACTTGCGCACGGTCACCGGGCCGATGCCGCTGATCAGGTTCAATGCAATGAATGCCTCGCGCGAATCCACCGGGGGAGCTAACCCGCTTTCTTGCGCGGGAGCAAGCTTAAGAATGATTTGCGATTACTCGTGTTCGGGGACGGGGATGACGATTTTCTGGCCGACCTGCAGGTGGGGCCAATCGACGTCTGGGTTGGCGTCTTTGGCTTGTTTAATCGTGATCCGTTTGAGGCCCTTGGTCTTGAAATCGGCGTTGTAGGAATTGACGATGAGGGAAAGGTTGTCGCCGGATTTGACGACGTAGATGACGCGATTTGCACCCGCGGCCGGTTCGGGTTCCGAAATGGGCTTTGACGGGGCGTGGTTGGAGGCGGGGCCGCCGGCGAGCGCCTTTTGCAATGAGGCCATCGACTGACGGATTTGTTCGGAGATGGACTGTTTGTCCTCCTCGCGTTTTCTGTCCACCTCCGCGATTTTGTCGGCGAGGAGTTTCAAGGCGTTCTGGACGCTGGAGTTGCTGGCGTCCTGGACTTGCTGGCTGCGCAAGTCCGACAATTGAGCCGAGAGCGAGTTGACCTTGCTCTGCAAAGCGTCATTGGCAGCCTGAAGGGCCTGGATGTCCGCGGCCAGGCGTTCGTAGCGTTCCTCCGCGCCCTCCTTTGCGGCAATGGCCGCGGCGGGGGTCGCATTGGAAGCAGCCTCCTGGGCGCCGGTCCGCGCCAAAAGTGAGAGCATGACCGCCGAGAAGACGATGACTCGTTTCATGGCGTCGAAGGTAAACCGGCGCACCGCAAGTTCAAGGTTCAAATCTGGTTGAATCCGGGCGAGACTTCCGGCGGAAAACCCGCGCGCAACAAAACGATTCTGTCCGATGATCGTCTGCGCAAGCGGGTGGTGATCGGCTGCAAGAACTTGCCGCACGCCATCGACTGCCAGTTCACGGTTTTTTCCCGGCGCCGAGGACCGCGCCGCGCGCTGCGTTATCGAAGCGCTGACCGGTTACATGCGGCCAGAGTTCGATCGATTTCGAGTCTTTGACGCGAAAACCGGGAGGCTTGCCCCATCGATGATGGACCCGGCGAGCAAGCGCTGCGCTGGTCTTTTCCACCGCCGATGGCGATCATTCTCTTGGAGGAGAGGGACAGCCCGCAAAGCCCACGCGCGAGCGTTTTCCCAATAATCTGTTCACTCCAGGCGAGGTGGAGCCACGAAGAATTCCGTCTCACATCCGCGTTTGAAAACGATTGCGAACCGGTCATTGAGAATCCATCATTATTTCATTGACATTAAAATGCATCCTTCAGGCGCGGGGATGGGCCTTGTTGTAGGCCCGTTTGAGGCGTTCGGTGGTCACATGGGTATAGACCTGCGTGGTAACCAGGTGGGCGTGGCCCAGCAATTCCTGCACGCTTCGCAGATCGGCGCCCGCGTCCAGGAGATGCGTGGCGAAGCTGTGGCGCAATTTGTGAGGCGTCAGGCTGGGGTCCAATCCGGCGGCTCGAAGGTATTTTTTCAGGCGCAGTTGCACCGTGCGCGGGCTTAACGGCCCCACTCTTTTGGCGTTGGCGAAGAAGACGGGCATCTCCGGGCCGGGCGCGTAACCGGCATGTTTCCAATAGGCCTCAATGCCGTCCAGGGCGGGCCGGCCGACGGGGGTGAGGCGCTCCTTTTTGCCTTTGCCGCGGACACGAACCAATTGTTGGGGCCAATCGATGTCGCCGGCGCAAAGCTGGCACAGTTCGCTGACGCGCAGGCCGCAGGAGTAGATGACTTCCAATATGGCGGCGTCACGAAAATAGAGGCCCGGATCGACGTCAGCGTCAGCGGCGGCGGCGCGCTTGAATTCCCGCGCAGGCGCTTCGGCCAGGGTCTCAACTTGCTTGACGGTCAGGAAAACAGGGACGCGCTTTTCCAATTTGGGAAGGGAGAGATTGCGGATGGGCGACGTTTCCAGGACGCCTTGGCGGATGAGGAACTTGTAGAAGGAGCGCAAGGCGGAGAAGCGGAGTTGAATGGCGGCGCGGCTGATCCGGCTGCGGCCCAGGAAGCGAAGGAAATCGCGGAAATCATCGCGGCGCAAGGCGGCCCAATCGGGGGGAGCGCCGCGCTGCTCTTTGTGCCATGCGGCGAATTGGCGCAGGGCCTGCCGGTAGTTGCGCTCGGTGTAGGCGGAGCCGCCTCTGGCGGCGAGGTGTTCCAGGAATTTGGCGGCCGCCGGGTCCATGCCTTCCCCCGCTGGTTCATCGCGCCGCGGCGTGGCGGCACACTTCAACAAGCGGCTCCGCGGGAGCGTCGCCCTACCGGGTTCTTCGCGCTGCGGCATGAGGGCACAATACAACAGCGCGCCGCGATTGGGAAGGGCAGGACGTTTGCCGCCTAATCACCGCCTTTTCCGCCTTTAGCGGTGTCGGTGTCGCCGACGGTTTCCATCAATTGGATGAGGGGCAAGAACATGGCGATGACGATACTGCCGACGATGACGGCCAGGAAGACGATCATAATGGGTTCGAGCAGGGAGGTCATGGCGGCGACGGCGTTATCGACTTCCTCGTCGTAGTTGTCGGCGATTTTCATCAACATTTCCGGGAGGGCGCCGGTTTGTTCGCCGACATCGACCATGCTGATGACCATTGGAGGAAAGACGCCGGAGGCTTCCAAGGGGGCGGTGATGGTTTCGCCTTCCTTGACACTTTCGTGGACGGCGCCGACGGCGTTGCCGATGATGACGTTGCCGGAGGTTTCCTTGACGATGGTGAGGGCTTGCAAGATGGGGACGCCGCTGCTGACCAGGGTGCCCAGAGTGCGGGTGAAGCGGGAGATGGCGACTTTGCTGACAACAGGGCCGAGGACGGGCACTTTGAGTTGGAACTTATGCCAAAGCTTGCATCCGAGCTTGGTGCGAATGAAGATGTTGAATACGATGACGAATGCAATGATATAGCAACTGGTGCGCACGAAGTGGTCTTTGACGAGATCGCTGACGCCCAGGACGAAAGAGGTGAATTCGGGCAAACTGGCGCCGTTGCCGAGGCTGCCTTGAAAGATTTCCTTGAACTTGGGGATGACGACGACCATGAGGACACCCATGATGGCAGTGGCAACGACCATGACGGCGCAGGGATAGAACATGGCGGCGACGACTTTGCCGCGGATTTTCTGGGCCTTTTCCATGAATTCGGAGAGGCGCTTGAGGACGACTTCGAGGACGCCGCCGATTTCACCGGCCTTGACCATGTTGACGAAGAGGCGGTTGAAGACTTTGGGATGCTGGGCCAGGGCCTCGGAGAAGGTGCTGCCGCCTTCGATGGCGGTGGCCAGATCGCCCAGGATGGACTTGAGGTTGCCGTTTTTTTCCTGCTTCTGAAGGACGCGCAAGCCGCGCAAGAGGGGAAGGCCGGCCTGGACCAGGGTGGCCAGTTGGCGCGTGAAGGTGGTGAGGACCTTGGATTTGACACGGCCGCTGAGGCCGGGGATTTTGATTTGGAAATTGAGACTGACGCCGCCTTTGCCGGCGCTTTTCGCCGCGGATTTCCTGGCTGCGCCGGGTGCTGGAGAACCCTTATCCTCGACCACTTTTGTGGGGAAGAAGTGCATCTCCTTGATGCGCCCGGCGGCTTCTGTCTGGCTGGCGGCCTCAACGGTGCCCTTGGTTTCCTTGCCCCTCGAGTCCATGGCGACGTAGTTGAATTTTGGCATAAGACTCAGGTATAAACTCAGGTGTATTTGACGACTTCCTCAATGGTTGTATCACCGTCGAAGATCCCCCGCAAGCCGTCCTCGCGCAAGGTGACCATGCCCAGTTCAACGGCCTTTTGGCGAATGACGACGGTGGGGGCCCTGTCGTTGATGAGGGCGCGGATCGGCTCGGAGGCGACGAGCAGTTCGAAAATGCCGCGGCGCCCCTTATAGCCGGTGTCGTTGCAGTTGGCGCAACCGCGGCCGTAATAGAACACCTTGTCGCCGACATCATGCGGGGAGAGGTTGAGCAGGGAGAGCTGGCTTTCGGTCGGTTCGAAGGGCGTGCGGCATTTCTTGCAGATGGTGCGGACCAGGCGTTGCCCCAGGACGGCCATGAGGGTTGAGGAAATTAGAAAAGGCTCGACTCCCATGTCGATCAAGCGGGTGACGGCGCCGGGAGCGTCATTGGTGTGAAGTGTGCTCAAGACCAGGTGGCCGGTGAGGGAGGCTTGAATGGCGATTTGGGAGGTCTCCAAATCGCGCATTTCCCCCAGCATGATGATGTCCGGGTCCTGGCGCAGGAACGCGCGGAGGGCCTTGCCGAAGGTCATGCCGACGGCCTCGTTGACGGGAACCTGCATGATGCCCTCGATGTCGTATTCGACGGGGTCTTCGACGGTAAGAAGCTTGGATTCGATGCTGTTGACGGCCCGGAGGCAGGAATAAAGGGTTGTGGTCTTGCCGCAGCCGGTGGGGCCTGTGACGACGAAGATGCCGTTGGGTTGCTGGATGGCCGCGGAGACGTAGTCCTCGACGGGCTTGGGCAAGCCGAGGCTCTTGATTTCGAGGTTGACAGCGGCGCGGTCCAGGACGCGCAACACGACGGACTCGCCGAACTGGGTGGGAAGGGTGGAGACGCGCAAGTCAATAGTGCGCCCGGCGATTTGGATGGAGATGCGGCCGTCTTGAGGCATGCGGCGCTCGGAAATGTCCAGGCCGGACATGACTTTCAACCTGGAAATGACCGGGAGCGCAAGGTGCTTGGGCGGGGGGGACATTTCGTACAGGGCGCCGTCCACGCGGTAGCGGATTTTAAATTCGTCCTCGAAAGGCTCGAAATGGATGTCACTGGCGCGGTCCTGGACGGCTTGAAAGAGGACGAGGTTGACGAAGCGGATGATGGGGGCCTCATTGGCGAGGGTTTCGAGGTTGGCGGCGGCTCCGGCAGCGGCGGCTTCGGCCGTTTCGCGGGCGATTTCGTTGTCCTGGCCAAGTTCCTTGAGGACGTCAGCGACGTTGGACTGGGAATCGCCATAGTAACGGGTGACGGCCCTTTCAATGTCGGCGGGGTCGGCCACAACCTGGACAATATCTTTTTTGATGACGTAGCCGAGTTCATCGATGATGGTGGGGTTGAGCGGGTCGGCCAGGGCTAGTTGGACGGTCGAGCCGAAGACGGCGACGGGCATACATTTGTACATCCGGGCGGTGTCAGCCGGGATGGCGGAGAGGATTTCCGGTGTGAGGTCGCGCTGGTTGAGTTCGATGACTTCGGTGCCCAGATGGCTGGCGACAATCTGGAGTTGGGCTTCCATGTCGAGGAATCCGAAGTCCTGGAGGATTTCGGAGACGGGTTTGCCGCCGCGAGCATGCTCTTCCTTGACTTCTTCGAGTTGGAGGTCGTCCAGGAGGCCTTGAGCCTTGATCAAATCCAGAAGAGGATCGGAAACGTGGGTAGGCATGGGTTAGTGGGAGCGTTTGGCCTCGGCAGCGGCGGCCTCGGCCTGGGCGGCCTCCCATTCGGCCAGTTTCTGGGACATGGTGGTGGGGTCTTGTGATTTGGTGGCCGCTTCCTCGCGGGATATGATGCCGGCTTGATATTTCTCCATCAGGAGGGCGTCCAGGGTGACCATGCCCCATTTCCCGCCGGTTTGTATGTCGGATTGGATGCGGAAGGTCTTGTTGTCGCGAATGAGGGCGGCGACGGAAGGGGTGTTGACCATGATTTCATAGACGGCAATGCGGCCCGGCTTATCAATGCGCGGGAGCAACAACTGGGAAATGACTGCCTGCAAAACGGTGGAGAGCTGGATGCGGATGGTTTCCTGCTGGTTAATGGGGAAGGCGTTGACCAGACGGTCAATGGTCTTGGCCGCGCCGGTGGTGTGGAGGGTGCCAAAGACCAAGTGGCCCGTTTCGGCGGCGGTGACAGCCGCTTCCATGGTTTCCAAGTCGCGCAATTCGCCGACGAGCACGACATCCGGGTCCTGGCGCAAGGCGCGGCGGAGGGCCTCGGCAAAACTGGGAACGTCAATGTGGACTTCCCGTTGAGTGACGAGCGCCTTTTTGTGTCTGTGATAGTATTCAATGGGGTCTTCGACGGTGATGATATGGGCGTCGTCGCGCTCTTCGTTGATGATGTTGATCATCGAGGCCAGCGTGGTGGTTTTGCCTGAACCGGTGGGGCCGGTGACCAGTATCAGACCGCGCGGCTTGTAGAGCAGGTTCATGATCGTGGCCCGCGGCATGCCGATTTCCTCCAAGGTCAGGAGCTTGCTGGGAATCTGGCGCAAGACAATGCCGAAGTTGCCTCTCTCCTTGAAGACGCTGACACGGAAGCGGGCCAGTTCGCCGAAAGCAAACCCGAAGTCGGCGCCGCCCTGCTCGCGCGTGTGCTGGATGTGGTCTTCGGAGGTGATGCTGCGCATCAGTTCCTCGGTATCTTCCGGACGCAAGAGCGGCCCATCGACACGATGGAGGGTGCCGTGGACGCGGATGACCGGGGGCACGCCGACGCGGATGTGCAAGTCGGAGGCGCCTTCGGAGACAACCAACTGCAACAGGTCTGACATGGAGTAGGACATAGTCTAGTGAAATGGAATGATCGGGTTCATCAGTCAACGTCACCCACGGTTGCGCGAACGACTTCGTCCGCGGAGGTCAGGCCGGCCATGACTTTGCGGGCGCCGTCCTCGCGCAAGGTGCGCATGCCCATTTCGCGCGCGCGGGCGCGCAGAACGGAGGTGGGGACGCGGTCGTAAATCAATTTGCGGGCATCGTCGTCGATGACAAAGATTTCGAAAATGCCGAAACGCCCGCGATAGCCGGTCTTGTTGCAGTCGTTGCAGCCTTTGCCCTGAACGAAGGTGGCGCCGGAGGTTTTGGCGGAGTCAAGGTTCAAGGAACGAAGCTCGCTTTCGGTGGGCTGGTAGGGGGCGGCGCACCTTTTGCAAACCTTGCGCACCAGCCGCTGCGCCATAAGGGCGCGCGTGGAGGAGGCGACCAGGAAGGGCTTGACGCCGATGTCGATCAAGCGGGTGATGGCGCCGGGAGCGTCGTTGGTGTGCAAGGTGGAGAAGACCAAGTGGCCGGTGAGGGAGGCATTGATGGCGATGGACGCGGTTTCGATGTCGCGAATTTCTCCGAGCATGATGACGTTGGGGGCCTGGCGGAGCATGGCGCGCAAGGCGGCGGCGAAGGTCAGGCCGACGGTTTCGCTGACCTGCACCTGGTTGATGCCGGCCAGGATATATTCGACGGGGTCTTCGACGGTGATGATCTTGCGGTCCGGGCGGTTGATGAAATTAAGACAGGAATAGAGCGTGGTTGTCTTGCCTGAGCCGGTGGGGCCGGTGACCAGCAAGATGCCGTCGGGCAGTCCGATGAGGCGTTCGAAAGTTTGCTGGTCGTCGGTGAAGAAGCCCAATTCGGGCAGGCCCAAGCGCAAGCCCTCCTTGTCGAGAATACGCATGACGATGCTCTCGCCGTGATTGGTGGGGATGCAGGAGACGCGCAAGTCGATGAGCTTGCCGACGACCTGCGTCTGGATGCGGCCGTCCTGGGGAATGCGGCGCTCGGCAATGGACATGTTGGACTGGATTTTAAGACGGCTGATGATGGAGGCCTGCAACCGTTTGGGCGGGCTTTTCATCTCATGCAGCACGCCGTCAATCCGGTAGCGGACGCGAAACTGCTTGGGGAGGGGTTCCAGGTGAATGTCCGATGCGCGGGCGCGGAAGGCTTCCACAATGAGCGTGTTGACCAGCTTGATGATGGGCGCGTCGGCTTCGACGATCGACTGATCGTCGGATGCCACGTCTTTGGTCGGCGCGCCGACCTCGACTTCGCCCTCGGTGATGTCCTGGAGGAGCTTGTTGACAGAGTCGTCTGCCGCGCCGTAATACTTGTTGAGGGCGTTGTCGATGTCCTCATCGGTGGCCACGCGCAGTTCAACATCGGCATTGAGCATCCGTTGGAGAGAGTCCACGACGTCCAGATCGGACGGGTCGGCCAGGGCGATGGCGATGGAATGATCGTGTTTGGCGACTGGGACGGCGCGGTAGCGCTTGGCGACGTGCCGGGGAACGGCGGCAATGACGTCATCGGTGAGGCGGATGTCGCTCAAATTGATGAATTCGTAGCCGAAATGGGTGGCCTTGGCCTGGGCGACATCAACGGGGCGGATGACTTTCTTGGAAAGAAGGAGATCGACCAGATGTTCGCCGTTGGAGGCGGAGTCTTCCCGCGCGGCGGCAAGCTGGTCATTGGTCACCAGGCCCATCTCAACCAGCCAGTCAATTAAGTAATCGTCGTTCGCAGCCACAATCAATCTTCTTTAAAACACTTTCTCAAGCCCGGCAGTGTATCGGCCCAAGAGGCGCAATGTCAAACGCGGATGGCGCGGCATGTCGGACAACCCCGTCATCCCATCCCGGGGCCTGCTGCTCAAACGAATGCGCCGGCGTCAGTCGCGACAGAGAGGAAGTTCGGATCGGGGTGATGAACGGATTCTTCCGGGAAAGGATCCCCACCTCACCTCGCGAGCGAACCCACGCCCGGAATCCCCGGCCTCGAACTACCTCTCCGTCAACGATCTGTAGAGCGTATTTCGTGCCACAAATCCCCTCCGGTTCACTGTAAGAATTGCCCGCGTTTTTTGCCCGGATGTGGCCTGCCGGGGGGATTTCACCCCCGAAAAACCGCGTGAACTGGAGATTTTTTCACGCAGTCGCGTGTTTTTCACGCAACTTAAATGGAAAGGCATTTTGGGAAAAACCATCAAAAACGGGCTTCCCGGCGGAAAAAGCAGTGGGGCTGTCATGGAAGAAATTGATGCGGCGTTCGCTCTCAGAACGAGAATCCCCAAGCCACCTCCAGCTTATCCCCGTTCCAATGGATTCCTTCCAAACAGCCCCACTGTATGGTTTTGTCAGCCTATTTCATGCCAAACTTAAATACGGCGCTTGTCTGAAAGCTTCGGGATGGCGGAGGCGGGCGGCCGGATTCACTGCTGGCGCGGGGCGGGAGCGCTGGCGGGGTGCGCGTTGAGTTGGTGGACGCCATCAACTATGTAAATGAGTCCAGCAACGCCGGTCATCAATCCCGCTGCGGCGGTCAGCCAGGGAAGCGCGGCGGCCCGCCATTGCAGGAGCGTCCAGAGCACCACGGCCATTTGAAGGACCGTCGCCACCTTGCCAGCCAGACGCGGGCGCACCTGGACTTTCCCGGTGATGTGTTGAATGACCCCCACGCCAATGAGCACAATCGTGTCGCGGCTCAGGATGGTGACGGTCAGCCAGAGAGGGATGCGGACAAAGCGCCCTTTGTTCTCCAGGCTGAGCAAAATGACACCCGACACCAGGAGGAGCTTGTCTGCCAGCGGGTCGAGGATCGCGCCCAGTTCGCTGCGTTGATTGTAAACGCGGGCAATGTAACCGTCCAGGCCGTCGGCCACGGAGGCCAGGCCGAAGGTGACGACGGAGCCAATGCGGTACCATTCATAGCCGGTGCGCGCGTAGTAGATGACTTGGATGATGAAAAAGGGGACCAGGAGAATTCGTCCGATGGTTATTTTGTTGGCCGTTGTCATGGAGCGCGGTCACTCTTTTTGGGCACACTATCATTTTCGCGGCTGCTGCCGTCAAGACACAAGATTTGGCTCGCCAGGGCAATCCTCCGGGTGGATATTCCCGCCATGGCAAGAAAGTTGCGCACGGAGGATCCGGGGGCGATGAACTGCAATGGTTCATCCCCCAATGCCGAAATGCCCGCGTTTGTGATATTCGATTTGGAAACAACCGGGCTTTACCCGGATTGGTGCGAGATCATTCAAATCGCAGCGACGCGTTTTCGCAACGGCGACGTTGTTGCCGGCGACGCGTTTTTCAGTTATTGCAAGCCCGCGCAACGGATACCGCGGTTCATTACCGACTACACCGGCATCACCGACCAGGATGTCGGAAGCGCTCCCCGCCCCATTGACGCGCTGGAGCAGTTCTCGAGGTTCGTCGGGGATTCCGTGATCATGGCGCACAACGGCCACCGGTTTGACATCAAGTTCCTGGAGGCGACGTGCCTGAGGCATCGCGCTCCAACCCGGACGGTTGAGTCCATTGATTCCATTTCCTTTTCCAAGCGTCTTTTTGGGACGACGCGCGGCACGGGCCACTCATTGGACATGGTCATGCGGAGATTGGGGCTGAACGCCTCCCAATATCAGCGCCATGATGCGCGCGGAGACATCATGGCGTTGGCGGACTCGGTCAAAATCATGTGGAAACGACTTGGCCTTGACCCGCAATGCAGCGCGATTGCCAGGCGCCAGACATCGCTTCCGGCAATTTAATCTGAAAATCTCCGAAAACGACACTCTGGCGGACGTTCCGCGGCGAAACAGAACCTGGAGCCAACTTGATGACGCCCAAAGTTGGTGAGGTTTACTTAGCGTGACGTTTCAATTGGGGGCTTCTGATTCCTTCTCGCGACGCAAGCGAGGACAGTGCGGGTCGAACTTGCGGGGCCATCGCAAAGTAACAACGGCTTTCGGATGTGTAACCGCGCCGGGCCGCGGCAACTCCGAGGTAACATGCGTTGATTGCTTTACCCCATTTTTCAGGATGGCTGCGCAGCGCTTCCTCCAGCAGAGCAATGCCTTCCTCATGTTTTCCCAGTTCGACGAAGTCGATGCCCCGCGTGCCTTTGAAATTAACGTTCCATGGCACGCTTTCGAGCGCCCGACGGGAAAAATCGTCGGCTTCGGGCAACAACTCAGGCTGGCCCAACAACGCGTCCACGCAGGCAAGATTGTTAAGCAGAGAAGGGAAGACGTCGGGGGCATCTGCAAGCACGGTCAGCAAGGCTCGGAGGGCAGTCCGACCTTCCTCCAGTTTGTCCTCGAAAATGAGAGTTGTGGCCGCGCTGAATGCCAGCCAATGGTTGCCGGGAAAGGCGCGCAGCCCGTCGGCAATCCATTTCCGGGCATCCGCGAATCTTCGATCAAGACGGCATTCCTCCGCCTCGAGAAGGTAGCGGTAGAAAAATGCGGCCGCAATTTTTGCGCTGTCCTGCCGCCAAGTCTGCCACAACAACAGGGCGTCGTTCGGGATTTTGCCGAGCGCGGAACTCCCCCGATGCGGCCACAAACTGGCGGCCAGCAGTATACAATTGCACAAGAGAATCGTTCTCATTAGCTCGAAGCCGGCGATCGGGCCTGGCTCCAGGCTTTCATCCAACCAAAGAAGCTTCCATGCGATTAGCGCCAGAAGCAGGTTTGTTGCCGGGCCTCCATGGATGAATAGCGATTGCTTGATCCGGTAGCAGTTGCAGCTCTTTGGAAAGCCTCGGACGAATCCCCCAAAGAGAATGGTCCGAAATCGCCAGCGACAACCGGCCCATTTGAATTCCAATACCGTCGCTCCTTTTCCGATGTCAATGCCGAAAACTCGATGGCCGGCGAGCGCCCAGGGCTGCTCTAAAGTCGGT
>PLGF01000158.1:0-15262 GCA_003138485.1 Verrucomicrobiales bacterium | reverse complement strand
ACAGTAACCTTAGAGCAGCCCTGGGCGAGCGCCCCCGCTGCCGCATGTCCCAATTCGTGCAGCATCGTGCTCATCAGGACGGCTGCCAACACAACGCCGATGTTGAGCAGCAATACTCCCGCAGACAGGTGCGGGAAGGCGAAAATCAATAACAGACCAAGCAAACCCAATCCGGAGAGAGACCTAAAGATGGTTTTGAGGATCGCGTCATCCTTGGCACGGAAACATGCGGGACAAAGTGAGCGGGCTTTGGAACTGAAGGTCCGTCGTGCGGTGCGAAAAAACTTTTCGTTCCCGGATTCAGCTCCGCAAGCGGCGCATTTCATGGCTCAATCATGCCAGAACTCTGATTTCGCGCGCCAGTCCGCATTTGCGGCCTTTCTTGGAAAGGAGATATTCTCTGCCGCGCCGGGACTTTGCGCGAGATAGGCTGTTTTGCCTTGCGCTGGTGTTCCGGGATTTCAACCTCTGGCAAGTAAAAATGGCCTTTTTTGCCGTTAGGCCCGGGCGGAAAGCAAATGGTGCCAGCGAGTGGAATCGAACCACTGACCTCGGGCTTATGAGTCCCACGCTCTAACCAACTGAGCTACGCTGGCCATCGGCGATTATCTTTCGCGGAGAAGCGCGGTTTTGTCAAATCACAACGGATGAATCCTCGTGTCAGGGGCGCATCTCGTTTTCCAGCAATCCGATGGGCAGGGGTGCGACAAGCTGAAAATGACTAATGTCCAAGCACCAATGACGAAAGAATGACGAAGCCCCAATGACTAAAACGCTCCGGGGCGCATCCCACCTTTGTCGAGCACGTCTTGTATCCGGGGTCAAAGCGGCGCTGTCGCGCCGCACTCCAAGACGCTTCGCGTTGAGGGTACGCTCCCGTTCCGCCGACAGGTTTTGGAGTGCAGCACCGCTCTGCGGTGCAGCCCAACAATTTGTTCCGTCTGCGCGACAGCGCCGCTTTCAAACGCAGGAATGCTCGACAAAGGTGGGATGCGCCCCCCGGCTCCGAATGGCTCATTTCGTCATTGAGTCATTTGGGATTTCTTTCGTCATTAGGATTTCGTCATTCGTCATTTTCCCTGGTTTCGCTCTTTGACGGCCCCGGCTTATGTCCAAAATCGGGATGCGCCCCCGTGTCAGGCCGCCGCGGAGCCGACGGCGTCACGAAGGCGGGTGAAGCCGCCTTCGCGCAGGCGCTCTTGCAATCCGCAAACAATTTCCCCAACCACGCCGGGGCCGCGATAGACCAGGGAAGTGTAGATTTGAACCAGGGAAGCGCCGGCGGTGATCTTTTCCCAGGCATCGGCGGCGTCGGAAATGCCTCCCACGCCGATGATGGGAACGGCCCCGCGGCTCTGGCG
The DNA here is from genome assembly GCA_003138485.1 of Verrucomicrobiales bacterium. Lineage (GTDB taxonomy): Bacteria > Verrucomicrobiota > Verrucomicrobiia > Limisphaerales > Palsa-1400 > PLGF01. The sequence goes on along the minus strand of PLGF01000158.1, from coordinate 13,901 downwards.
GAAGAGATGCCGGATGACTTCGGTGCTGCGCTGGCGGAGGGGGCGTCCGCTCAGGCCGCCGGGCATCGCATAGACTTGCCGCAGGCGCGGGTCGGGTGTGTCCGGGCGGGTGATGGTGGTGTTGGTGGCGACGATGCCGGCCAGTTTGGGGGGCGCGGCCAGGGCCAGGATTTCATCCAGCGCCGTGAAGGAGAGGTCCGGCGCCACTTTGACAAGGACGGGAACGGGAGCGGGGCCGGAGTTGTTTTCGAGGAGAGCGGCCAGGATTTCATCCAGGGCGGATTTGTCCTGGAGCTGGCGGAGGTTGGGGGTGTTGGGGGAACTGACGTTGACGACGAAGTAATCGGCGTAAGGACGAAGGACGCGAAAGGAATTGGCGTAATCTTCCGGGGCGGCATTCAGCGGGGTGATTTTGGATTTGCCGAGGTTGATGCCGACGGGATGACGGGGCCAGCGGCCGTTCTTCTTCAATTGGGCCAGAACTTCGGCCAGCGCGGACGCGCCCGGGTTGTTGAAGCCCATGCTGTTGACGACCGCCTCGTCCGGGATGGCGCGAGCCAGGCGGGGCGGAGGATTGCCCGGCTGCGCGTGCCAGGTGACGGTGCCCAATTCGCAGCAGCCAAACCCCAAGGCCTGCCACGCGGGCGCGGCGCAAGCCGCCTTGTCCATCCCGGCGGCCAGGCCGACGGGATTGGGAAAGCGCAAGCCGAGAAGTTCGACGGGTAGATCAGGGGCGCCGTAAAGGGCCGCCGTCATCTTGCGCAGGACCGGGCTGCGACCGACGCAACCGAGGGCGCGGAGGGTGCGGCCGTGGATTTTCTCCGGGTCCTGCATGAAGAGGACCGGACGGATGAGGCGGCGATAGAACCAGCTCACGCGCGAAGAGGCGCCGGTCAGGGCGGCGTAGTGGCGGCGCCGGCGGCGGCGCGGCGCGGTTGCGGGGAGGCGGCGCGGGGCAAAAGGTTGCGGTAGGTGGCCAGGGCGAGAAGGGGCCAACTGTTGCGATACATGTCGTATTTCAAATAAAACACGCGCGGAAATCCGGTGCCGGTTGTTTCCGCCTCGCTCCAGGAACCGTCGGCGTTTTGGGTGTGGACCAGGTATTCGATGCCGTTCTGGATGCTGGGGCGGTTGAGGTCGTCGAAGGCGCAGAGGCCCATGACGGCCCAGGCGGATTGGGAGGGGGTGCTGGCGCCTTCCCCCTTGAAAACGGGATCGTCATAGGTGTTGCAGCGTTCGCCCCAGCCGCCGTCTTCGCGCTGGACGCTTTCGAGCCAGTCGCGGGCCTTGAGGAGCCAAGGCTGGCGCATGTCCAGACCCAGGGCGCGGAGGCCGCGGAGGACCTGCCAGGTGCCATAGATATAATTGACGCCCCAGCGGCCGTACCAGGAGCCGTCCTCCTCCTGGTGTTCGCGGATGAATTCCAGGGCCTTGCGCACCTGGGCGTGATCCTGGCTGAAATTCTCGTAGCCCAGCAACTCCAGAATGCGCGCGGTTATGTCGGCGCATTCGGGGTCAAGCATGGCGTTGTGGTCGGCGAAGGGGACTTTTTCCAGGACGCTCTTGGTGCAGTCCTTGTCGAAGGAGGCCCAGCCGCCGTCTTTGCATTGAAAGGTGAGCATCCAGTTGAGGCCGCGCTCGAAGGAGGCGTCGCGGCGGCGGGGATCGGCTGTGGGAATTTTGCGCAGGGCCATCAGGACCATGGCGGTGTCGTCCACGTCGGGATTCCATTTGTTGTTGAATTCAAAGACCCAGCCGCTGGGTTCGACGCTGGCCGGGTTCTTGTAATGCCAGTCGCCCCGAAAGCGCACTTCGCGGTCGATGAGCCAGTCGCAGCATCTGGCCAGGGCGGGGTGATCGCTGGGCAGGCCCGATTCGTGAAGGGCGATGGCGACAATGGCGGTGTCCCAGACCGGCGAGAGGCACGGTTCCATGCGGATGCTGTGCTCGGTTTCGTGCTCCAGTTTCTTGAGTTCCATCTCGCCTTGCAAAACCAGCGGATGATCCCCCGCGTATCCCAGGGCCTTGAGGGCGATGATGGAATTGAGGATGGCAGGAAAGATGGCGGCCAAACCGTCGCTGCCCTCGAACCGCTCGGTCATCCATTGCTCGGCGGTTTTCAAGGCGCGCTTGCGGAAGGGGTGGATGTTGTGGCGCGCGAACAATTCGGCCAGTTTGTGCAGGCGGTCCAGCCAGATGAAGAAATTGCGCCAGGTTAAAAACTGGGGGTCGCGGACGGGCATGAGGTCGCGCTCGTGAAATCCCAGCGGGTAGAGTTCCTGCAAGGAGGCGCCGGGGCCCAGGCTGCGGGTCGGCTTGAGGGCGTTGATGATCGAGAGCGGGACGAGCATGGAACGGGTCCACGAACTCATTTCATAGAAGGGCACGCAGAACCAGTTGCCCAGCAGGAGCACTTCGCAGGGAATGGTCGGCACATATTTCCAGGGGAAGAGGCCGAGCAAGGCGAGGTAGAGCTTGGAAAAGGTGTTCAGGCGCGGCACGCCGCCCAGGCTGAGGGCGGTCTGGCGCGCGCGCAACATGCGGGCATCGGTCTTGGGGACGCCCGCCAGTTTGAGGGCCAGGTAGGCCTTGACGGTGGCGTTGACTTCCGCCGGGCCGTTGAGGTAGATGCTCCAGCCGCCGGAGGGCAGTTGCATGGAGAGGATATGATTGACGGCTTTGCGCTGCCATTTTTCATCCACGCGCCCGTCCCAGTGGCGGTAAGCGACCATGTCGGCCATAAGGGTGGCATCGACCATGAGTTCGCCGACCCAGTAGCCTTCTGGCTTCTGCTCGCTAAGAAGATAATCCTGGGACCGCCTGATGGCGGTTTCCAAATCCGGCAGGGTGAAAGATTCAAAATCGGAGGCCTTGGGGGGCGCGATCACCTGTCCGTTATCAAAGAGTTGCGCAGACACAACTTCTAGTTTGCCCGCCAACTCCGGTCTGTAAAGGCATTTGTTCAGTTTCCCGGTATTCACATGCTTATACCATCTCACACTGCGGATTGTTCATTCTCCGCATGGCGACTCACTGATGGTGATCGTCATCAAACGTCAGGCTCCAATACGGGATCAACGACTCCATCTTGCGGCCCATTCCCCTGCCGTCCAAGGCTCACCGTCGTGGCGGCGCGCAAGGGGCTTCTGTAATCCGGCCATTACCTCCCGTTTGGACTGTCTGGGTAGCACCAATACTGGTTGGCGTAGGTCTGGGCGACGCCGCTGTTCCAAAGGCTCTGTTTGATGAAGGCCACCGCGCCGTTGAACTCCGCGTAAATCCCGCCCGCCAAATGACGCGCGGTCAGGCCCTCATCGGGGCTGCTGGCGCCATCGTTGAAGTTGCCGATGTCATTCTCGTCCGGCTCCCAAAAAACAACCCCGCCAGGCGGCATCCGGCTTAATTTGACAGGGGGATAAACGTCCCGGCCATAGCCGCTGACAGCTCCGTTCATGACGTAAGTGGAGCATTGCTGACCCCGCTGGCTGAACGTGGGGGTGGTTTTATCGCGCGGACAGAAATACATGTTGCTGCTCAGCAGGCTGGACCACATCGCCCCGGTGCGGGGATCGAACTCGGCCGGGCCGGATGCCTGGGGGTTAATGGTATAGAGCCAGCCTTGCCGGTTGGTGGAATCCCCGGCCAGCCAGTTGGACCACGGCGAACCGTCCTGGTTGTCGCCACCGTACATGCACAGCGACTGGACCATTTGTCTGAGATTATTGACATCCACCAGGCGCACGGCCTGATCCTTGGCCTTGCCCAGGACCGGCAGCAACAGCGCCGCCAGAATGCCAATGATCGCGATGACCACCAGCAGTTCGAGAAGCGTGAACCCGCCGGCCGCCTTTGGAGTGTCAACATTCTTTTTCATCATGCGCAACGGATTTCAGACCGCCATCCAATCTGGTTCGCACACGCGCCGCGAACATTCCCTCTTGCGTTCCTTTGACTTTGGTTGCGCCTGGAGAATTCAAAATGATTATTCTCTCCCTTCCTCCCGCCCGCCACAATTCCCATTGACGGCGCAATCCGCTTCAGTACCCTGCCTGCCATGAACGCGAGCCAAATCTGATCGTCCGTTGCCGCGCGCGCCCGGCGCCGTTTCCGGGCGGCTTGCGCCGCAAACGGGCGCTCCAGCCGGCATCTCTGGTCTCAGCCATGAAACAACCCTAAACCCGCTTGAACAAAATCTATTCCATAAAAAAGCCGGGACGGCTGCTGCACGTCGTTCTGGACACGAACGAGCCTTTTGAAAACCGGCTGGACCTCTGCGACGTGGCGCAATGGCTGCAAATCTCGGTCCTCAAGCCGCCGGTGGGAAAAAAGGTGAATCCCCACTTTCACCAACCCCGCGCCCAGCACCCGCCCGGCGGCCCGGGCATCACCCAGGAATGCTGGATCGTTTTGCGCGGCGAGATCAAAATACGCCTCTTTGACCTTGACCAAACGCCGCTGCACGAGCAAGCCTTGGCGCCCGGACACCTGCTGGTGACTTTTTACGGCGGCCATGCGCTGGAGTGCGATTCCGCGGATGCGTTGATGATCGAATGCAAGAACGGACCTTATTTGGGCCGGGATTACACCTCATTCGAGACGGCCTGAGCAGATTGCGCCGCGAAGACGATTATGTTCAGAAAACAATGCCTGTCCTGCAAATCGGCGGACCTGCGCGAAATTGTGAACCTGGGAATGCATCCCATGGCGGACACCTTTGTTCCCGCCGACAGATTGGATGCAGGCGACCGGGTTTATCCCCTGATTTGCGATCTGTGCGTCCGGTGCGGACAGGTCCAATTGCGAACCGTCACCGACCCGGCCGAGCGCTACTCGGAATTTGACTATTCCTACACGTCCTCCAACTCGAAGACCTCGCAGAATCACTGGATCGAGTTTGCCGGCTCCGTCGCCGCCAGGACCGGCTTGAAGTCCGCCGACACCGTCCTGGAAGTCGGGTCCAATGACGGATTTCTGACCGAGCAATTCCAGAAGCTCGGCTGCAAGTGCCTTGGCGTGGACCCCTCTCCCGCCATGGCGCGGCTGGCCGAGAAGCGCGGTGTCCGCACTCTGGCGGGCCTGTTCGGGCGGGCCTGCGCCAGCCAGGTGGAACAATCGCTGGGCCGGAAACCGGCGCTCATCGCGGCCAACAACGTTTTCAACCACGCCAATGACCCGCTCGATTTCGCTCTGGGCGTCAAGGAGTTGCTCGCGCCCGAGGGCGTCTTTGTTTTTGAGTTGCCCTATTGGTTGCAGTCCGTGGCGCAGAGGAAATTCGATCAGATTTATCACGAGCACGTCAGCTATTTCACGGTGAAATACGCGGTCAATTTGTTCCGCTCCATCGGCATGTCCGTCCATCATGTCGATGAGGTGGATTATCACGGCGGCTCGATCCGGGTGTTTGTCCGCCATGATTCGGCTCCGGACGCCCTTGAGGCGCCCGGACCCGAGGTGGCGCGATTCATTGAAAATGAAACGCGCGCAGGCTTGTTCGACGCGGCGGCTTACCAGCCTTTCATGGCGCAAATTCAAACCGCGCGGAACCGTTTCCTGATCGAAATCTACAAGCTTAAACTCGAAGGCAAACCGGTCGTCTGCGTCGGGGCCGCCGCCAAGGGGAACACGTTCTTGAACTATTACAACCTCGATGCTTCCGTCATTGATTGCGTCACGGAGTCTTCGCCCAGCAAGATCGGCAAGTTCACCCCGCGGACCCGGATTCCCATTTGTCCCGATCAGAATCTGGCCCAATACGATTCGGTGCATGCCATCATCCTGTCCTGGAACCTCTCCGCCGCGTTGCAAGGCGTTCTCAAGAAGATCAATCCGCGCATCCATTTTCTAAATCCCTACGAACCATGATCCATCAAAAAATCACCCCGGCCACCAGCGACGAGCGCGGCGTCATTTCGGACATCTTGTACAAGACCGAAATCCACCACGCCGCGATCATCGAATCCAGGCGCGGCGGGCTTATCCGCGGCAACCATTACCACAAGGCCACCACCCAGCATATCTTCATCACCAAAGGCTCCCTGCGCTATTGGTACCAGCCAATCGATCGCAATCAGCCAGTCAAGTCTATTGTCGTCCGCGAATACGAGATGGTCACCACGCCCCCGCTGGAAATTCACGCCCTGGAAATCCTGGAGCCCAATCAATTTGTCGTCTTCAGCCAGGGCAAGCGCGGCGGCAAGGATTACGAAAGCGATACCTTCCGCGTCCCGCCCATTCTGACGCCGGACATGATCAAAGCATGAGCCGTTTTCTGCTCACCGGGGGCAATGGATTCATCGGCAGACATCTGGCGCGCTTTCTCCGCGAGCGATCCCCGGCGGAGGCCGTCACCGCCGCGGGCCATGAATTCAACTTGACTGATCCGGCGCGCGCGAGGGAGCTTTTCCAGGCCTTTGGCGCTTTCGATTACATCATCCACCTCGCCGACGTCCAGGGCAACGCCCGCTGGTCCGCTGAAAACGCCGCCGCGCAGTTCATGGCAAACGCGAAAATCTCGCTCAACGTCCTGGAGTCCTGGCATCTCTGCCAGCCGCAGGCCCGCCTCATCTGCCTCAGCTCGCTCTGGGCCTACCCGGAAGCCGTCGCTGACGCCGCCGAAAAAGATTACTGGAACGGCCGCATGCACCGCCCCACCGAACATTACGGGCTGAACAAAAAACTCCTCGGCGTCGGACTGGAAGCCTTCAAGCGCCAGCACGGCTTGAGAGGCGCCGCCCTGGTTCTGGGCAGCGTTTATGGACCGGAGGATTCGACCTCGCACGTCATCCCGTCCCTCCTGGCCCGGATGCGCCAGAACCCGGACCTTTTGGAAATCTGGGGCGATGGAACCGAAACGCGCGATTTCATTTATGTCGAAGACCAGGTCCAGGGTATTTTCCAGCACCTGGACTACAACGGCGAACTCTTGAACATTGGCAGCGGCCAATCCTATTCGATCCGTCAAGTTGTCGATATTCTGGCCAGGCTCATGGAATACAAAGGCCGCGTTGTTTACGATCCCTCCAAGGCCGCCGGCACGGCCTGCCGCCGAATCAACGTCAGCCTCGCCGGCCAGACCACCGGCTGGCCCGCCAATTTCAAACTGCACACCCTGGAAGAAGGCTTGCGAAAAACCGTCAACGCATTTATCAAGTCCAATGGCTAAAAAAGCGCTCATTACAGGCATCACCGGTCAGGACGGCTCTTATTTGGCCGAGCACCTCCTTTCGCTCGGCTACGAAGTCTATGGTCTGATCCGGCGCAATTCCATCACCGAAAACCAGCAGAGCCGCCTCGACTCCATCGCCCCGCTCATCCACACGGAGTACGGCGACGTGTCGGACGTCTCCACCATCGACCGCGTCATGATGCGCGTCAGACCCGACGAGGTGTATAATCTGGCCGCCCAGAGCCATGTGCGCATCAGCTTTGACGTGCCGCAATACACCGCGCAGACCAACGCGCTGGGCGCCTTGAACGTTCTGGAATCGACCCGCGCCCATTCCCCGGGCGCCCACTTCTATCAGGCCTCCTCCTCCGAAATGTTCGGCAATAGCGTCGATCCCGACGGAAAGCAGCGGGAAACCACCCGAATGGTTCCCGTCAGCCCTTACGGCTGCGCGAAACTTTTCGCCTTCAACATCGTCCGCAATTATCGCCGCTCCTACAATTTGTTCGCCTCCAACGGCATCCTCTTCAACCACGAATCGCCCCGCCGCGCCTCCAATTTCGTTACCAGCAAAATCATCAAGAACGCCGTTCTCATTTCACGCGGCAAGCTCGACAAGCTGGAATTGGGCAACCTGGATTCCCAGCGGGACTGGGGCCATTCCAAGGATTACGTGCGCGCCATGCACCTGATCTTGCAGCACACCGAGCCGGACGATTTTGTCATCTCCACCGGCCAGACCCACTCCATCCGGGAATTCTGCGAGATCGTTTTCCAGAAGCTCGGTTTGGATTACCGCAAGTACGTCGTTCAAAACCCCAAATACATGCGTCCCGAAGAACTCCGCTTTCTGTGCGGAGACTGCTCCAAAGCCAAAGCCACCCTCCACTGGACCCCGACCTATACCTTTGACTCGATGATCGACGAGATGATCCGCCAGTGGAGCGACAAGCCGACCTGATTTCACCTCACGGCTGGCGCAGGAGGTAGAAACGCTGCGGCTGGTTGGTCTTGCTGCCTGGGTCCGTGAATTGGAACTGGCCGGGGGAGGTTTCGGTGACCGTGCCGACCGAAGACCAACTGCCGAGCGGCAACGCCAGGTTGGTCGAGCAAAGTACGGTGTAGGATGAACCCGCCGCGCCGGTGAATTGGAACTGGAGTCGGCCGGCGGCAGTCAGGGTGCAGCCAGTGATGGTCCGGGACACATCCCGCGTGGTGAAACTTTGGTCCGCGCCGCCCATGAAGCCTAGGTCGTTGAAAGCAACGACTTGATAATGGTAGGTGGCGCCACCGGCCAGACCCGTAAGCGGATTGCTCAACGGCAGCGCCAGGTTGCCACTGCCCAGGCTGGATGCCGCCGTCAAGTTGCCGTAATTGGAGGTCGTGCCCCACTCAAACCAAGCCAGGGTCGCCAGGCCGCCCGGATTGACCGCCCCTTCAAGCGTGCCCTGCGTGGTCGTGATGTTTGTGGCCGGCAGCGTCACGGCGAACACCGTGGCAAAGGTCTGGTCCGGGGTGCTGGCAGTGCCAGGGGAACTCGAAGCCACCACGCTGTAGTGATAGATCAGCCCTGGGGCCAACCCGGTCAACAAGAAGTTCGTCGAAACCGCGGCATAACCCTCGCCGATGGAAGAAAGTGCGGAGGTGGAGCCGTAGTTGGTGGCGGAGCCGTACAGGATTTTCACACTGGTGTTCCAACCGTTGGGGTTCACCGTGCAGAGGAGACTGGCGCTCCAAAGCCCGGTGGCGGCATCCTCAGTCACCGTGCAGGCAACCGAGATGACGGCAGGCGGGACGACCTGCAATTGGAATGCGCCGATATCGACATACCCGCCAGAATTGCGCGGCAATCCGCGTTGGTCGGCGCCGGTCAGGGAGTCGTCGCCCGCGCCAATGGCTGGACTGCCCTGCAGCAAGGCCATGGTCAAGGTGTCCCCGCCGTTCTCGGCCAGTGGGGCCAAGAGCGGGTTGACGGGCGCGGCGGCGGCGCCGACGATATCGCTGTGGGCTCCGTTGGTCAGGCCGGTGCTGCCTGCCGCATTTCCAACCAGATTAAAACCCTGGGAGGTGAAAGCCCCGGACGTGTCGGGGCCGCTACCGGCCAGTCCCGCTGAACCTGGTTTGTTGTCAGTGCCAGCAGGCCCGCCTGATCCCGTTGTGTTCAGCGCAATCAAATCACTGTCAAGCGTTGCCGAAGCCGCGCCGGCGCTGATGTAAATCCCCCCGCCATTGCCGCCATTGCCCCCGTTGCCGCTCGAAGGATAACCCGGGCCGCCGGGGCCGCCATTGCCCGCCGAGTTGGCGCTGAACGTGCAGGCGGTGAAGGTAATGGTCCCGGCGCTGAAGATCCCTCCGCCATCACCCCCGTTGCCACCATTAGTGCCACTCCCGCCACTGGCGGTGCTATTGCCGCCATTGCCTGCCGCGTTGGCGCTGAGGGTGCAGGCGGTGAGGCTGATGGCGCCCATGTTGTAAACTCCCCCGCCACATCCGCCCGTGCCGCCGACGACGCTCTCGCCGGGGTCGTTGCCGCCATCGCCCCCTCGGCCGGCGCCATTGGTGGCAAACGTACAATCGGTTAGCTTGAGCAGGCCGGCGCTGTAAATTCCCCCGCCATGACCACCCGTGCCACCCAGGCCGCCAAAGCCACCGCTGCTGTGTCCGCCGGCGCCTCCAGCGCCAGCCCTGTTGCCGGAAAGAACGCAGTTGCTCAACGTCAAGTTCCCCAGATTGTAAATTCCACCGCCGCCGGAGCCATCGCCACCGTTGATGCCCACACCCGTGCTGTTCGCCCCGTTAGTCCCGTTCGACGCTTGTCCATTGCACACGGAAAGGCTGGCGATGGTCACGGTTGCATTGGCGTTGGTAATATCGAACACGCGGGTGCTGCGGTTTCCGCTGAGGATGAGGTTGGTTGCGCCGGGACCGATGATGGTGAGGTTGGTGGTGATCTCCAATTCGCCGTTCGTCAGGGAGATGGTGCCAATAATCGCGAAATTGATGATGTCGCCAGGCTCGGAATCGGCGATGGTCTGCCGCAGCGAGCCTGGACCGCCATCGGCCAGGGAGGTGACAAAGTTGGTAGCGCCGGAGGTTTGATTGGAACCGCCGGAGGTTCGAAAGGCGAAGTCGGCGCCATAATTCGTGGTGGTGCTGCCGGCCACCGCCATGCAGAAGTGGTACGTCCACCCCGGCGCCAGACTGTTGAGCACGGTGCTGACGGCCAGATACGCGTTGGTCGCGGGCAGATTTGTGGCGGAAGTGAAGTTGCCGTAGTTCGTGTTCAAGCCCCACTGGAACCAAGCGGTGACAGCCTGGCCGTTGGGATAGACCGTGCCGTTAAGAGTTGCGCCCATGGAGCTGATGTTGCCAGCCGGCAGCGTGAGTGCCGCAGGCGGGAAAAGCGTCACAAAGCTCTGGTCGCCGCCGATGGAGCCACCGATGCTGTTGGCCGCCACCATGCGGAAATGCCAGGCATACCCCGGTGTCAGATTGCCGAGCACGGCGCTGACCACCTGGCTGGTGTTGGTGGCAGAAAGAGCGGTCTGGGCCGTGAAGTTGCCGTAGTTGGTATCCATGCCCCACTCAAACCAAGCGAGCGTTGGCAGTCCGCCTGGATTGACGGACCCCTGGAGCGTTGCATTGGCGGGAGTGATGGCTTTGGCGGGCAGCGTGACGGCATCTGGCGGCCCCGGCACAAAGAAGCTGCCTTCCGTGGCAAAGGGCGAGCCTGCCCAGGCCGAATCAACGGCCTGAGCGCTCCAATAACAGGTTACACCGCCTGGAAACCTCGGAATGACCACGATCTCATTCGTGCCAAGCTCACTGTTTCCCATTTGTGGGAGAAGGCGAAAGCCGTTGCTGGTGTCGGATTGAGGCGAAAGGAGGTCCGATCCTCCCGGCGTGGAGCCGATGCGCAAGTTGTACGTGAGACCGGCGGCAGGGGTCTGCAAGTCGCTGGAGGCGGCCCAGGCCAGTGAAACCCAGTTGTTGTGCGACACTATTGCCGTCAAGCCGGCGGGCGCCGTCGGCGGGGTGTTGGTGATGGCACTTAAATTCCGATAGACGCAGGCGGTTCCGATTGGATTATTATTGTTGTCGGAACCTGTTTGGCCCGCGAGCAGGATATCGAGCCGGCCGTCGTTGTCGTAATCCCCCCAAGCCGCTGAACTGTTGTAAATCCCCGGCAGCATCGCGTTGGTATTCAGCGAGAACGTGCCATCTCCATTGTTGTGATAGACGCTGCAGATTCCGCTGGGGTACCCATCTGTGCCATATCCTGTTTCACCGGTAAGCAGGATATCTAGCCGGCCATCATTGTCATAATCCCCCCACGCCTCGGAACCATACGCAACTCCGGGCAGGACCGCGTTGGTGTTCAAAGAAAAGCTGCCATCGCCGTTGTTGTGATAAACTTGGGAGAGGTAAAGATACGGGCCTGGTTGGCCCGTCAGCAGAATATCGAGGCGGCCATCGTTGTCGTAATCCCCCCACGCGGCCGATCCCCCATAGACTCCCGGCAGGACCGCATTGGTGTTCAAAGAGAAGCTGCCATCTCCGTTGTTGTGATAGACTCGCGAGATCAGGATTTCATTCCCATTCGTATCCTGCGTTCCCGTGTCGCCCGTGAGCAGAATGTCGAGGCGGCCGTCATTGTCGTAATCCCCCCACGCTGCGCAACCACTAACTACTCCCGGCAGGACCGCGTTGGTGTTTAAAGTGAAGCTTCCATCCCCGTTGTTATGATAGACGCTGGAAATCTCGATTGGATTATATTCTGCGTCAAACCCGGTGAGGCCGGTGAGCAGAATATCGAGGTGGCCGTCGTTGTCGTAATCCCCCCACGCCACGGAACCATCCACTACTCCCGGCAGGGCCGCGTTGGTGCTCAAAGAGAAGTTGCCACCCCCGTCGTTGTGATACACCTGCGAGATATAACTGCCTGAACCCGTCTCGCCCGTGAGCAGGATATCGAGGCGGCCGTCGTTGTCGTAATCCCCCCACGCCACCGAACCATAATACACTCCCGGCAGAACGGCGTTGGTGTTCAACGAGAACGTGCCATTCCCGTTATTGTGATAGACTTGGGAAATAGGAGAGCCGGACTCCAGCAAGCCTGTGAGCAGGAGATCCAGCAAGCCGTCGTTGTCATAATCCCCCCACGCCACGGAACTCAGAGATACACCCGGGAGAACGGCGCCGAGGTTGGTGAAGATTGAAGGTGTCTGGAAAGTCATGTCGGTCCCCGTTGCCAGGCCGTAGCTGTTGGAGGCGGCCACGCAGAAGTGGTACGTCACGTTCGGTGTCAGATTGCTGATCATCATGCTCACAGGCAGGGCGATGTTGGTGTAGGGAAGATTTGTGGCGGCGGTGGAATTGCCGTAGTTTGAGCTCGTACCCCACTGAAACCACGCCGTGGCCGGCGCGCTGTCGGCACTGACATTGCCGTTGAGTGTCGCAGCCGTGGGCAGAATGCCGGAGGCGGGAGCAGTGGCCATATTCGGGTACTGGCCATGGGCGTGAGCAGGCGCGGCGGAAAAAAGAACGCTTAGGGTGATGGCGGCCAACAGGCCGGGCCAAATGGAGGCGAGGTGCGTTTTCATGGCGGGTTGTTCGCGCGGGCAGGGAACGGGTTTGGGGTGCAAGGCTGGCGGGCGCAGAATGGGTTCGGCGGGCTGCGACCGGTTGTTTGCTGTGTGCTCATTATCCGACATCATCAAACCCGGGCAGGCTGTCAAACGACTCTCCATGCGCAAGCCAATCCAGGCGTCTCAATGGAATCATCATCCCCGATGCCAAACCCCAAGTTTGATACATAAGAACTGTTTATCCATAAAGCATCAAAGGCAATATAAATCTAATGCTATTTTGGATGCAATGAGGTCCCTGCATCCCGTTTTCGGCTGGGAGGCCTGTTCAGCCGGAAAGGGGGATCCAATCCGGCGCCACGTCCCGATCCTCCCAAGATTCCATCCGGGTTTTCAAACCGGCGCCAATACCCCGGCTATTCGCCGGGATTTCGCCGCGGGAGTGCGTTCAATTTCGCTGGCGACAGGACAACAGGAGTTGAGTTCACGCCTGGGCGGCCGATGCGGTTTGAATTGGCGGCACGGGATCGGGAAATCGGGCTGGCTTGGACAACGACAAGAGCATCGAGAATTGCTCCGTTGCCTTGACCGCGTGCGGGAGATTTGGCGGCATATACAGCAAGTCGCCAGCTTTCAGTCTGCGCGATACGCCCGCCAGGGAGAATTCGCATGAGCCGGACAAAATCTGAATCAGCGCATGTTGGGTGGAGGTGTGTTCGGTCAATTCCTGGCCTTCGGCGAAACCGAACAGCACTGTGCGCGTATTGGCCGTGCGCAGCAGGGTGCGGCTGACAATGCCGTTGGGCGCGTATTGGGTTTCAGCGGGCAGAGAAAGGATTCTCTCGCACCCGGAATCAATGAGCGGTTGTTCATTCATGCGCCCAACCTAACCCATCGCGGCGGTTCATGCCACGCCTTGGGCCAAGCAATTCTCATTCTCCACTCCGGCCGGGATTGCGCCGTCGTTCTCCCGACAGGGCGAGGTGATTATTCGTGGAGATATTGACAAAACGCCTGATTCAGAGAGATTATTGAACCTGCAAATAGTATGCCGTCGCCAATCAAAAAGAAAATAGGGCTATGCACTTGACGCTTGTTGTTCTTTGCTCAACTCGCTGCCCAAAACTGGTCCCAAATGAACTGCCTGC
>PLGF01000095.1 GCA_003138485.1 Verrucomicrobiales bacterium | reverse complement strand
TCGAATTCCCTAACACCCTCTAATACATTACATCAGCGTGTCCCGTGGAGGAAATTTGCCGGGCTCAACCCGGGTTTCCGAGCGGCGGAGCGTGATGTAATGCGGCGGCAACATGTGGAGAGCATTATGATGAGGTGTGGCAAACGTTTGCCTCCTGAAAAAGCCGGAGGCTTTACTTTGATTGAATTGCTGGTGGTCATCGCGATCATCGGCATTCTGGCGTCGCTGCTCCTTCCTTCCCTGGCCACGTCGAAAGAACAGGCGCAACGGACAAAATGCACTTCCAACCTGAAGCAGGTGGGGTTGTTCTTTCAAATGTACACCAGCGATAATCACGATTCCTTCCCCTGCGCGCCGGCGGGTTGGCCGACGATGCCTTGCGTTGATCTTCTCAGATTGCAGCATCCTTACATCAGCACCAACAACCGGACTTTTTTCCGCTGCCCCGCGGAGCAGGGAATTGGCTTCAATTACGAGTTGTACGCTAAAAGGGGATTTGACACGAACGTTCTGCCGTTTCCCTGTTCCTATTACTATTTTGCTTCTTTCTACCAAAATAACATAGGCGTATCCAACGCGCCGGCGCCCTATAAAATCAGCCAGGTGCGGTATCCAACCCGGAAGGCCCTTGAGCCTTGTTTCGCCAGCGCCAACGATGCTCTTTTCGACGCCGACCTGGACCCTCCAATGAACGGCGCACACGGGCCTGGATTCAACCTGCTTTTCGTGGACCTTCACGCCCAGTTCATTGGATGGCGCCAATTGAATCCGTGCCCCGCCAACCCCACCCGGCCATACAATTTCGATAATGACCCCCTGGCTGAACAAGATACGAAACAATGAATCATACAATCCCCTGCCCGCACTGCAACATGACCGCCATCCTGAAGCAACCAACATGAACTCCAAACCAAACCACATTGAAAACTGGCCCGAACTCGCCTCGCAAGCCAACTGGTCCGTCTCGGCATTGGCAAAGAAATGCGGCGTCTCCGTGCGCACGTTGGAAACACATTTCTTGGAGAAATTCGGCAAATGCCCAAGAACCTGGATGGCCGAAAAACGGCAACGCCTGGCGATTGAATTGCTGGAGGCGGGTTGCAATGGTAAGGAAATAGCGGCCAAGCTGGGCTACGCTCATGCGAGCACCTTTTGCAACAAATTCCCGGGTTTGAGGAAAAAAGCCATGCAAACGGCTCAAGCAGGCCGATTTTGCGCAAACTCCTAATAAATATGCGCAAATTCCTAATTCTTTTTGATTGCAACCCGCTGTATTTGGGCTACTGTGCCAGCAAGTTCAAACTAATGGAATGCGCATTTTGGAGATCAAGAAATCGTGGCGTTGCTTGGCGATGGTGTCGGAATCATCGCATGAATGCGCAAGAATCGGTAGCCAAAGTTATTCTTCCGGGATTTCCGGGTGATTTTTATCTGGTTTAAAATGAACACGCTACGAGCGAAAGCAGGGCAAAAGCCCGGGAAAACCGGGGGCCTTGTCGTTCGACTAGGGGGCGAGATGGAGCGCAAGCCCCTCCCCCGGCTCGTTAATTTGTCGGCGAGTCCTTTCTCAATGGAGGTAGCCGAAATGTCGCGTTCTGGCCTGACATTTAAGGATAGTGGCGCATTTTGCCTGGTAATTCTGCTTTTCAAACGATTCTTGGATGCTAACATGTCAAGACTGAAACTGGATTTAAGAATGTTTGGCAAGCAACTTCTGATAAAGGCAGCAGTGTCAAAGAGTTGGCAGGTCAGGTTTGTCTTGTGTGATGGCGCATCACTTGTTAAGTCAACCTCATGAATTCGGTGAATTTTGATCGTCGGGTGATGACGGAGTACGAGCGATACCGCTCAAATCGGTTTGTGATCGGCTGGAGACAGGGTCTTGAAAATCCATGAATTCAACTTTTATGAAGGAGAATAGGGTGAATGTCGACATGCTAGGAAACAACACTATTGCTCTGCTTATCCGCGTTGCACTGCTCAGGGGACGGAAGGAAAAACTGTGGAGCCGTTTCACTTTCATGTGTTTTACGATTTTGTGCATGTCAAGTTTTCTGCTCCCATCGGTTGTGAATGCAAAAACCCTAAAATGTCGTGTGGTGCTGGATTATTTTCGGGTTCCTCCTCTTCCTAAATCAGGTACTGAACCGGAAAACAGCTTTGAGGCTAACATAATGATGGATACCAACACCGACCAATGGAGCATAAACTACCTCAAAGGAACCAGCAATCGCAAATTTGTCGGAACTTATCCTGATTACATCTTAAACTTTTTGTATATGGCTGATAATAGCACAGCTTGCTTTGTCTCGAATGCAAAGGAAGGATATCCAATCGACCTGGACGGCGACGAGCGGCTTTTTTGGTTCGCATATTGTGCTAAGAATTACATTCGCAAAAATGAAGGCCAGCCTGTAATCGTTCCGTTTTCAGAACCTCGGACTTTCTGCTATGTCGATGGTTGCGTGATGCATGCGCACTGGCGCTTTGACGCAGATGTTTGCCCGGACGAAGCGACATTTGTATATAGTCTCGGTGTATTTGAAAAGGGTATCAAAGTGCTTTCGTTTGAACCTCCTGGCAATTTTATTGAGGCAAGAGAAAGGCAATTCAAAGGTTTCAAGGATACTCACAAAGATGGGGATGTTGTTGCAGAGTTTAAAGTCTCCGAGTGGCAACAGGTCGGTGATATTAACATTCCCCACTTGTGGGAACTTGACTTTTGGTTGTGGAAAACACCACCGTCCCCTCATGGCATGCGATGTCTTGGAAGGACGGACGTTGCGGCGTTGACGGAGGACGCTGTGCAATTGCCGCAACTGCCAAAAGTCAAGAAAATTAATGACTACCGTGCCCGCGATGTGTTTCCACAGATGAACTATATCAGCTATACAATTTCCAATGGGATTCTTCCCAAAGTGACTGATTTTGTAGAAATATCCACGAATCACCCTGTCCCTCATTTCGTGGGTTCGGGAGGAGCGGCCCAATTAACTCAGCATTTTCTAAGGCCGCGCTTGATCTTCACCGGTTTGTTGGCATTTCTTGCCGTTGGTCCTCCTCTTTTATTTCTATTCCGAAGGAAAAAGAAAATTACATGATAAAACATAAACATAAGCAAACATCAATAGAAAGGCACAAAAATGAAGAATAGTATCTCTTGTAACCTTGCACTCCTGTCAACTCTTGTCTCCTTAGCGCTGGTAATTCCATTTCGCGCTGTCTCCGATACGCCAGGCGATGGCTATGCATGCACAAATAATGCAAGCCAATCACAGGCAGGAGGTTGTTCCTGCACTCCGTCCAGGTCGGGGACAAATAATCCATCTTGTAATTGTCAGATCAATTGGGTAACGTACAGTGGCTGCACCTACTGCACTGGAGCTGCGTCTAGTTCCAGTTGTACAAATACAGACCCTGGTGCTCAATGCAGTCGAGTTCAGTACACAATACCTTGCGAGATTCAGGGGACCCATTGTTCACAAGGTATAGAGTCGTCCTCAGCGGACAGTCCGCTGATGCAGTATTGTAATCAATTTTCCGTTCCTGGCTGTCCTATTCGTTACGCGTCAGGGTTGGTAGTGTATCCTACAGGGCTGATAATGTATTCCAATATACTATAACCGTGGGAATTGCCACGCTTGGCGGGCTTTCTTTTTGAGGCCCGCTAAGTTTGATTATATGAGAGTTTATCGAGTGTCAATGAATTTTTGCGGTGGAGTTCTGCTTCTAACTGGCGCACTTAAATTTCTGGATGTCATTAAAGATTCTCCGTATCTTCAGGAAGGCGACGTTTTGCTGCCATTTCTTACGAACAAAGAATTGATGTTAATGGCTGGAAGTTTAGAAATTGTTGTGGCGATGTACGTATGGATATCCAATTCTTTGCAAAGGCGCAGTTTTGCTTTGCTTTGGTTTGTTATTACGATCTCTGTCTATAAATGGGGTCGAACCTATATGCATGCGACCGTTCCGTGCAGTTGCCTTGGAGTTCTTGGAAGGGCTTTGAAGCTCAGTTCTGGCTGGATCAACTTTCTTACGTGGCTAACATTATTTGTACTGGCAGCTCCTGCGGTGGCTTGCTTGGTACATCTTGGAGTCTGCTCGGATCGCGGTTCGTTGTCAGTTAAAGTTCCGCCGCGGGTTTCGCTGTGAGAATGGTTTTTGAATCTATTTCGGCCCGGTCCAGTGTCGGTGGAATATCTGTCCGCGGGGTTTTGTTCACTTTTTTCAATATGCTCCGGGGAATCCATCACAGAAAGCAGGGGAAGGCGCTGTGAGGGCGCTCAGGGCATGCGACCTGCAGCCCCGATTATCAAGTGAATGGACGCGATGGGTGGGCAGGAAGGATTTATTGGAGCGGCTCAACAAGGAAGTAAAGTGCCACAATGCAGGAAGCTTTGTTTTCATCCGCAAATGGAATTGAGCACCATGCGAAGCGAATGAGCCCGTTAGCGAAACCACGTCGAACATTAAATGATCAGCCATGGCGTGTGCCGACGGCTTGTGTGGCGTTGGCTGGAATCAGTTTCGCCGTTTTCGGTCAGACGGTGACGCACGAGTTTGTTGATTTCGACGACGGTGATTATGTGTATAGTAATTCGGTCGTTTCGCGGGGGCTGACGCGCCAAGGGTTCGTTTGGGCATTTACCCAGACTCATTCAGCCAACTGGCATCCTTTGACCTGGCTTTCCCATATGCTTGATTGTCAACTGTATGGATTGAATCCTGCAGGACATCATTTGACCAATGTTTTACTCCACAGCGCGACGGTGATCGCGCTCTTCCTGGTTCTTTGGCAGATGACCAGCGCTTTTTGGCGCAGTGCCTTTATTGCGGCTGTTTTTGCCATCCATCCGTTGCGGGTTGAATCGGTGGCTTGGGTGGCCGAGCGAAAGGATGTGCTCAGCGGGCTGTTTTTTATGCTGACCATCGGAGCTTATGTGCGCTATGCGCGCCGTCCGTCGTCGCCTGTGTGTTACGGTTTGGTGGCGTTTTTGTTTTCCTTGGGCCTGATGTGCAAACCGATGCTGGTCACGCTACCGGTGGTGCTGTTGTTGCTGGACTACTGGCCGTTGCGACGGTCGGCATCGGCGGGAAGATTGGTGGCGGAAAAACTGCCCTTGCTGGCTCTTTCGGCAGGCCTTTGCGTCGTCACGCTTTTGGCCCAAGACAAAGCAATGGCGTCGATGGCGTCAATCTCGGTGCCATTACGCATTGCGAATGCGTTGGCAACCTGCATGGTTTATCTTAGACAGATGGTCTGGCCAGTGGGACTGGCGGTATTTTATCCCTATCCGTACAGCGGTCTCCCGGCCTGGGAAGTGGCGGAATCGCTGGCCGGGGCGTTGTTAGCGGGCTTTTCAGTAGTTGCATGGACATGGCGGGGGAATCGTCCGTGGCTGTTGGTGGGATGGCTGTGGTATCTAGTAATGCTGCTCCCGGTGTTGGGACTCATCCAGGTGGGCCAGCAGGCCCATTCGGATCGATACACGTACTTGCCACAGATCGGGATTTACATTGCCTTGACATGGCTGATAGCGGAGTGGCGGGTGAGCCGCACAGCTCGTGGATGCGTGATGGCCGGCGTGCTCACAGTGTTGACGGTCTGCGCTTGCAAGCAGGTTGGGTATTGGAGGAACAGCGAAATCTTGTGGAGCCACACGCTCGCCTGCACGACAGGCAACAGTACGGCGCACTACAACCTCGGTAGCACTTTCCAGCAAAAGGGCAGAGTGGACGAAGCAACCGCACAGTACGAAAAGGCCTTGCAAATAAACCCCTACAGTGATCGAACTCACTACAACCTCGGCAACATTCTTTCCGAAAGAGGCAGAGTGGATGAGGCAATTGCTCATTACGAAATCGCATTGCAAAGCAATCCAAACTACGCGGAAGCCCATGTCAACCTTGGCATCGCTCTTTGCCGGACTGGCCGCGTGGACGAAGGCATCATCCAGTATCGTGAGGCGCTGAAAATTAACCCCGCATTCGCGATAGCACACAACAACCTTGGCAACGCTCTCTTGGAAAAGGGCATGGTGAACGACGCTATCACCGAGTACCAAAAGGCGATCGAAGCCGATCCTCTGTATGCCCTAGTGCGTTGCAACCTCGGCAACATTTTCCTGGAAAAGGGCAGGGTGGACGAAGCAATCGCACAGTACCAAAAGGCCTTGCAAATTGATCCCGCATATGCGAATGTCCAGCATTGGCTTGGTATCGCTTTTGGCCAAAAGGGAAGGGAGCGGGAAGCGATTTCCCATCTCCAAAGTGCATTGCAAATCGAGCCATCTAATATGCAAATCCAGAATGATTTGGCTTGGCACCTAGCCACATGTCCAGAGGCATCGTTGCGCAACGGTAAAAAATCGCTGGAGCTGGCCCGACAGGCTAACGACCTTGCCGGCGGAGGAAACCCGATTATACTCCAAATCCTCGCGGCCGCCTGCGCCGAGGTTGGACAGTTCAACGACGCCAAGCGCAACGTCCAAAAGGCAATTGAATTGGCGCCAGCGACCGGACGGCAGGATTTGTTGGAGCAGCTCAATAACGAACTGAAATTCTACGAAGCAGGGCGGTCCTTGAATAAATAACTGAAACTGATCATACCGCGAGAACAATGATCGAGCCAACAAAAAACTCCCCTCACGAGCTGTTTGAAGCCGAGTTTTGAAGCCAATCCCTTAACGCCTTGCCATCAGCACCCGTAACCTCATGGGGGCCACATTTCGACATTTTATTTCGGTGAAAAGGCGCCTGCTTCTTGCGCTGCTGACGGCATTCGCGTGTGCTTTATGCTTGTTTGGTGAGCACTTGGAGTTATCGGCGGGCAATTTCCTGGGCTCGAGCTGTCGTGAGGCGGAAGCTGTCTTGCGTGACCCGGAAACACAATGGATGGCTCTTTTGTGTGCCGGAGCCTATTTGGTGACCTTTTCTGTCATCAGGAATCGGAGGCTTTGCTGCGGCACGGCGTCGGCGATCGGTGTTGGTTTCTGGCGTGCAGTTTTTCTCGTCATTTCAGCGCTGGTGTATTTTCTTACTTATCGGAGCGCGTCGCTATCTATGCAGACAGTCATGCTGCTGGGCGGGGCGGCCATCGGGAGCGGTGCGTGGGTGAATCTTTTTTGGCGCGATGACCCGGTTGCAAGCAGGCGGTCACTTTCGCGGTTCTTGATGATAACGGTTGTCGCGCTGGCGATTGCTTGCTTCTGGAACTGCGGGAGTGGTCCAGTTTTTTCTTACAAACACAATACCCGTTGGGTGGGGCCGTGGTTTAGTCCAAACCTTTATGGTCTGCTTATGGCGTCGGGGATCGTGTTGGCGACGGGGTTGGCTGTTGGACGATCAAGGCGGTGGGCCAGTTCCGGCCTCACGGAGGTTCGGAGACGGCTCGGCGGCAGCCTCGCCCTACCGATGCTTCTGCTGCTGGCAGGAGGTGGCATGGCGGTCGGGTTGTGGAAGAGCTACAGCCGGGGAGCGTGGGTGGGGGCGGGTGTCGGGGGCGTTTATCTTTCGGTTCAGTGGTTGAGGCGTTGCTGGAACCAATCTGAGGAGCCATTTTTATCTGGAGACAGGAAAGAGTGCGCCGGGTCGGGGGACCCGGCCTACAGTATTCCTGAAGGCGGCGCTTATGGCGCTGTAAATGGTCGCATACGGACATGCATGAACGTGGCTGTCCTGGTCTGCGCGGTGGGGGCGCTGTTGTTCTGGCAATATCAGCACACGGAGAGCGTAACGGGACGGCGGGCTATTTCCGCGTCCAACCAGAATGACCTTTCCTGGCGCAATCGCGTGGCGGCTTGGGAAGGGGACTTGCAAATGATGGCGGAAAAGCCCGTCTTCGGCTTTGGCTGGAACCAACCGGAGCCTTTTTATGGCAAGTATTATACACCCAGCAGATTGGATGAAACGGGGGCGATCGAAATGAATGATTATCTCATGCTGGGAGCGACGCTGGGGATTCCGGCGCTTTTTTGTTTTGGGATGTACCTTTGGTTATCATTCACGGAGACGGCTCTCCGGGAGGCTCGCCCTGCCACGGACCTGGATGGGCGGCAGTTGGATTGGCTCAAGGCGGTTTGCCGGGCTGGGGCGCTGGTGTTGGCGGTGGGGTTTTGGTTTGATGGGGGGCTGTTCAAGCTGGCCACGTCGGCGGCGTTTTGGATTTTGTTGGAACTGGGCAGGGAGTAGCCCGCAGAATACGCAGAATGACGCAGATGAAAAACGCAAAGAGAGGGCACGGTTGCCAAGGCTATGGCGGACCACGAAAGGCTGAAGTTTTTACAGAAGTTAACTAAGGAAACAAAGGTAACAAAGATTAATGATTTATGCAGACTCTTCGTTTCCTTCGTTTCCTTCTGTCCAAGCAGTTCTGGCTGTTTTTTGCTTTCCTATTTCTTGGCTCGTTGGTTTGGGCGCATTCGCGGGACCCGTTTCGGCGGACGGAATTTTCCGTCAAAACGGCGGCGGGCACGAGGGTGCATGGGATCACGGTTGTTCCCAGAGGTGAGTTTGGGCGGCGCGGCAGCACCGCCCTACCAACGGTCGTATATGCGCACGGATCGGGCGGGACTTGGATGACGGATGGGAATGATCTGCGGCAGTTCGCGGAACTTGGCATGGCGGCGGTGGGTTTCGATTATGATCAGACGAATTCCGGCGCGTTTGAGGGGGAGTTTGCGGCTGTCTTGGATTATGTGCGGCGGCAAAGCTGGGCTGCGTCAGAAACGAGAACAGAAGGGAACGAAGGAAACAAAGAGGCTTCGTTCACTTCGCGTCCTTCTGTGAACATGGCTTGGGTGGGCTTCAGCCTTGGGGCGCAAAACACCCTGGCTTACCTGCTCAAACATCCCGAAAACCGGCCACAGGTTTACGTGCGGCTGGCCGGAGGATGGATTCCTGAACTGGACAATTCATCAATCTCAAATCTCAAATCTCGAATCTCGGATTTGCTGCTGGTTCATGGGGAAAATGACAGCATTTTTCCGGTGGAGGATGCGCGGCGGCTGGCGGGGTTGTTGGGGACGAACGGAACGGACGTGACGTTGCATATCATGGCTGGTTGCGACCATGGTTTTGGTGCAGATCAACCGGTGGTTTTCAGGCTCGTCGCGGAGTATTGCAAAGGCAAATTGACGCCGGGGCATCCGCTGCCGGAGTTTCCGCGATTGCATCGGTATCCGTTTTTGCTCTGCATCTTGCCCGCGTTTGTCTGGCTTGGGGTCTGGGGTTATTGGAAACGCAACGGTAGGGCGACGCTCCCGCGGAGCCATGGATCGGAACGGCTCGGCGGGAGCCTCGCCCTACCGAAATTGACGAAGTTTGAGGTTGGGTTGCGGGTGGCGGCGGTGGTTTTGGGGACGCTGGCGGTGGCGGATACGGCGCTGCATCTGGTCCCGCCCCGGATGCGGGTTTCGCCGCGCACCATCGAAATCGCGCGGAAGCATTTGCTGGCGCCAAAGTGGCATGAGGATTTTGAGACTCTGGCCGCGCTGCCGGTCTGGGAAGGGCAACGGCTCCAAACGCTGTTGACTCACGTCGAATTGGCCCATTACACGATGTTCGAACTGGTGAATTGGAAGGTTGACGATGCGCTCTATCGCCAGTATGTGCTCTCGCCGGTGATCGGTGAGGGCGGGCATGAACTGGATTGGCGGCGGGAACTTTGGGAGAATTTCTATCCGCGCGTCCGGCATGAGAATACCACCTCCGATGCCGCCGCAATCGTGGCGCGGTTCTTGCGCCAACGTGTTACGATAGCCCCCGGCTATCCCAAACAGCCCGGAGTGGAGTCCTCATGGAGAGGTCATATCGTGAACGGGGAGGATTTCGAGGTTCTTTACACGGCGGCCCTGCGTTCGGCGGGCGTGCCGGCGCGATTGGGCGGCTCGCGCCAGGCGGAGTTCTGGACGGGCCAAGCGTGGCAGCCCGCCCCGCGCCCGCTGGCGGCATCGTGGTAAGGCGGCGCTTCTCCCTGGGTGGAAAACAAAATGCCGAGCGCATCCCACCTTTGTCGGGCTTTCCTGTGTTCGAAAGCGGCGCTATCGCGCAGACGGAACAAACTGTTGGGCTACACCGCAAAGCGGTGCCGCACTGCAAAACCTGTCGGCGCAACGGGAGCGTGCCCTCAACGCGAAGCGTCTTGGAGTGCGGCGAGAAGCGCCGCTTTGGCCCCGAATACAAGACAAGCCCGACAAAGCTGATCTGCGCCCCAAAATGCAACTATTTGTGCTTTTAGGTTGACGGGTCGGCGGGGGTGTGCCAGGGTGGGGCATTGCGCGGCGGCGCGCCTGTTCTTTGGCATGGGTTTGCGGGCCGTTTTCCCTTGCTTTGCCGCATTGCGGCCCGTTGACGCCTGTTTACATAAATTGCGGTAAATTGCACCTATTTGCACCTTGAATTGACGGCTGTAAGGGTTTCCCGGACTGGGAGAACGAAGAGTTCGCTGGTTGCGGAAATTACGGTAAATTACGCCTGTTTACGGTTAAAAACGCGGCCGTTGGGTCAATCTTTTTGGAGCCGGTCAATTCTGGCCTTGATTTCGGCGTCCATTTTGATCAGCGGGGGCCATTCGCGTTTGAAGCCTTCGCCGGGCAGCTTCCGGGTGGCGTCCAGGCCCAGTTTGGAACCGACGGCGAGTTCCGTGGTGGCGTGATCGAGCACGTCGGCCGGGCCGCGCGTGAAAAGCGCGTCGCGCAGCGGGTCGGTCGTGGCGCAGAGACGGAAGAGCACCTGGCTTGTGTTGTGGACATCGACGTCGTCATCGACAACGATGATGTATTTGGTGAACATCATCTGGCCCATTCCCCAGAGGCCGTGCATGATTTTGAAGGCCTGCATGGGATAGGTTTTCTTGATGCTGACAAAGAGCAGGTTGTGGAAGACACCTTCGGCGGGCAGGGCCAGATCGACCAGTTCCGGGAAGTTCATTTTCAGGATCGGCAGGAACAGTTTCACGCTGGCTGTGCCGATGTAGAAGTCTTCCATGGGCGGCGCGCCGACGATGGTCGCCGGGTAAATGGCATTGCGCCGGTGGGTGATGGCGGTGACGTGGAAGGCGGGGTAGAGATCGGCCAGTGAGTAGTAGCCGGTGTGATCGCCGAACGGGCCTTCAGTGCGCAAAGTTTCCCGGGGATCGACGTAGCCTTCAATGACGAAATCGGCATCGGCCGGCACTTGCAGATCATTGGTCACGCAGGGGACCAGTTCGACGGCCTTCTTTCGCAAATAGCCCGCGAGCACGAATTCATCCAAACCATCGGGTAGCGGCGCCGTCGCGCAAAAGGTAAACACCGGGTCGCCGCCCAGAAAGACGCTGACGGGCATTTTCTGGCCGGATTGGAAGTAACCTTTGCCGTGGCGCGCGCCGACTTTATGGAGTTGCCAGTGCATTCCGGTGGTCTGGCCGTCGAAGACCTGCATCCGGTACATGCCGACGTTGCGCGCGCCGGTGTCGGGGTCCTTGGTGACGACGCACGGGAGGGTGATGAAACGGCCGGCATCCAGAGGCCAGCATTTGAGGATGGGCAAAGAGAGCAGGGTGGGGCAGGGGCTTGGGGCGGCGGAGGCAAGGCCGTCCTGGCGATGGATGATTTCCTGGCACGGCCCGCGGTTGACCTGCTTTGGCTTGGCATGGCGCAAATCCAGGGCGGTGCCGAGCAGTTTGAGAGCCTGCGAGAAACTGGCTGGCGGCTTGGCCTGGATGAGCGAACCCAATTGCGCCCCCGCCTCCTCCACGGAGTCCACGCCCAGGCTCAGGGCCATCCGGCGATGGGAACCCAGCGTATTGATCGCCAGCGGAAAGGGCGAAATCTGGCCGTTGACCGTCGGCTGTTCGATCAACAAAGCCTTCCCGCCAGCGGGTGATTTCATTTCGCGATCGGCCAGCTCCGTGATCTCCAATTCCGTGGCGACAGGCTCGCGGATTCGCTTGACTTCGCCGGCCTTTTCCAGCGTTTGAACGAACTGGGCGAAGCTCTCGAAAGCCATACTATTTGCTTCCCGGCTTCATCGGCGGCAGGGCGGCAAGGTCGGCGGGCAGATGATCCGGTTGGAAGGTTTCCACGTTGAGGCGCAGCAAACTGAACATGGGCGCGCCCAAATCCACCGCGCCGTTCGAGCGGTCCACGATCATGGCCACTCCCAGCACGTCACCGTCATGGGCGCGGACGATGTTGATGGTTTCCTGGACGCGCCCGCCTTTGGTCACCACGTCTTCGACCACGAGGAATTTCTCGCGGGGAGCGATGCGGAACCCGCGGCGCAAGACCAGTTTGCCCTCTTCTTTTTCCGTGAAGATAAAGCGCGCCCGCAACTGCCGGGCCACTTCCTGGCCAATCACCAGTCCGCCCATGGCGGGCGAAATGACCGTTGTGGCGCCCAGCGAACGCACCTTGTCCGCCAGAGCGCCGCCCAGTTGTTCCACGTCGGGCATGTTCTGCAACGCGAGGGCGCATTGAAAATACTGGCGGCTGTGCAAGCCGCTGCGGAGAACGAAATGCCCTTCGAGCAACGCGCCCGTCCGGTGGAAAATTCGCAAGGTTTCTTCGCTTGTCATCCCGGCACAGTACGCATTTCGGGGCGTTCCTTCAAAGCTAATTCAATGGTATCTGATCTTCGGCTTGACTTGCCCAAGGCAGTGTGGCTGCGTTGAGGCCGTTACCGGCTGTTTAGAATGAACGCCACCACAATCCTCGTCCAGTGCCCGAAATGCGGACAGAAAATCCGCATTGTCGCCACCAACGACCAGGTTCACATAACCTGTCCCAAGTGCCGGGCGCTGTGGGATTGGAACAAAGGCGGAACGACCGGCGGAGCCTTCCGCGAAAAGATGCGCGGACGGACGCGCGATTTCTGGCGCGCGGCAGTTCTGCAACCGCGAATATCCTTCGCCGGCGCGGCGGCGGCGCTAGTGGCGGGCTTGGCGCTGGGCGCATACTTGGGAATCCATGAGCGGACGGATGCGTCGAGGAAACCGCCGGCGGGCGATTTCACCGCCGTTTTGCCTGCGGTCCAGCGAGGCACACCCTCCGGCTCAAACCGTCCGGCCGTACCGACGAAGAGTCTGCCAATTGAGAGACTGCTGCCGTCCAACGGCGTGGATTTCGGCCAGGAAACAGGGCCCGACACAAATCGCTAAGCGGAACAGTTCATTTATTCGTTCACGACAACCCCAGTTCCTCCGCCAGCATCCGAGGCGAAATGATTTTGACGCCTTGAATCGTCTTGCCCCAAAACTTCCCAAAATCCCGTTCGTCGCCCGTGAGCAAATGTGTCGCGCGACCGGCGATGGCTCCACTGAGGATTGGCACGTCTTTCAAGGGCAGTTTTTGAGGCGATAACCGGCCAGCGACTCCTCGTTGTTGCGGCGGAATTCGGCCAGCCGCTTTTCGGAGTAGAGTTCCACTGGGAAAGTGACACCGGGGCGGAGCAGGATGCCTTCGTCGGTTTCCTCGGCGACCACTTGAGCATTGCGCTCAACACCCAGCCGACGCCGCATCTCCTTGGGCAACGTCAAGGTGCCCCGATCATTGATGTTGATGACTTTTGTCATGGATTCAGTATTTCATACTTTCAGCTTATATGCAAGCCAATTGGCGGTTGCTGCCAATTGGCGGTTGCTTGGAAGAATTCAAACGAAAACCGCGCGGCGGTGTCCAATGGTCCATGAAACGGTTATTGTCGAAGCAACGCTGGGCGCGATTCTGGCGCGAATACCAATCTCTGGCCATCACCATCCTCATCCTGACGGTCGTCCGTTCCGCCATCGCGGATTGGAATGATGTTCCGACGGGTTCCATGAACCCGACGATCGTCGAGGGGGACCGGGTGTTTGTCAACAAGCTGGCGTACGATTTGAAGGTTCCTTTCACCACCTGGCACGTCGCTCAATGGAGCAATCCCAGGCGCGGCGACATAGTGGTGTTCTTTTCGCCCGTGGACGGCACGCGGCTGGTCAAAAGGTGCGTCGGCCTGCCAGGGGACCGCATCGAAATGGTCAACGACCGTCTGTTCCTCAACGGGCGCGCCGCGCAATACGACGCCGTGCCGGCCGGCGTCGGGAGCGACCTTCCACCTACGACTCACGGCCCGCGCGTCTTCGCCAGGGAGCAACCGGCGCAAGGCCGCAGCCACGCGGTGACGCTTTTGCCGCGGCTGCCCGCGCTCCGCTCGTTTGGCCCGGTGACGGTTCCTGACGGGGCCTATTTTATGATGGGGGACAATCGAGATGACAGTTACGATTCGCGCTATTGGGGGGCGGTGGAGCGTGATCACATAGTCGGACGCGCCACGGCGGTCGTCCTGTCTTTCGACCGTCAACATTATTACGCGCCGCGCTGGAAGCGGTTTTTCCGCGACTTGCTTTGACCCGACAGGGCAGGGGGGGCGTTGCCTCCTTACTTCAATTGGCTGGCGACACGCTCGCCCAAACCGACGGCGTCGGCGACCGGGCCGCGCGCCCGGGCGCGCAGGACACTTGACTGCAAAAATGAGACGGCGCGCAAATCAATCTCCGCGCCCGCCAGACTGGCATAAGCGCCCACGGGCGTCTGGCATCCGCCGCCCAAAGCCCGAAGGAAAGCGCGCTCGGCTGTCACGCATTGGAAAGTGGCCTCGTCGTCCAGTTCATGACAAATCCTGGCGATGCGCTCGTCGTTCTCGCGGACTTCCAAGCCAATCGCCGCCTGGCCGACGCACGGCAGCATAAGGTCCGGGTCCAGCATCAATGCCAGCAAACCCGGGGGGGCGTCGCCGCCCATCAAGCGGCCCTCGGCCGTCACGCGGAAATCCAGCCGGCCCAGCCCGGCGGCGGCGAGGATGGTGGCGTCCATGTCCGGCAGTTCGGCCAGTTTGCGCAGGCGGGTGCCGACGTTGCCGCGGATTTCAATGATTTTGAATTCGGGCCGCGCGGCCAGCAGTTGGGCTTTGCGCCGCGTGCTGCTGGTGGCGACAGTGAAACCGGCGGGGAAGGCGGCCAGTTCAAGGCCGGGCGCCAGCGGGCTTTTGTAGATCAGAACGTCCCGCACGTCGGCGCGTTTGCCGGCGACGGCGCCCAGCTTCAGCCCGGCCGGCAATTCCGTCGGAAGGTCTTTCAAGCTGTGGACAGCCAGGTCGGCGCGGCGCTTCAACAGGGCGCTTTCCAGTTCCTTGGTGAAGAGACCCTTGGGCAGAGTGGGGTCCACGCGGGACATCGCGGCGGACTGTAATTTGTCACCGCTGGTTTTGATGATCTTCAACTCGAAAGCCAGCTTGGGAAACGTCCGGCGGCACTGGGCCAGGACCATGTTGGCTTGAGCCAGCGCCAGCGGGCTGCCGCGCGTCGCAATGAGGATGGTTTTGGCGGTCATGCGTTTGCGGGCAGGTTGGCGTTGGCCCGGACTTGCCCTTCCGGAGAGGCGAGGTTCAATGAGCGCGCCTTTTCCCGGATGATGGCCTCGCAGCGGACGATTTCCTTCTGGCGTTGGCGCAGGGAATCGGCGGCCATTTCCTGCAAGTCGTCGATGTTGTAGAGATAGACGTTTTCGAGAAAGTTGACCGCGGGGTCAATGTCGCGGGGCACCGCAATGTCAACCAAAAGAATCGGGCGGTTCTTCCGCGGCTTCATCAGTGCCTCAAGTCGCGAACGGTCCAGGATGTAGTGCGGGGCGGATGTGCTGCTGATGAGAATGTCGATCCCGGAAAACTCCCCCGCCCAATCCTCGAAACGCACGGCACGGCCCCCCAATTCACGGGCCAGTTCCGCCGCGCGCTCATAAGAACGATTGCAGAAAACGATGCTGCCAGCGCCCCGGCTGACCAGAGCGCGGGCGGTTTTCTCGCCTGTATCTCCGGCGCCGACGACCATTATCGGATGGTCGCGCAAAGAACTGAAGAGCTTCTCCGCCAGTTCGACTGCGATGGAGCCAACCGAGACGCTGCCGCGCTGGATGTTGGTTTCCGTGCGGATTTGCTTGGCAACGTTGAACGCCTTTTGAAACGCCTTGTTGAGCCGCCTGCCGGTGTGTTTATGTTCCAGGGCCGTTTCGTAGGCCTTCTTCAGTTGGCCGAGTATTTCCGTCTCTCCCAGAACCATCGAATCCAAACCGGAGGCGACCCTGAAGAGATGTTCCAGGGTTTCCACCCCGGTGTGGGAGTAGATTTCATCACCCAGGGGCTGGTGATACTGGTGGTGGTCAAGTAAAAATCGGCGGAGATGTTCCGCGCCCTGCCGTTCGGGCAGATCGGTCGCGGCGTAGATTTCGACGCGGTTGCAGGTCGAAATGATGACCGCTTCCTGGACCGCGCCCGTATCGCGCAACTTTTGCAAAGCGGCCGGAATGTCGGCCTCGGCAAAAGCGAACCGCTCCCGCACGGTAACGGGCGACGAGCGATGGCTCAAGCCGAGGACGATCAGAGGCATGTTAAAATTTGTGCGCGGGCGACAGGAGGTTCACGCCCCAAAACGTCAGCAGGACAAACGCGAATGTGCCCACCGCGCCCCAGGCAAAACGGCGGCCGGATTGGCCAAAGCGGCCGTGCATCACCAGCAGCGCCAGATACAGGCACCAGACCAGCCCGGACCATATCACCTTCGGGTCCGAAGCTGGATGCGCCTCCGGCCGCGGGCGCGGCAGGAACGGAATGAACGCCAGCCCAGCCGTCAACAAGATGAATCCAGCCCATAACAGGCGGCTGGTGATTCGCTCCAGACGGTCGATCGGCGGGATGAGCGCGAAGACGGCGCGCAGCTTGTGAAACTTCAAGTCGTGTTCCTGTGTCAGATACATCACCGCCGCGACCGAACTCAGCCCGAAGGCCCCGTAGGAGAGCAGCGTCAGCGCCGCGTGCAGGCTGATGAGTTCGTTGCCGGCCGGCGGGCGGCTGGCGGCGGTCGTGTCCAATCCCGGCATCAGCGCGAAGACTCCGATGGCGAAGATGACCGGCGCGGCAAAGGCTCCAAGCTGGCGCAATCGCGGCCAGAGTCCCAGGACCAGATAAACCCCGACGATGGTCCAATCGACAAAGGTCACGGCCTCGTAGAGATTGTTGACAGGGCACCGGTCCAAGGTCAGCCCCCGCATGAACATCGCCTTGAGATGCAAGGCGAATCCGGCCAGAAGCAGGGCGTAATTGATGAAATCATGCCTGCGAAAGCCTTTGCGCCAGAGAAAAAGAGAATAAACGGCGCTCAGACCGTAAACGATCACGGCCAGCAAAAAGTAATGGCGATCCGTCAGCCAGGACACGGCCCTAAGTTAAACCCCCGCCGCCTGGCCGCAAGGCGGAATTGCGGGGCTGTTTGTTTTTACGCAGATGCGCCATAAAGAGTGAAATGCGGCCCAGTCCCGGGGGCGGGCGCTTTGGGCCTTGAACTTTGCGGCGTGAACGCCAATAGTCTGCCCTGCGCGCCCATGAGAACAGGCCGGTTGAAAAAAATAATCTTCGTTACAGGCACGGACACCGGGGTCGGGAAAACCGTCTTGACCGCCCTGCTGGTGGCGTTTCTCCGGCGGCGGGGGCGCGCCGCTTTGGCGATGAAACCCTTCTGCTCCGGTTCCCGCCGCGACGCCCGATTGCTGCGCGGCCTGCAAAAGGGATGCTTGACGCTGGATGAAGTCAACCCTTTTTATTTTGACAAGCCGCTGGCGCCGGGCGCCGCGGCAAGAAACGTTCCTTTGGGGGCCGTTTTGGGGAAAATCAGCGATTTGGCGCGTCGATGCGAGATTTTGGTTGTGGAGGGCGTTGGGGGCCTTTTTGCGCCCTTGGGCGGGAATTATGCGGTAAGGGACTTGATCCGAAGCCTGGACTGCAAAGTAATCGTCGTCAGCGCAAACCGGCTGGGAACGATCAATCATACATTGCTGACCGTGGAAGCGTTGCAAGTAGCTGGTCAAAAGGATGTTACGATAGTCGTGATGGGCGTAAAGAAACCCGACATTTCGGCTGAAAGCAACGCGCGGATGATCCGGAAAATGGCCCCGCGGACGCCTGTTTTTGAGGTTCCCTACCTGGGTTTTGGGGCGTCAAATGGGGGTGGGGTGAAAAATAATGTGATTTTTTTGAAAAAAACTCTTGCGCGGCTCCTTTGACATGATATTGTCACATTGTTCTCTCGCAGAACGAGAGAGGTTGCCAACAAAACCGGTTGACATCCACCTTCAGTCGGATTAGGCTGATTGAAGATTAACGAAGGTATCTGAGATGCCGAGTTGAAGAAAGAAGATTCGGCGCTCAGGTTTTTTGTCCCCTTTATGGGGGCGAAAAAGGGCTGAAAGGCCCGAAAGTTCATTGAAAATTGAATTGTGCGAATAGTGAGAGCCCCTTCAAGTTTCGCCGGTTAGCGGTGGGATTTGGAGAGTTTTAATAATTGCAAAATCAGTCCGGCTA
>PLGF01000081.1 GCA_003138485.1 Verrucomicrobiales bacterium | reverse complement strand
CTGCATCCGAAATGTAACACAGCGGAAAGAAACTGCAAGAAAAAGACGCAAAGCCGCGGAGGAAGACGTTCAACCACGGATTTCCCAGATTTTCACGGATAAATAACTTTGATTCCTTTGGCCATTCCGTCACCGCGGCCCGAATTTGTCCACGACCCATTGGAGCGCATTTCGCTCCCCGAACATGATCCGGTGATTTTTATACATGACATAGTCTTGGTCCGACATCGCGGACAACAGCGGCCCGGCCTCTTGATCGAGCTGGACGAGCGCTGTTTTTTGCTGGGTCAGTTGATTGAGGGCGTCCTGGACAGTTTGCCCGCCGCTGCCGTAGGGGCTGTCCGGCGGCATCGCCTGCAGGGCCTTTTGCTCGATATAGATGCCGACGAGCTGGCTGATTTCCGCCTCTCCCGGAGACGGGCTGGCGTAGGATTGCCCGAGGTTTGCGGCCATTTGCAAAACAGACTGCGCCGAACTGGAATCGCCCGCCTGATTGTAGGCACTGGCCAGTTGCATGGTGTCCTCGCTCAACTGTTTAAACTGCGCGAGTTGCGGCAACAAGAGTTTCGAGGTCGCCTGTGCCGCGGCGTCAGGTATCGAATAACCGGCCGCCGAGTAGGCTTCCTCATCGGCCTGAACGCGGATCAAAGTGTAATCTTGAAACGATTTGCCGGCGGCGGCGGCCATTTCCCGCAAGGCCTGTTCCGTCTGGCCGGAATTAAAATCGTTGAGCGCGGAAAGGTAATTGGCCAGCGCGTTGTCCGGCGCGGCTTTTTCGAAGGCATTGAGCCATTGGCGCTGATCTTCAGGAGACAAATTGCCGGCGGTCACCGCTTCAAAGGCCACCTGGGGATCGTTGGGAAATTTCTCCATTGCCTCCTTGAGCAGCGCCGCATCGCCGCTGGTGCGAAATGCGGCCAGAAGAGTGGCGGCGTTGCGCCCGCTGGATTTCAGATACGCCGCAATCTGTTCGGAGGTGAGCTTGCCGGGCTTGTTGATGTTGCGCTCGACGACATTTTCGGCGGGCTGCGCTTTGGCACTGGGAGGGGCCTCGAATCGAACGGGCGGCGCGGGAAAATGCGGTGTGGCGCGTGGCCTGGCGGAAAGTTGCTCGTGCAATTGCGCCACTTTCTGTTCCGACGCATTATTCAGCTCGCGCAGTTTGAGCCGATCCTGCTGTTGAACCACCGAATAGGCCGTCAGGCCAACGATCACGGCGCTGACCATTACAGTTTCTGCTTTGGACCATGCCATAATTTTCATTACTCCTTTCACAAGGGTTGCAATCGAAGCGGACGGCGCCGCGCTTTTCGCCAGCGTTGCGACTGCGATTGTTTTTGCCAGGGACGGCGGCGCGGCCTGGACGGAATGAGCGGCCATGGCAGCGGTCAATGCCGCAGCAGGAACCGCAATGCCCCGCCGGGTGAAGAAGAGCCGCAGTTTTTCCACCGCGCGTTCCACCCGCTTGCGCGCCGCCCATTCCTGGATGCCCAGGAGCGTGGCGGCCTCGGCCATGCTCCTGTCCTCATAAAAACGCAATAGGAGGGCATTGCCATGTTTTGGGGCGACCTGGCTTGGCGATTTGGCGCTCAGGCGCTTTCGAGGATGGCGATGGCGGTGGCGTGTTTTTCGGTGTGGCTCAGGCTCAGGTGGATCTCACGGCCGCCGCGGGCGGCCAGCAGGGTTTGGCCTTTGCCGTGCAGCACGACGTAGGGCTGGCCGGTTTCTTTGCGCC
This sequence comes from Verrucomicrobiales bacterium, assembly GCA_003138485.1. Taxonomy (GTDB): domain Bacteria; phylum Verrucomicrobiota; class Verrucomicrobiia; order Limisphaerales; family Palsa-1400; genus PLGF01. Next base: position 53,604 of record PLGF01000081.1, on the reverse strand, counting down.
GGATTTCCATGTCCTGCCAGCCCAGTTGCGCGCCGATGCCGGTGCCGAAGGCTTTGGAAATGGCTTCCTTGGCCGCGAAGCGCGCCGCCAGAAACGGCCCGGGCGATTTGTGCGAGAAGCAATAGGCCAGTTCCGCCGGGCACAGTATCCGCTGGACGAATCGCTCGCCATGCCTCTGATAGGCGCCTTCGACGCGCTCCACTTCAATAATGTCAATGCCGGTGCCGAGGATCACAGAATGGCTCCAGGTTGAGGGGGGAAATGACAAAAGTTTTCATGTTCCGAGCAGGGCAGAGATGCAGACGGAGCTGGATGGTGGATGCACGCTTTGCGGGCTGTGCTGCCCCGAACCTTTGGGCGGCGCGGCAGCGCCGCCCTACCGACAATGTGAACGTTTTTGTGATGCATCCACATTACGGTTGGCCGGCGCCGAGTTGTTCCATGGCCAGCAGCATCTCCCGCACGGCGGTGGCCAGGCCGACAATGACAGCGCGGCTGATGATGCTGTGGCCGATGTTCAGTTCAACCAGGTGCGGCACGGGCCGCAGCCCGCCGACGTTGCGGTAGTTCAACCCGTGGCCGGCGTTGACTCCCAGGCCCAAAGCGCGCGCCTGCTCCGCCGCCGCGATCAGGCGCTCCGTTTCGCGGGCGCGCTCGCGTTTGCGGTTAAAATTCTCCGCGTAAGCCCCCGTGTGCAATTCGATGAATTGGCTCCCCACCCGCCCGGCGGCCTCCACTTGCTCCGGGTCCGGCGCGATGAACAGGCTGACCTCAATGCCGGCGTCGTTCATCCGGCGGCGTGTTTCAGCCAGGGCCGGCCAGTTGCCGGCCACGTCCAGGCCGCCTTCGGTGGTGACTTCGGCGCGGTGTTCGGGCACCAGGCAGACAATGTCCGGCCTGATATGCAAGGCGATGCCGGTAATCTCCTCCGTGGCGGCCATTTCGAGATTGAGGCGGACCTTGAGGACGTCGCGCAAGCGGCGGATGTCGTGATCCTGGATATGGCGGCGGTCCTCGCGCAGATGGGCGGTGATGCCGTGAGCGCCGGCGGATTCGCAAATCAGCGCCGCCTCGATGGGGTCCGGCTCGCCGCGCTCGCGCCCGCGGTAGCGCGCCTCGCGCAGGGTGGCGACATGATCGATATTGACGCCGAGTTTGAGCATGGGGGAGTTAGCGCGATGGCATGCCCGGCCCCGACATTTTCGCCATGGGCAGTTGATTGACATTGACCGGTCCGGCGGGCGTGTCGGTCAGCCAATGCGAGAGCCAGAGCAACTCGAAACTGTTCAAGACAAAGGGGGTTGACCGTGTCAGGCTTAATTCGTTCGAGGAGGTGCGCTTGATTTCGGTGACCGTGTTGTTGAGATAGGGGGTCAAGCCGGCCAGCCAGTCATCCACGATGAACAGCGGCGGGCGGGCGGCGCTGCCCGGGGCTGGGGCGGCGGGCGCTGCGCTGACCGGAGGCAGGACGGGCAGAAGTTCGCAGAGCAGACGCCATTGTTGCAAGCGCGGGCCGGTAAACTCCCAGTCGTAATAGACCAGATCGTCCCGGCCCTCGAACTGCGCCCACAAGCCCGCCGGGGCCGGCGTCGCGGTATCCGTCAGCGGAAACAACTTCGCCAGCATGTAATCTCCTTCCGGCCCGTTCGTGGCCGAAATGGACGGCGTGATGAGGGAACCCCTGGGCCAAATAATTTCTGTAGTCTTGGGCGACCATATCACCTTGGGTTGGCTGGGCAGTGTCAGCAGCGCATTGAGGTCCGGCATGGAATTGACCAGGAGTTTGCGGTTCGCCCCGGCGCCGCCGGGGGAGGGCCAGGCGGCGTAACTTTGAAAAGGCATCTGCGCCTGCGCCCAGCAGCAGAACTGCCCGGCGATGCTCCTGCCAAAAAGCCGCGCCAGCGCGGCGTCCGCCTTCAGAAACGGCCCAACGTCCCGCGCGGCCGTGAAGCTGCAGAGCGGCTCGCGCACCAAATCCCTGGGGAATTTCCACGGCGCGGCCTGCCACGCCGGGGCCTCGGGATACGTGACAAATCCTGTCAAGCGAAATCTCCCCTGGCCGGATGTCGCGTCCACGCTCGTTCGCGCCAGTTTGAAAGGAGACGACTCCAGCGGCACCCACGCGGACAGCCGCGGCCAATCGATGTCCGCCTTCAGCCAGCTTTCCCGCAACGCCGGCCGGGGCCGGCCGTTCTTGTGGATTTGCTGGAGGTAATCCGCGCGAACCGCCGCCAAATCCTCCCCCTGTCCCGCGACGAGCCAGCCGGACGCCTGCACCAACCACAGGCCGCGGTCTCCGGGCCGGTTCCACCGCGTGCCGGGAAATCCCTCCGCGACAAAGCCCTCGCCTTTGCCGCCCAAGGCCGCCTCCAGGCTCTGTTGCCAGGCTTGCGTTCGCGCCTTGTCCAGACGCGCGGCGAGGACAAAGTCCAGGTGATCCTTGCCCGTGCCGCCGAAGCTGGCGGCGGATTCCACGCTCAGAAGGTCCTCCAGCAGCGGGCGCAGGCTGGCAACGGGTTTCCCGTCCGCTTTGAATTGCAGCCCGCGCCAATACACGCCGGCCAGCCTGTCCAGCACGAGGTTTCGGAACGCAACGCTGGAGGGCAGGCTCAAGAGCTTTCCGGCCAGCGCGAAATTCGTGTTGGCCGACAGGTCCGCGGCGCCGGCGAAATGATACTGGATGGCGACCGTTTCGTCGCCGCCCGCGGAAGCCAAGGCCCGGGGGCCAAGGGCGGACGCCAAGGCGCATAAGAGGAGGCCCGCGACAATCACTCTGTTTGCTCGCATAAAAGAATGACATTGTGTGCCAGACGGACGGCCAGTTGGCAACCGTTTTCAGTCACATCAAATCGGGATGCTGCTTCTTTGGCCAGGCGTCAACGTCAAGGGAAAAACCAGAGCTGTGCCAAAGAAGCTCTTCCGCCTCGGTGTGGCTGACAACATTGGCTTGTTCGTAAAGAAAACTGTTCCGCTTTCTGCGACAGGCATCAAAATAGACAGCCTTTTTGGCAAAGGCCGGCTCAGCCGCCTTCAGGGCCAAAAAGGTATTGTAATGCCCGCCTCCATCACCTTTGACACGGTAGCCGCTGGCGCGAACAATGATATTGGCCAGGATTCTGGCGGCATCATAGGCATGGCCGAAGCGCCCATCATCGGACAGTTTCCTGATTTGCGCGTCGGAAAGATTGCGACGCACGACGGCGCGCAGGTCCTTGATTTCGGCGGGACTTGTCGGTTCCGCCGCCACGCGATTTTCCGCCAGCAATTCTTTCCAAGTCACTCTTGGTTCCTATCACAAAAAGGAGCGGCTTGCCAAGCACCGCCTGGACAAAATGGCTGCGGCGGGCTTTGCGCGAGAATTCACCGGCAGTGCAGAGGGACGGGTTTATCTGGCGCCGCAATTGCCCCGTGGCCTGTTCCAGGAGCGGGGACAATTCGATCATCTTGACGGAACCAATGACGAGCAAATCAACGTCGCTGCGGGAGGTTTCCGTCCCACTGGCCATCGAACCATAAACCGCCGCCACTTCAATGCCCGAGGCAAGCGGATCCAGAGTGCCACGCAGCACGTCAACCAAACCGGAAGTTTTGATCAACAATCCACGCAGTTCTGGAAATACAGGACATTCCACGTTCGCCTGATAATAGGCGCGGTTTCCGCTCCGCGACATTCTGAGGATTCCCGCCTCCGTAAACCTGGCCAGATCACGCTGCAATGTGGATGGCCTGAAGTCACAGCGATTGGCCAGTTCCGTCGCATAAACCGGCTGATGGGGATTCAACAGCAGGGCGGACAGCAGTCTTTGCCGGGTGCTGGAAAAAAGAACGCTGGCGATCGATGACTTACGCATTATGCGTATAATAATACGCAAAGTGCGTAAGTGTCAAGCTCGCGCCGGCGGTCAGCGCTCAGAGGACGTTCGTTCCCTTAAGCCCGAAAAAATGAGCGCCGCTCAGGAGATGCGTATCGTTCGAGTACACTTCCTTGAAACCGGCTTCCACGGCGCAGGCCAGATGGAGCGCATCGGCGGCGCGCAAATGCACTCTCGAAGGCAAGGCCGCGTAAACCTGGCCGACCCGCGCCAGGACCTTGGGCGTCAACGGCAGCCACTCGAACCCATTGGCCGCGCAGTCGCTTTCAAATTGTTTCAATAAACCGGCCAGAACCGCCCGCGAAACAACCCCTTCCCGGAATTTACGGTGAAACGCCGCCATGGTCTCCGCTTTGCCGTGCAGGCCGCAGGCTACCCGGTCGGTCCGCGCCAGGGCGCGCGCCTTTTCCCAGCCGGCGTCCCCGACGTACAATCGCGCCAGGTAACTGGTGTCCAGGTAGATCATCAGGCCCGGTCCGCGCGGTCCTCGGACATTCCCGGCGTGACATCCGTTCCCCCGCGGCCCAATTCGCCGCTCTCAATCCACCGCTTCATCTTCCGATTGATGAATTGCCGCCGGGCGAAATAGGGGGTTTCCGGCGTCGCGGTTTCCGGCCCCATTCTCACCACGACGCGCCCATTGTCCGCGACGAGAATCTGGCCTTGCTCGGCCGCCTCCCGAACCCAGCGGCCGGTGCGCGCGTGCAATTCCCGGATGGAAATCGTCTTCATGTGTCACACCGTGTCACACCCCGGTTCCCCAGTCAAGAGGGATTCTTCCACCTTCCCAATTCGCGCGCCGGCTCACTCTCCGCTCTTGCGCGAGAGGAGTTGGACTTTGGCGGGCGGGACTGAGAAGGTCATCATGGGGTTTTCGTCCAGCAGCGACTCGTCCAGGGGGACGATCAATTCCCCGTTGGTGTCCGCCTCGAGTTTGCGGTCGCCGTCTTTGGCGTGGATGATGAGCGCGGCGGCTTTGATCGGCGGAGGGAATATGAACTTCAAGCCCGCCAGCGTCAGCTTGGGGGCGGCGGGGAAGAATTGGCGCATCTTCTCCTGCACGTCATCGCATTCGCGCACGGCCTGCATGACGGGACTGTAGCGCACCGAATTGGTCATCTGCCGCACGAGCGACTTGGAGAGGCCCGCCTGCCAGTTCAATTCCATCGTGCCCTTGGGCTGGTTGGTGATGAGCCACGGGTCCTCCGCCAGCAAATCGTCCCGCACGGGCACGCTGATCTCGCCGTCGGGGCCGATGGGCAGGGGGATTTTGCCGGACTTGGAATCAATGAAGGCTTCAATGTCGCTCGTCTTGACATTGGTGGAGGCGGAGCGCAATTGGAGGACCAGCAGGAGATTGGTGTGGGACTGGCAGAGGGCGGCCTGGACAGTTTGAATGCGGTAGAGATGCTGGTAAGGCAGCCGCGCGTTCTCGGCCGAGACGGGCCATTGCAGCAGGAGACTCAAACCAATTATGGCGGATCGGACGGACGGGATATCCATGTTTGGGGCGGCATTGGTTGTTTAACCGGCAAGAGCGGAAGTGTCCGGCAGGACGGGGCCTGAGGGCGGGCCGGCGGAGGGGGCGGCTTTGAAACTGGCCCAGTAGCGGGCCGGCAGGATTGCCAAACCGATCAGCGCCAACTGGCTGACGTCAAATCCGACCAGCCACGGGAACGCTTTGTCCATGAATCCATAAGAGTGCAGGCCGATGCCCAGCATGTTGACGCCGAACCACGAGAAACTGGTGATGATGTTGCCGAAGACGGCCATGGCCATCAGGCCCCGTTCCTTTATCATGCCGCCCCAGCGGGCGTGCAGGATGACGGCGTTCCACAACACGATCAGCAGCGCGCCGTTTTCCTTGGGGTCCCAACCCCAGAACCGGCCCCAGGATTGATCGGCCCAAATCCCGCCCAGAATCGTTCCAACAAAACTGAAGAGCGTGGCGAAGCAGACAATTCCATAGACCATCCGGCTCAACGACCGCGCCAAGCCGGGCGCGAGGGTTCGCGTGAAGAAGCCGCGGACGATGTAGATCACCGCCAGCAACCCCGCCACAAACATCGATGCGTAGCCCGTCGTCACGACCACCACATGCGTGGCCAGCCACAAATTGGTGTCCAGAACCGCGCGCAGCATTTCCATCGTGTCGCCGCTCAGGGCCAGGTGATGGGCGATGATCAAGGTGGTGAAGCCGATGAAGCCCGCGACAACCAGCCCGACGCCGCCTTTGAAAACGCGTTCCAAAATGATCCCCAGCAGGCACGCGCCCCAGCCGATGAAGATGGCCGAGGAATACAAGTTGGTCACCGGCGGACGGCCCTCCAGGTACATCCGAAAACCCAGGCCAATCGAATGGATGACAAAGGCCAGGATGAGCAGCGCCAAGCCCGCGCGGCGCAACGGCTCGGACAAATTGATCCAGAAGACGCACCCCAGCAGCAGCGCCGCGATATAGATGACCATGCTCTTGTAGAACGGCTCGATCTGATTGAAGAAAAACTCCCGGCTTCCTTTTTGCAACGCGGGAGCGAGACCGTTCCCCTGCGCCCAGGCGCGGTATTGGGCGACGGCGTTGTTGAATTCGGCCGGTTGGTTATTGCGGTAAGAGGAGGACATGGCGGCGTAGAAAGTGTCGGCGGGATGCAACTCGCCCGAATGCAACGCCTGGAGCAAGTTGGTGCCGATGTTGGACCATGCCTGGCGCGGCTGGCCCGGCAGCGGCGGGATGATCATCGGGTACGCCAGGCGGGAAAGTTCATCGTAGCGCTTGAAGAAGGTGACGATCCGTTGGAGGTCGTCCTGGTTGGCCGATTTGCCCTGGTCGCTTTCCTCCAAGGCGGCGCGCCCCGGCGCCAAGGCCGCCTGGAAAAGACGCAATTCGTCCTGAAAATTCACCGAATCGTCCGGTTCCAGGCTGTTTTTGAGGCGGTTGTAAAGGAACAGGCTCTCATACAAGTGCATCAGGTCCTTTTGGTAGGCGTTGCGCAATTTGGCCGCCTCCTCGCCCTGGCCTTGCTCCGACTTGACCAGCTTCTGGACCTGGTTTTGAATGGATTCCAGTTGGTTGGTCAATTGATTGAATGAATAGTATTCCAGCCCGGCATTTTGGGCGCCCATCAGCCCCTCCAAATCGGGGTGTTGAATGCGGAACACCTTCAGTTGGTCCGCTGTCTCGGGCCGGGCCAGGGTGTCCATGAGCCACTCCAAGGCCGAGAGCGGAGGCCCGTTGGTCAGGCGCACGATGGAGCGCCCGCTCATGCTCAAAAGCGAATTGCGCGCCACCGAATCGAAGGGTTGTATCCGGCCATCCAGCAGCACCGGCAGCCGGCCAAAGCCCGCCAGATCAAAGCCCTCCTTCGGTTTTGGCGCCACCGCGCCTGACAAGAACCAGGCGCCAAAAAGCGCGACCGCAATCCAGGGCAGCCATTTCTTCATAAGGGACTCCTTTTGGCTTTGGCGTCGCCGGCCAAGAGCGGTTCCAAGGGCGGGGCGGATGGATCGCGGCCGGCCGACTCCGCGGATCGGGCGCGTTTGCGCGCGAAGCCGGCCAGGTGCGTCAGGAATTGAACGAGCAGGCCCAGCGCGATGATCAAGCAGGCGATGTACGGAGCGAGCGAGGCCGGATTGCGAACGACCTGGAGGATGGTGCCGCGGTCGCCCGGCTCGAAACTGGCCTGGAAAAAAGTCTCCCCGCGGTAGCGCAGGGGGTTGTTCATGTAAATACGAATGTCGCGGTTCTCGCCGGCGCCCGGATCGCTGAGATGGATTCTGCTGGAGAAATCCTTCGGAATGTCCGTGCCGGGATAAACATCGTGATTGAACGCCAGAAGCGTCATGCTGTAGGGCTTGTAATAGCGCTCCGCGCGCAATGCAATCTCGTAGGTGCGGCCATTGAACGTGAAACTTTGCGGGGCCGTGATCGACACGCCGGGCATCAACGATCCCAGTTCATCCTGCAATCCTTCAAACCACGGCCAGCGTGTCAGCCAGGTGGATACGACCCAATCCCCAATCGGCCCCCGATCCGATACCGCCTGCACCAATGCCGCCGGCCTGTTCTCCTCGTCCATTCGGCTCGTCGTGGGCGCGGGGCTGAAGAACAGGCGCTGGCCCAGCCCGGCGCCGGCCTTGAGTTTCTCCGCCTCTCCAGACATCGGGCCGGCGGGCGTGGAATTGGGGAAATAGTTCTCCACGCGCAACGCAAATGGCAATTCCGGCGTCCGCAACTCCGCGCCCCTGGCCAGCAGCTTTTCCGGGAACACCACCACGCGGTCTTTGTCAGGATCGGTGACATCGATGACCGCCAATTCGTTCCTGCGGCTGGCCTCGGAGTAATTCTTGGTGCCCCCGACTTCGATGCGCATGTCGCTTTCCACCTGGAACATCTCGGTGACAAACTGGCCTCCCAGCAGGAGAATCAATCCGGCGTGGACCAGGAGGATGCCGGCTTTGCGGCGCTCGAATCTAAACCGCTTGATGTGCGCCGCCACCAGGTTCGTCATCAACACCAAGCCAATGAGCCAGCCGCCCGGAAAAACCGGGATTCGCCAGTGCGTCCCTTCCGGCGTCCAGTATATCAGGAAGCTGCGGAAGAACTGTGACTGCACCGCGTACAGCCCCAGATGCACCTGCGCCAGCGTCCCCCCGAAGACCAGCAAGATGGCCAGGCAAAGGCACACCACCGTCAAGCGGAGCGACGTGAAAAAGTTGATCGCGCGAGCAAGCATGGCTCAGGGATAATGGACGCCTTTGACGAATTTCACAAAGCTCTCCTTTTCCGCTCCGACCAGAGGGCCGTCCCCCAACAACTTGTAAAACCACGTATTGTCCCCGTGCGGCACGATGGCCCCCACCAGCCGCGCCGGCTGGCCCGTCTTCGGATCCGTGCCGGGAAAATCCACCAGGGTCCCCGGGCCGCCCGCCGTCTCCAGCGGTTGCGTCACGCCGTCCAGCTTGTCCGCCTCGACTGGCGGCAGCCCGATCTGGCCCCGCCAGCGGTTGACATTATTGAACGTGCCGCCGACGTCTCCGGGGAAGAAGCTGATGCTTACCGCCGCCTTGGCCTCCGCCGGACCGGCAATGGCAAACTTCTTCAAGATCATCGGGCCAGGCTCTGTTTCCGACCAATTCGCGGGCGCCTGCCATTTCGGCAGATCGGCCGCGCCCTCCTGCGGGGCCGGGCGGGCAACGGCGGGCGGCATCGCTGCCGGCGCGGACGCCGCATTTCCAGCGCCGTTGAAATGGACTGATTTCAGGAAATCGGCAAAGGCCGGTTTGGCCGCCGCAACCGTCCCGGCGTCGCCGCGCATTTTGAAAAACCACATCGCGCCATTGCGCGCCACCGAGGCCACGACCGTGCGGGCCGACGACCCCGCGATGTCATAAAGTTTGCCGTCGAACGAATCGACCGTCACCGGTTCCGACGCGACCGCGCTCTGCTCCACCGGCTCCAGCCCCAGTTCGCGCCGCCAGCGGTTGACGTTGTCCAGTTCGGTGCCGACCATCCCCGGAAATGAGGTCACGGCCACTTCGGCCTTGGCGCCGTTCTTGCCGGTCACCACGAAGTTGCCGATGCGGATGCTATTGGGCGCCAATTCCTGCCAGCCTTCCGGCACGGTCCAGCGGATGGGCGCGGCGTTGACGGGAATGTCGGGCGCCGCCATGGGCGGATGCTCCTTGGGCACGGTGTAAGTCCGAATCTGGTCATCGGCATGGGTAAAGCAGGCGGCGACAAGAAATGCCGCGCCGGCCCAAATGATACTGAGATGAGGTGTTCTCACGTTTCTGGGGATAAGATACCATGTTTGGCCGCGCGCAAAAGGCGTTTTTTCGCGCCGCCCGGTTTGGACTGCGGTAATGCGTCAGTCACGAATGGTAGGGACGGCTCGCCGAGCTGTCCGCGGGAGGTTCTTTCCGGGTGGTCGCCTCGGCGAGGCGACCCCTGCCATTCCCCGGCCCGCCGTCAATTCAAGCCGATTCCAGTCCCTCCGGTCGTCGCGGAAGTTACCAAAAAAGGCCCTTGGTATTCCGGGCTGTGCTTACCCTAACCCTTGACGCAGCGTAATCATTAGTGGGGCGGCTGGGGTTCACATCTGCGCGGAAAGCCGTGTCGTCATGAGGCTGAATCGTAAGGAAAACATGCGGATGGGCAGCATCCACCAGTCGCCCGTTGGCATCGAGGAACCGGCACTCCAATTCTATGTCGCGCCAGGCGAGGTCGCTTTGGTTGGTGAGAATGCCCGTGATGTAGATGCGCGGGCCGCTGCTGGTTTCCGCCCAGTTCATCCTGGATTCCATCACTCGAAGCGAATTCACAAAGGCAGCGTAGTCGGGCTTGGGGTTTTCAATTCTATCAAAGGCCGTCAGAATCAACATCATCAGTAAACCGTAAAGGACCACGTGTGGAAGACCGTAAACCCAGACAGCAATCGCCGGATTGCGGAGGGAGCGAAGCGTCAGCCACTGGCGGCACCTTGGGCACACCTTTGCTTCCTGCTTGATGCTTTCCGCGCAGAACGGACATATCCGGCTGCTCGCGGTTTCCAAGTTGTGCTCTGGGCGCGGTGTCATTTCAAGGAAGGTGATTACTCAGTTTTGGCAGGGCGGTTTCCATCGGTTGCCGTTTGGACGCGAACCCTCGCAACGATACCTTTGTTGGTAAGCGCGAGCGTCCCCAGTGCAACTCGAAAGGCTTGTTCCTGGTGCGGTTGAACCACGAACTTCTCCGACATCTCCGGGTGGCACACATCCACCAGCTTGCCCTCCCCTTCCATAAACCGCACCTCCAGTTCCTGCATGCGCCAAGGGTAATTTCCGGTGTTGGTGATGTAGCCGCTTAGCCAGAATTCATTCTTCTTCTGACCGCGTTCCAATGAGGTCCGCACAACCACAAGTTGCGCCCGGTAAGGCGCAAAGTTCCGCCCTTCCGAGCGGAAATCGTCGGGAAACAGCCAAGGACAAGGCCATGCCAACACAGGCAAGCATTATGAGCGCCGATAAACTCGGGCCCACGCACGGTCCCCAGCGAGCCAGGCGACGCTGTGACGCACGGCAGAAGGGACACACTTTCGCCGGCGCTTTGATGGGTTCGGCGCACAAGGGACATACTTTTCCGGTCAGTGCTCCCGAATGGGGCGCAAGTTCCGAAGTTGCATTCGCGTCAGCGGAATGCAATTTCCCACTGCCTTGATTGGTTCCAAACACTTTTCTTACCGGAATAAGAGGCACTCAAGCATCATAAAGTCAACAATCTTGAAGTGCGCCCGCCTCCGCAACTCAATCAGTCAGTCGCGGAGGACGCCGATCTTGCCGTTCTGATTCTGCAAGGTGATGCGCGCCGTGCCGGGCGCAACGTCGCCAAAGGGTTCCGAGGCGCGCGGGTTCATCAGGACGGGAAAATCGGATTCGACATCGCCAAAGGTGGTATGCGCCTGGATGGCCGGCTTGAGGCTGCCAGGCAGAAAGACTTCGAGCGTGTCGAAGCTCGTTTTCGCTTCGAGATTCGTGAGCGCGGCGGAGGTGGCGCGCAACCGGATGGCGCCATTCTGATTGTGGCACACGAACTTTGACCCCGCTCCCGTAACATCAATGGCCGCAAAGCAAGTGGTGGCCTTGACCGAGCCGGTGATGCCGGCCGCCTTGACGCCGCCGTTCTGGTTTAGGAGGATCGCGTCCCCCTGGATTTCTTCGGCGGTCAGGCTGTCAAATGAAGTTTCAATGTCCGCGTCTCCCCTGGCCTGGACCACCTTGACCCTTCCATTCTGATCGCGCAAATGAACCGGCCCGCCGATATCGCGCGCCACCAGCGCGTCAAAGCTGGTTCTGGCATCAAGCGGACCGCCTACGCCGGACACCTCAATGAGGCCGTTCTGATTTCGCAGCGTCGCCGCGCCGCCAATATCCTTTGCCAACAGCGAGTCAAAGCTGGTCCGCGCGTCCAACAAACCGCCGATGCCGCCGGCCTTGATTGATCCGTTCTGGTTTGCCAGAGTGGCCGGCCCGCGGACATCCCGCGCGATCAGCAAATCGAAGCTGGTGTTGGCCTGCAATGGCCCGCCTATGCCGGCGGCTCGAATCTCTCCGTTCTGATTCTTTAACGCCGCCGGGCCGGTGTTACTGACGTGCAATTTGTCGAAGGAAGTCCGCGCGCGCACGCTCCCGCCAATGTTTCGGATATCAAGCCGGCCGTTTTCGTTCGTGGCTTCCACATTGCCAGCCAAGTCGCTGATTTCGACTGCGCCAAAGTGATCTTCAACCCGCACATCGGCGGATTTCGGCAGAGTAATTTCAAAATCGGACTGGACGCTGTGGGGTTCCATCGCTTCGGGCAGCGAAACCACCAGGTTGAGATGGTCGCCCTCCAGTTCAGCTTTGCAGCTCGCGCCGCTGGCGATTTGTTGGGCGACTGAAATGCTGCGGGCGCGGACGGCCAGCTTCCATGTCCAGGCGGTGGTTCCCTGGTCGGTCCCCGTGATGTGGATGTTGCCGTGCCGGTTGTCCACTTCCAAGGCCTTTAGGCGGGCCGGAATCGCGCCAACCTGGACGACGTTGGTAGCCGCCTTCAAATCGGCGTCTGACCAGCGGCCGGAAGTGGAGATGTGAGCATCGCAGCCGGTCAGGGCTGCCAGAACCCCGGCCGCGGCGGCGGAGAAGAGAAGTTTCTTCATATCAACATCACCGGCATTTCGACAGGTTATGCGGGCGGATTCCTGAGCCGGGCCGCATCCGCCAGACGGGCTTTCCATTCCTCTTCGACGGCTGCGGCCAGCTTGCGGCCCACGGTGAAGTAATAAACCAGACAAGCAGCGCCAATGCTAGCCGGAATCAGCCCATAGAGCGCCGCCTCACCATTATCGTCGGTTCTCGATTCGGTGAAATGCAATGCCAGGGCTAATGTCAGGCCGCCAAACACCAGGATCAGGCCGGTTAAAAGTGTTCCGTGGCCCCCGCGCGACGGCAGCTTGGAGTCCTCGTTGAAAAAGTCTTCCGGCAAAGCCGGCAGCTCAATCCCCTTCTCAATGGCCGCCATCCGTTCCCGGTGATAAAGCGCGAACATGTGTCTGCGCCTTGAGTAGTTCAAAATGAGCTTTAACATTGCGGTTGTCAGCCCCAGCACGATGGCCGTGATGGGGACCGCTGGATCTATAATTCCAAATATCATAAGAGTTCATGCTCCTGACTGTGAGTTTATTCTTGCGTTGCCGTTGTGTTTCTCACAACCGGCGTTGTTCCTTCTTTCAGACTTCGCCTGCCTGCCAATTGTTTCACACATTCCGCGCGCCTTTCCATATTCTTTTGAAACCTGGGGGTCTCCGGCGTAGTATAAAGAACAGGCCCAAGGCCCGGCGCCCGGAGGCTTTGCCGGAGTTAAACACTGACCCATGCAAGAGACAGACATTCTGCGGATGCTCGAAGCCCGGCAATTCAACGAGGCTTTTGCCCCGTTGCTCGAATGCTTCAAAGACAGAGTCTTCCGACTGGCTTTCAGCATCCTGCGCAACGAAACTCACGCCGAGGACGCCACTCAGGAGGTTTTCCTTAAAATCTGGAAGGGGCTTCCCGCCTATCACGGCGGCGCCTCCCTCTCCACCTGGATTTATGCGATTACGCGCAACACCTGCTTCACCGAATTGAAGCGGCGCGACAGGCGCCCCACCGTCTCCCTCCAGGAACCGGAAATGGAAGCCGCCTCCGGCTGGATTCCAGCCCTCCAATGCGCGGACCCCGAGCCCGGATCGGAGTCGGATGTGGAAGTCCTCCTGTCGAAATTGCCGGAGAATTACCGGCGGGTGATCACGCTCTTCTATTTGGAGAGCAAAGCCTACCAGGAGGTGGCCCTTATGCTTGACATCCCCTTGGGCACGGTCAAGACTCTTTTGTTCCGGGCGAAAAAAGAACTCCTGCGAATCAATTCCCGCCCCTTTGAAACGGTTCCGGCCCAAGCCGGCCCGTCTCAAACAATCCCAAAGCAAATCCCGGCGGCCGATGTGCGAGGCTCGCCCATGACCCGGATTGCGCCGAACCTTATACCCCTTTGATTTATGTCGTGCGAAGAAATTGAAGACAGGATTCTCGATTACGAGGACAACCAGTTGTCCCTCCCCCAGCGGGCGGAAGTGGAAGCCCATCTTGCCGCCTGCCCCGCCTGCCGGAGCTTCACCCGCCAACTCCAGCAACTCGATGCCACGCTCTCAGCCGGCGTCAGAGTTCCCGCGCTCTCGCCCGAATTCGACCGGCGGCTTCGGGAACAGATTCAACTGGCGCCAGCGGCCTTGTCAGAGGCGCAGCGGGCCGAGCGCAAACGGCAGTTGCAGGCGGAGTTCGAAGCAGGCCAGGCGCGAATCGGCCGGGCGTCGTTCGCGTTGGGCAGCGTGATGAAACAACTCGCTTGGCCCGCTCTTGTCCTCATGGCGGCCTGGCTCGTCTGGCACATCACGGCGGCGCTGACAGTCCACCTCAATCCGCAGAGCCTGGGCGGTCTGGACCCAACCCTGCTCCCTTGGCTGACTGCCAGCACGGTCTTTCTAGCCGTCGGCCTGGCCGAAGCTTTCCCGCGACAGTGGAGATTATCCGGGTTCCGATAGAAGCCCCCCGCCCGGATGCGTCAAAATAGTCCCGCGCCCCGGCCGATCACAACCCGTCATTTCCTTCTTTTCTGCCGGTGAAATTGCGCCATTATGGAAGGCGATGTTCTCGCAGATCAAATCCATTCATTTCGCCGGCATTGGCGGCACCGCCATGGCGGCGGCGGCGGCGGCCTTGCGCGACAGGGGCTATGCCGTCAGCGGCTCCGACCACAATGTCTATCCGCCCATTTCGACTTTTCTCGCCTCCAAAAAAATCGAGATCATGCCCGCTTACGCCGAATCCAACCTTGCCGGCAAGCCGGACCTGGTCGTCATCGGCAACGCGCTTTCGCGGGGGAACCCGGAGGTGGAATCGGTCCTGGAACACAAGCTGCGCTACTGTTCCCTGCCCGAACTGCTCAAGGAATTCTTCATCCGCGGCAAACGCTCGCTCGTCGTCACGGGCACCCACGGCAAAACCACCGTCACCTCGCTCCTGGCCTGGGTCTTCGAGCACAACGGATTGAACCCCGGCTTCCTCATCGGCGGCGTGCCGAATAATTTCGGCGCCGGCGCCCGCTTCACCGACGGCCCGTGGTTCATCATTGAGGGCGACGAATACGACACCGCCTTCTTCGACAAACGCAGCAAGTTCGTCCATTACCTGCCGGAAGTCGTCATTGTCAACAATCTGGAATACGATCACGCCGACATCTTCGAGAACCTCGCCGCGGTCCAGACCGCCTTCCGCCGCCTTCTCAATCTCATCCCCCGCAACGGCCAGCTCCTGGCCAACGGAGACGACCCCAACCTGGCGCCCCTGCTCAACATCACCCATTGCCCCGTCAAACACTTCGGCCTGGGCGCCGACAACAGCATCCACGCCTTCAACCTCCGCTTTGGCCCGACGGCGAGCGAATTCGAGATTCCGAGCTTCAAGTTCCACCTCAACCTCGCCGGCGAATTCAACGTCCGCAACGCCCTCGCCGTCGTCGCCTGCGCCAAGCATTGCGGCTTGTCCAACAAGCAAATCCAGAGCGGCTTCGACACCTTCACCGGCGTCAAGCGCCGCATGGAAGTCCGCGGCATTGCCGGCGGAGTCACGGTCGTGGACGATTTCGGCCATCATCCCACGGCCATCCGCGAAACGTTGCGCGCCTTGCGCCTCCGCCACGCGCACCAGAAGATTTGGGCCGTCTTCGAGCCGCGCAGCAACACCACCCGCCGCAATGTTTTTCAGAACGAATTGGCCGAGTCCTTCCGCGACGCCGATGCCGTGATCATTTCGCAAGTGGCGCGCCTGGAACTGCTCAAACCCGAAGAACGGCTGGACCCGCAGAAACTGCTGCAATCCCTGGCCGCCGCCGGCAAAACCGCCGCCGGCCTGACGGACGCCGATGCGATTGTCGGTTATTTGAAAACCCAGGCGGCGGGCGGGGATGTGATCTGCGTCTTCAGCAACGGCGGGTTTGGCGGCATTCACGAGAAACTCCTCGCCGCCCTGGCCGCCCGGCGGTGATTGGGGATCGGGGAGACGATTCCCCGGCGTTTTTCCGGGCAGCTTTTTGCCCCCGGCAAACGCGCTCAATTCCACCGCGGCAGGCTCACTCTTACGTTACACTGAGCCAGGCGAGCAAAGCGCCCAGCACCAGCGCGACGGTCAATTCAACCTTCTCCGCGCGGCTGCATTTGGTTTCGACCGGATTCACGTTCGTCATTTCAGTATAACACTGTCGCGCCAATTCGCAAAAAAGCAATCAGGGCCGCCCCTGAAAAGGGCATCCGGGAATGAACCGATTCGGGCCGTTGAAAATTGCCATTGAATATCTCAATCGGCTGATTGAACATTTGCCGCATGGGGCAGGCAACCGCACCGATAACCGCGCCGGACATCGGCCAGGAAGAAGAGACGCGTTCCAAGGAACTCCCGGATCGCGGCTACCTGGTCGTTTGCTGGAATGATCCGGTGAATTTGATGGATTACGTCACCCACGTTTTCCAGACCGTCTTTCGCTGGCCCAGGGCCAAGGCGCAAAAGCACATGCTCCAGGTGCATCACTCCGGCAAAAGCGTGCTGGTGCGGGAAACCTTCGAAAAAGCGGAGCATTACGTCCATCAACTGCACAGCTACACCCTTCACGCCACCATGGAAAAGGACGAATGAAGTTCCTTCGCCTTTCCAATTCAAAAAAGGAAACCGCTCCGCCGCTCCTGCTCTTTCAGATCACCCCGCGCGAAAAGGCCGCTTTGCTGGCCGTCCTTCAACTCTTTCCCGTCCTGGATGCCAGCCATCATCAGTTCACCAACCCACCCCAGCCAGCACGCGCCGCCGAACAGCGTCTCCTGCAGGAGTCCATGTCCCAGCTACAGGACGCGCATCAGCGCAAGCTGGACCAGCTCTTCCGCGGCGAAGAGCAATTCTTCCCCGTCAGCCGCGGCGAATTGCGCATGGCTCTAACCGCCGCCCAACTGGAATGGCTCCTGCAAGTCTTGAACGACATCCGGGTCGGCAGTTGGGTGCGACTGGGCTGCCCGGACCTGGCCGATGGCGCCCATTTGAAACTGAGCGGTTCCAACGCCCACGCCCTCTACGCCATGCACGTCTGCGGCGAGTTTCAATCGATCTTCCTCGAAGCGGTCACGTAGCGCCGGAACGCCCTTCTCACCCCGCTTGTCAATTCAACGGCACGCCGCGCCGGATGTAGGTGGGCACGTCCAGGTCTTCGCCGTGGCGGACGGTAGGCTCGCTTTTCTCGAAGCGGCCTTTGAAAACTATTTCCAGCGGCAATTCCTTTTGCAGACGGGAGGAGCGCTTGCGGGAACGGCCGGTCTGGCCGCGGAAAAGCTGCTCTTTTTTCTCGTCGGAAAGCGCCGGAGCAGGCGCGATGAAGCGGGAAGCGGGCCGCTCGGTGGCGGCGGGGTCGAGGAATTCCAGCGGCGGGCACCCGGCGGCGCCAGGCTCGCGGGCGGGCGCGGCGGCGCCGGCGGTGTCCGCGGGTTGGGGGCGGCTGGAGGCGATGAGCGTGACGGAGAGACGCCCGGCAAACTGGGGATCGATTGCGGCGCCGAAAATGAGGTGGGCGTTCTCGCACTGGCGCTTGATCGGCTCCATCAGTTTGTTGATTTCGCTCATCATCAGGTCCGGTCCGCCGGCGATGCTGATGAGGACGGAGTCCGATTCGGTCAGGACCTGGCCGCCATCCATCAGGGGATGGGCCAGGAGTTTTTCCATGGCCTGCTGGGCGCGGGTTTCGCCGGAAGCCTCCGCGGTGGCGAAGAGGCTGGCGGCATGGCGTCCGCGGGTGACGGAGCAGAGGTCGGCAAAATCAAGGTTGATCAAACCGGTGTGGGTCAGGAGGCGGCAGATGCCGCGGAGGCCCTCGGTCAGGAGGCTGTTGCTGATTCTGAAGCCCTCCAGGACGCTGGTTTTATCATCGAGCAATTTGAAGATTTTCTGGTTGGGCAGGCAGATGACGGCGTCGGCGGCGGCTTTGAGTTGCTGGAGGCCGATCTGGGCCTGGAGCTGGCGGCGGGGGCCTTCAAACTCGAAAGGCAGAGCGGCCAGGGCCAATACCAGGGCGCCGCTTTCGCGGGCCAGGCGGGCGATGACAGGCGCGGCGCCGGTGCCGGTGCCGCCGCCCAAACCTGTCAAGATGAATACAATGTCGGCCCCGGTGCAAAAGCCGCGCAGCTTCTCGATGTCTTCCTGCGCGGCGGCGCGGCCCAGATCGGGGTCGCCGCCGGCGCCCAGGCCGCGCGTGCACGACGAGCCGAGGACGAATTTGGCCGGGGCGGAGCAGGCTTCCAGGGCCTGGGAATCGGTGTTGATGGCCAGAAAGTCCACGCGCTCGAAAGCGGCCTGGGCCGCGAAAGCCGCGGCGTTGCAGCCGGCGCCGCCCACGCCGAAGACTTTGAGGCAGAGGTCCTTCTTGATGGCCGGCGCTGGGGGAATTTCAAGGGGCGTCGTCATGGTTCACCTTTTAAACATTTCCGCAAACGTCTTCTTGAGGCCGTCGGCGAAGCCGTTGGCGGGTTTGCGCTTGTGTTGCATTGAGCCGAATTTGACCAGGCCGATGGCGGTGGCGAACTCCGGCTGGTCCAGGGCGGATTTGAGGCCGCTGATGGAGTTGGTCTTGCCCAGGAAGGCGGGCAAGGAGAAGACCGAACCGGCCAGTTGGAGCAAGCCGGGAACGCGCGAGCCGCCGCCGCACAGGAAGACTCCCGCGCGGAGCTGGTCCAGCAGGCCCAAATGGGAGAGTTCCGATTCGATCAACCCGAAGGTTTCCTCCAGGCGCAGGGACATGATGCGGTGGAGATGTTCGAGATTGACGCACTTGGCCGGCAAGCCCAGTTGGCCGGGGGAGGAAAGAACCTGGCCCTTGGCGGAGTCGTCCAGAAGCGCGGAGCCGTGGGCCAGCTTCAACTCCTCGGCGCGTCCCAGCGGCACCTTCAAGCCGTAGGCCAGGTCGTTGGAGACATGGTCGCCGCCGACCGCCAGGACGCCCGTGTGTTTGATAATCCCGTCGGAATAGACCGCGTAATTGGTGGTGCCCCCGCCCAGGTCGATGACCAGGGAACCAAGTTCCTTCTGCTCGTTGGACAACAGGGCCAGAGCGGAAGCCAGCCCGGTGAAGACGATTTCATCCACGTCCAATTGGAGGCCCTGGACGACGCCTATGGGATTCTTGAGGCGATCCACATGGCCATGCACGACGTGGACATCGACTTCGACGCGGGCGCCGTACATCCCGACGGGGTTGAGGATGCCGTTCTGGTCATCGACGTGGAAATGTTGGCGGATGGCGTGGACGACGGTGTGGTCGGCGGGGAGATTGATGGCCTTGGCGTTCTTGATGACATCCTGGACATCCTCGGCGGTGATTTCACGGTCCGCGGAGACGACGGGGTGAACGCCATGGTTGTTGAAGCCGCGGACGTGGTTGCCGGTGACGCCGAGGAAAACGGAGCGGATTTCGACGTTGGCCATTTGCTCGGCCTCGACGATGGCGTTGCGGACGTCTTCCTGAGCCAGGGCGGCATCGGCGATCTCGCCTTTGCGGACGCCCCGGGAGCGGGCCTGGCCAAGGCCGATGATGTTCAAGGCGCCGGCGGCGTTGATTTCGCCGGCGACAACGCAGATTTTGGAGGTGCCGATTTCCAGGCCGACGAGGATGGAGGCGGAATCAAACATGTTTCCTTTTGGGGCGGGTGGGTTTGACGGCGCGGGGCGGGGCCGGAGGCAGGGCGCCGGCGGCGACCCAGCGGACGGGCAGGTTGTTGGAAATGGAAAGGTCCAGGGAGGCGATGGCCTTGCCCCATTTCTGGTATTGACCGTTGATGATGCTCCAGCGCCGCAGTTGCATTTCAAAATCGTTGAACGAAAACGTGATCTCCGCCCCCTGCGAGGTGGTGGCCTGCAAAATCTGCGGCACGGAGACGTCGATCCGTTCCAGTTCCACAACGCCCATCATGGGCGAATGATCGAACTCGCACACCAGCCGAAGCGCCGCCCGGATTTGCGGGGCCTCCGCCACGCGGCCGGGCTGCGCGTCGGCCGCCTGGACGCCGACGAGGATGGGCAGGCGTTCGCCAGCGGAGGGCGGCTCGGCGCGCCAGCGCGGGTCCAGAGGTTTCATCGTGTAGCCTTCCTCGTCGAAATCGTAGATGGCCTGATCCAAACCGCCTCCGGGACGGACGGAAGTGACGATGGTTTGGGCGACAGGCTCGCGCTCGACGACCTGGATTTTGAGGGTGTGGGGCAGGACGCGCTCGATGGCGGCCGATTGAACGAAGGGTTGAAGTTCCAAGTCGCGTTTGACGCGCATCATGTCCAACGCCATCAAGTTCGCGCCCGTTTTCACCATCGCCCAGCGCCGGATGGCCTCCGCGGTGAGGACGCCGTCGGTCTGGACCTGGATTTCCTGGATGGCAAAGGCGTCATTCTTGTAGATCAAAGCGTCCAGGAGCCATTGTTCGCCCCGCCAGAGGATGAAGGCGATGAGGGCCAGGACAAGAAGCCCGCCGAGGGCCACGCCGGCGACGCGGCAGCGGGCCGCCCGGGTCTGGCCGACGCGCAATTTGACGTCCAGCAATTGTTCGCGTTCGGCGAAGCGCCGGTTCCTGGGTTTGCGATGGAGCCAATGGAACATGCTAGTGATTCCGGGATCGTTCGAGCGCCATGTCAATCATACGCTGGCACAATTGGGCGTAACTCAGGCCCGCCGCCCGCGCCGCTTCGGGCAATATGCTCAACTCGGTCATGCCCGGCAGCGTGTTGACTTCCAGCACGACGGGCAGGCCGCCGGGGCGGACCATGACATCGACGCGCGCGTAATCGCGGCCGCCGACGGCCATGAATGCTCCGAGCGCCGCGGTTTGGATGCGGGCGGCCGACTCCGGGTCAAAGTCAGCCGGGCAAAAATGTTCCGCGGCGCCGGGGGTGTATTTGCTCTTGTAATCAAAGGCGCCGTGTTTGACACGAATCTCGGCAATGGGCAGCGCCTGGCCGGCGAGGATGCCGACGGTGGCTTCGCGGCCGGTGATCTTTTCCTCAAGCAACGCTTCGGAATCGTAGCGCAGCGCCTCGGCCAGGGCGGCCGGCCACTGATCCGGGTGATCGATCATTTGCAAGCCGACGCTGGACCCCTGGCGCACGGGCTTGAGCACCACCGGGGGATTCCACCCGGCGGGCCAGCCGGCCGCTGGGGAGGAAAACACCTCGAAGCGGGCGGTGGGAATCCCGGCGGCCAGGAATCGTTTCTTGGCGAGCACTTTGTCGAACGAGATCCGGCTGGCTTCCGGGCCGCAGCCGGTGTAGGGCACGCCCAGTTTCTCCAATTGCTCCTGAACCGTGCCATCCTCGCCGTAAGAACCGTGAAGGGCGAGAAAGACGACGTCGGTGGGGCGGGGCAATTGCCAGACAGAAGTTTGGGGATCGAGCTGGGCAACGGCGTGGCCGAGGGAAGCCAAAGCCCTGGCGACGGCCGCGCCGGAACGCAGGGAGACTTCGCGCTCGGCCGAAGGGCCGCCCAGCATGACGGTGACGTTGAGAGGGCGATGATTCATTGGCCGATGATCTCCACTTCTTCGCTCAGTTCGATGCCCCGCCGCGCCAGGGATTGAGTCTTGATGAGATCAATCAAGGCGAGGACGTCGGCGGCGTTGGCGGAGCCATCGTTGACGATGAAATTGGCATGAACCGTGGAGACGACCGCGCCGCCGTGGCGGGCGCCTTTGAGGCCCAATTCGTCAATCAATTGGCCGGCGGAAAGGGCCGGGGTGGGGTTTTTAAAGATGCAGCCCGCGCTCGGTTCCTTGGGTTGCGATTTCCATCGAATCTGGTTGAACTCGCGCGCGCGGCGGGCGATGGCTTCTTTGGCTTCGGGCTTCCCGCGAAAGGTCGCGGCCAGGGCGATATTGGTCCTGAACAGAGGGCAGGAGCGGTATTCGACGGGAACTTGGGCGACGGAGCGTTCATGGACTTTGCCCGCCTCATCCATGAAGCGGACCAGTGTGACAATAGCAAAAGTGGCGCTGCCCATGGAGCCCGCGTTCATGCGCAAGGCCCCGCCGACACTGCCGGGAATGCCTTCCAAAAATTCCAGTCCGCCCAGCCCCAACGCGCGCGCCTTCGCCGCGACGGCTTTAAGTTTGACTCCCGCCCCGCAGCGCAGATCGGAGCCATCGACGGTGATGCGCGAGAAATTCGGATGCGCCAGGCAAACGACCACGCCTCGAATGCCGCCATCGCGTATCAATAAATTGGAGCCGCGCCCCAGAACCATGAACGGCACCCCCTCGGCGCGGCAAAATTGAAGCACGCGCCCCAGGTCTGTCTCCGTGGCCGGTTCGATGTACACGTCCGCGCGACCGCCCACGCGCAAGGTCGTCCGCTGGGCGAGGGGTTCGTTTTCCCGCACCACGGAGCGCGGCAGCCGGGTCTTGAGCGCGTCAAAAATTGAGTGGGGATCGGGCATGGCTTCAGCAGGGCATCTCCGGCGCGTTGTGCGTGTTGAGACTCAATCCGGCGGCGCTCCGTCCGGCGGCCGCCGGGTTCCAATGCAATATCCTCTCCGCGATGTCCGCCGCCGCGGTGGGCCGGTGCCATTTGCCCAGGGCCAGCCCCATCGCCTTCCGCAAGTCGCTGTCGCGCAGCAAGCCGAGAATCTCGCCGGTCAGCGCGCCAACGGCCGCCTCTTGTGGCAGCAGCCGCGCGGCGCCGCATTGCGCCAGCGCGCAGGCGTTGTGAAGCTGGTGGTCGTCGGCCGCGGCCGGGTACGGAATGAGCACCGCCGGCAACTGTCGCGCCGCCAATTCGGCCAGCGACGACGCCCCGGCGCGGCTGACGGCGGCGTCGGCTGCCGCGAGTGCCGCAGGCATGTTGTCAAAAAAACCGTGGACTTGCGCCCGCGCGTTGTGCGCCTGGTAGGCGGCGCGGACCGCCCCGGCATCGTCCGGGCCGGTGAGGTGCAGGAATTGAAGATTGGGCAGGGCCTGCCGCAAGCGCGGCACAGAAAGCAAGACCAGTTCGTTGATTTTCCGCGCGCCCTGGCTGCCGCCCATGACCAGGAGGACCGGCGCGTCGGCGTCCAGCGCCAGGGCCGTCCGCGCCTCGCGCGAGCCAAGCGGCTGGAGAAACTCCGGGCGCACCGGCATGCCGGTGATCTCGACGCTCCGGGCGCGCAAGCGTTCGACCGCCTCCGGGAAATAAACAAACGCGCCGTCCACCCACGGCGCCAGCCAGCGGTTGGCCCGGCCGGGGATGCTGTTGGATTCGTGCAGGAAAGTCCGGGCGCCGCAGCGTCTGGCGGCCAGGATCGGGGGAGCGCTGGTGAACCCGCCCATGGCCAGCGCCAACGCCGGGGGCCGCCGCCGGAAATGCGCCCGCACCAGGCGGTACGATTGCCAGAATCCCCAGGCAAAGGCGGCGAAGCCGCCGCGGGACAAGCCCACCGCCGGCAGTTGCACTATCTCCATCCCGGCGACCGACCGGACGGCCTGTTGGTCAACGTCCTTGCGGGAAATCAGCAAGGTCACGGCGCACTGGCGCCGAAGCAGTTCGGCGGCCACCGCCAGACCCGGAAAAAGATGGCCGCCCGTCCCGCCGCAAGCGATGGCGACGGAGGGCGGGTGGGCGCTGGTGACTGGGAATTCAGGCATGGGAAAGTTCGGGCATGGCCTCAAAGGGATTGTTTCTTTGTTTGACAGGTTCGGCCGCGAAACGGGAGACGCTCAGGAGCAGGCCGACCGAAACGAGCATGAGCAGGAGATTGGAACCGCCGTAGCTGATGAACGGCAGAGGCATTCCCTTGTTGGGCAGCACGCTGGTGACGACGCCGATGTTGATGAAAGC
The DNA here is from genome assembly GCA_003138485.1 of Verrucomicrobiales bacterium. Lineage (GTDB taxonomy): Bacteria > Verrucomicrobiota > Verrucomicrobiia > Limisphaerales > Palsa-1400 > PLGF01. The sequence goes on along the minus strand of PLGF01000081.1, from coordinate 29,809 downwards.
CTGGAGGCCGATCATCGAGGTGATCCCCGCGCCCAGGATCAAGCCAAAGGTGTCGCTGGACCGCCGCGCAATATACAGGCCGCACACCACCAGCGCGATGAACAGAACCACCACCGCCAGGGTCGCCACCAGTCCCAATTCCTCGCCGATGATGGAGAAGATGAAGTCCGTGTGGTGTTCGGGAACAAACCCCAGCTTCTGGCGTCCGTTGCCCAATCCCAGGCCGGTCCAGCCGCCCGAACCGAGGGCGATCATCGCCTGGTAGGCCTGGTAGCCCGCCCCGTCTTTGCTCAACTCCGGATGCAGCCAGGCCAGGATGCGCCGCAGGCGGACCGGATTATGCAGCAAGAAGTAGGTCAATCCTCCCGCCAGCAGCAGGGCGGGCGGGACAATGAATCTGAGCCGGGCGCCAGCCAGGATCAGCATGGCGCCGCAGACCGCCGCCAGCAGGATGGCGCAGCCCCAATCCTGTTCGAAAAAAATCAGCGCCACCACGACAGCGATGATGGAGGCCGGAATGAGGATGCCTCTTTTAACGCCAGCCATCTGGCGCTGGAACCGCTCGGCGTAAGAGCCAAGAAAGAGGATCAAGGCCAGCCTGGCGAGTTCCGACGGCTGAAAATGGGGCAGCCCAGGCAGGCCGATCCACCGATGAGCGCCATTGCGCATAATGCCGATCTTGGGCGCCCAAACCAGACTCAGCAGGAGAACCGAAAACCCCAGCAGCCAGGGCGTGGCGCTCTTGAATTTGCGGTAATCCGTGGATGCGGCGGCCACGCAGCCGATGAGACCGAAAAGACACCAGCAGAGTTGCGACAACAGAAGGTGCGCCCCGACGGAACCCTGGTTGGCGCCGGTTTCCATGTTCATGCTCGAGCTGTAAAGCATGACCAGCCCCAAGCCAATCAAGACAGCCACACAACAAATCAAAATCGTTGTCGCCCATTTCATGTTGGCGTGGACACGAAGGACGTCAGGCGGAGGGATGCCTGACGTCCGGGATTGTTTCGGCGCTCTAGTTCGCGGCGCCCATCGGAGTGGGCGTGGAAGCGGGGGCGGCGGCGGATGGCTGAGGTTGAGCCGCAGGCGTCGAGGCCGGCGCTGGAGTGGCGTCCACGGCGGCCGGTTTCTGACCGGGCAATTTAAGCTTCTGGCCGACCCGGATGGAAGTGGTCTTGAGATCGTTCATGGCCATGATCTTCTTGAACGTCGTGCCGTGCAATCGGGCGATTTTGCCGAGCGTATCGCCCGATTTGACCACATAGAGCGAGCCATCGGCGTCAACCGCTTCGACGGACGGGGCCGGGCCGGGAGACGCCGCCGCGATCGCGGATGTCGTGGCCGGAATTTGCACCTTCTGGCCGATCTTGAGTTTCTTTGCGTCCACGCCAGGGTTGGCGTCCGTCATGGCCTTCAACGAAACATGATTCCTCCTGGCAAGGGCGCCAAAAGTGTCACCGGCGACGATGACGTATTCGTGGCTCTCACCCGTTGGAGGCGTCGTTGCCACCGGGGCGGCTGCGGTTGCACCAGTCGCCAGAGCGGGCTGCAAAGCGGCGGGCGCGGTCGTTGCGGGAGCCGTTGAAACCGGCTGCGAACCCATCTGCTGGGCCGGCAGTGCGGCGACTCCATTGGAGACGCTGGCGAGGGTTGCCGCCGGCGCTGTCTCGGCGGTGTTATTGCTGTTGGCGGTATAGCCGGTCTCCGTGCCATTCGGGGAGGCGCTGGTATCTTTGGACTCCTTGGCTGTGTCCTTGCAACCTTGCAAAAGCATGCCGCCGATGACGACGACATGGATCGAGACGATCATGAGGACTTTGAAGAGCAAAGTGGATTTTTGGCGGGGAGGCGTGGTTCCTTGCGGGAGAAGCGGACTGTTTGTGTTCATAATGTGGTGGCGTTGCTGCGTTAATAGTTGTGAGGTGTGCGTTTTGTTTTGTTTGCGCCGTGGTTTTCCCTCAAAAACCGCGGAGCAAAGCGGAAAATAAATTTAAAGACCGTGATTTTTTGTTCAAATTTCACTTATTTCGTTCATTCAAAATTCTTATTGGCGCCTGTATCTTGTGGTTTTGAAGCCGCCATGCCACAACGTATTGGGCATCCCTGGCCTCAATCCAACCCAAGCAACATTTCACCCGCCTGGGAGTGAGTTGAAATTGATCAAAACTCGAACAAGCGGGCGAACCTGAAAATGCGCCGCCCCGAAACGAATTTCTCTTCGTTTCGATCACCGTTCTTAACAATCTTCCCGCACTCTTGCAAGCAGGAAAATGAAGTTTCGGCGCGATTTTTTTCCAGAAATGGGGTTTGGGCGGATTCATCGGATTTTCAGCGTGCTTAGGGCCAAAACGGCGAAGAGGACGCAGAGAATGTAAAAGCGGGTGACGACCTGCGACTCATACCAGCCGAGTTTCTCGAAATGGTGGTGAAGGGGTGCTCTGAGGAACACGCGCCGGCCCTCGCCGTACTTGAGCCGGGTGAATTTAAACCAGCCCCGCTGGAGCAGCACCGAGCCGGCTTCGGCGACAAACACCCCGCCCGCAAGGGCCAGAGCCAGCGGCTGATGGATCAGGACCGCCACCATGGCCAGCACCCCGCCCAGCGCCAGCGATCCCGTGTCCCCCATGAAAACCTGGGCCGGATGGCAGTTGAACCACAGGAAACCCAGGCACGCCCCAATCATCGCCGCGCAAAACACCGTCAACTCGCCCGCCCCGCTGACGTGCGGGATGTTCAGGTAGGCGGCCGTGCGCGAGTTGCCCACCACGTATGTCAGGACCAGGAATACAAAGGAGACAATCGCCGTGCAGCCGATGGCCAGGCCGTCCAGGCCGTCCGTCAGGTTCACCGCGTTGGAGCTTCCAACGATGGCAAACGTTGTCAAAAGAATCCCGACCACCGCCCCCGCCGTCCCATGCAGGACGGGCAGCTTGAAAAAAGGGACCATGACCTGGCTGATCAGCGGGCTTGTGGACGGGAGCATCCAGAGGTAAAAGGCGATGGACAGGGCCAGGGCGCCCTGGACCCACAGCTTGATGAACTCCCGCACCCCCTTGCTGTCTTGCCGGGTCATCTTCGCGTAATCGTCCAGAAAGCCCAGTCCGCCCAGGACGACCGCCGTCAATAATGTCAACAATATCAGCGTGTTCCAGCGCGCCCACAGCAACGCCGTCACGTCCAGCACCAGCACGATCATCAGCCCGCCCATCGTGGGCGTCCCGCGCTTGCTCCGGATGCGGGACTGCAAATCGCCGCTTTCCTGGGCGCGATCCACGTAGTCCTGGACCATCTTCATTTCCTTGAGCCACTTGATCATCCGCGGCCCCAGCCACCAGCTCAACGCCAGCGCCGTCACTGCCGCCCCGGCGCTGCGAAAGGTGATGTAGAAAAACAGGCGCAGGGGCGACAGCACGGCTCGCATGGGAGCGTCCGGCGGCAGGGAGGAGGCAAGCTGGCTAAGGTAATACAACATAAACGACACCGGAAATAAACATGTCAGGCAGGATGGCCGGCGGCATGGCCGCACAAGACCTCCGTTATCCTTTCCAACCGCATTGAGCGCGACGCCTTGACCAGAACAACATCGCCGGGCCTGGCGAACTCCTTGACCGCCTGGGCGGCGCTTTCCACTTCGGCGATTTCCACAACCGTTTTAAGCCCCCTGGCGCGCGCCGCGGCCGCTATCTGGCCCGCCCGCCGCCCAATGGCAAACAACTTGTCCAGGCGCGAATCGGCGGCGCGCCGTCCGACTTCGAGGTGGGCGGCGTTGGAGCAGTTGCCCAGTTCGGCCATGTCGCCCAGCACGGCCACGCGCCGGCCCATGCAGGGCAGTTCCCTCAAGGTTTGCAGCGCCGCCAGCATGGAGTCGGTGTTGGCGTTGTAACTGTCGTCCAGGATGCGGATGCCGGCGGGATTGCGAAGTTGGAGGCGCATTTTGGCGGGCGGGCAGGCCAGCAGACCCCGTTCGATCTCGGACCGGCTCAGGCCCAGTTCCGCCCCGACCGCGAAGGCCAGCAGCGCGTTGATGACCTGGTGGCGGCCAAGGAGGCGGATGCGGTACTCGCCCGACAGGCCGGGGTAACGGCAATCCACAAGGAAAACCGCGCCGTTTTCGTCCATCCGCACATCGCGGGCCACGCAATCGTTATGGCTCTCCAGCCCCGCAAGGATCGTCCGGGCGCGTGTGCGCCGGGCGATGATTTCGCTCCAGGGGTTGTCGCCGTTGAGGAACAGGACGCCGTCGGCGGGGAGGGCCTCGGCGACGGCGCCTTCTTCGCGGGCGACGCCAACGAGGTCGTGGAAGAACTCGAGGTGCTCGCGGCCGACGTTGGTCACGACCCCCATCCGCGGGGCCATCATGCGAAGGAGCGGACGCAACTCACCCGGATGATTGGTGCCGGCTTCCAGCACGGCCGCCTGATGGGTCCGCTCCAACCGCAGCAGGGTGAGCGGCACCCCGATGTCGTTGTTGAAGCTGGCTTCGCTCCAGAGCGCCGCCTTTTTCTGACGCAGGACCGATGCGATCAGTTCCTTGGTGGTCGTTTTGCCGTTGGAGCCTCCGACGGCGACCACGGGCAGGTCAAAATCGCGCCGGTAGGCCGCAGCCAGCCGGCCCAGCGCGCGCCGGGTGTCATCGACCCGGATCACGGCGCATCCCTCCAACGCCGCCGGCGCCTTGCGGCGTTCGGCCACAACGGCGGCAACGCCGCGGCGGGCGACTTCGGGCAGGAAACTGTGGCCGTCAAAACGCTCGCCGCCGAGCGCGAAAAAGAGGTCCCCAGGTTCGGCCAGGCGGGAGTCGGTGGCCACGCGGGCCACCGTCTGTTCGGGCGTGCCGCCGAGAAGGTCTCCATCCATCGCATCAGCGACATATTTAAGCGAGCGCGGTTCCATGAGTATCGGCTAAATGGGAGGGTTCGCCCTTCCGGCGGGCGCCCCTTTCCGCTTCAATTGTTTCTTCCCTATCGTCCGCTGGAGCCGCCGCCTCCGTCGGCCGTCAACGTCTGGTTGACAGGCGGTTCCAGGTCGATGTCCGGTTTCAGGTTCAAATAATTCGCGGCCCGCTCGCCGATGGCGTGGAACACCGGGGCGGCGGTCAACCCGCCGTAATGGCTGTCCCGGGGCTCGTCCATCACCACCGATATGCACAATTCGGGATGGTCCGCCGGGAAAAACCCGATGAACGACGAGAAAAACTTCTCCACGTAGTGCCCATTTTCGCTTTTCTCCGCCGTGCCGGTCTTGCCGGCAACCGTGTAATGTTCCAGCCCGGCCTGAACGGCGGTGCCTTCGCGGGTCGCCACCGTTTTGAGAGCGCGAACCATGTTGGAGATGGTCTGCGGCCCGGCGACGCAACGGACGGGTTGCGGCTCGTAATGAGCGATCACGCGGCCGGAGGGGTCTTCGAGGCGGCTGACGACCATCGGCCGCATGAGCACGCCATCGTTGGCAATGGCGCACATGGCCATCGCCATCTGCAGAGGCGTCACCGCCACGCCCTGGCCCATGGGGATTCGGGCGATGGACAGCTTGCTCCATTGGCGGACGGGATGGACAATGCCGGCCACCTCGCCCGGCAATGGAAGGCCGGTGCGCTCGCCAAAGCCGAAGCGGTGGATGTATTCCCAGAGCTTCTCCTCGCCCAGGCGGATGCCGATCTTGGCCGCGCCGATGTTGGAGGACTTGGTGATGATGCCTTCCACGGTGAGCAACCCAAAACTCTCGTGATCGTGCAGCGTGTTGTTCGCGTAAAAGAACTGGCCGTGCTCGCAATCAAATACATCGTTGAGCGTGACCAGGCGCTCGTTAAGCCCGCCGCTGACCACCACGATCTTGAAGGTCGAGCCTGGCTCGGCTATGTCCGCGATGACGCGGTTTCGCAGGGCCTCCATGGGAAACGCGCCCGGATGATTGGGATCGTAGTTGGGCAGCGTCGCCATCGCCAGTATCTCGCCCGTGCGCGGGCGGATCATGATGCACGAGGCGCTGATGGGAGAATGCTTTTCCATCCCGGCGGCCAATTCACTTTCCACGATGTTTTGCAGTCCGGCATCCAGGGTGAGCACCACGTTGAGGCCGTCGCGCGGGGCGACGTCCTCATCGCGATACTTCACCAACTCGCGATGCCGTCCGTCCATTTCCGTCTTCCGCCAGCCGCGGACGCCGCAGAGGTTGGTGTTAAAGGCCAGCTCGATGCCGTTGAGGCCGGTCAGTTCCTCGTCATTGGCCACATAGCCCAAAACATGCGATGCCAGGCGCTGGCCGGGATAAACGCGGATCTGATCCTCATCAGCAAAGATGGCCTTGGTGCGGAGATAGCTTAAGGAGGTCCGTTGGCGCTTGGAGAGTTTCTTCTCGTCGATGCCGGGGCAGAGATGGGCCATGGCCGCCTTGATTTTCTCCCAGGTTTCGACGGGAACTTTGCGTTTGAGGGCAACATATTGGGAATTATTGGTTTTCCCGTTATCCACGATCAGACGCGGTAGCAAACGGTCGGCCAAAAGCGCTTCATCGACCCCCAGGAGCGGAGCCAGGGCGCGCGCGGCGTCCAGGCGATAGTCGCCCAGCAGCGTGGGATCGGCGCAAACAACCTTGGCCGGCTGGCTGGTCGCCAGCAGGATGCCGCGGCAGTCGAGGATTTGTCCGCGGACAGGCTCGCGCTGGAATGTGCGCACGGTGTTGCGGTCCGCCAGGGCCTGGAACTCGTCATGGCGGGCCACTTGCAAATCAACCAAGCGGTAACCCAGCCCTGCCAGCGGCAAGCCCAGAACAAAGGCCAGCCAGGACAACTTCCGATTTTGCGTCGCCACAGTCATTTCATTGGATCAGCCGTCCGCCCGCGCCGTTCGGTTCCTCCTCCCGAACAACGCGAGCGGCGGCTAAATCAGTTTTTGCGCCTGCCCGCCGCGGCCTCTGCCTGCCGCTGGTCCGCCCCGGCTTGGGTCTCTGCCGCCAGGGCCGGCGTGTCCACCAGCCGGATGACTTGGGAGAGCGCCGGCGGACCGAGGCCAAGATTCAATTGTTTCACCCGGGCATCCAATACCACGGGGGAACAGAGCGTGGCCAGTTGGTCGCGCCGCGTCTTGTTGGCCCGTTGCAGTTCGGCCAGGGTTTGTTCGCTCTTCTTGATCTGGTGGTCAAGTTCATCGATCTGGTTCTTGTACCAGACGTATCCGATGCCCAGCGTCACAAACAGGACGCACAACGCCACGACCGTCAGGGCCGGCGCGACGCGCAGGTCGGATCCATTTTTTCGGTTTCGAGCCATCCGTTTTTCTTCTTCTCTATGTTCGCAGTTTCTCCAGCACGCGGCATTGACCGCTCCGGCTTCGCGGGTTGTCCCGCAATTCCGCCTCGCCAGGCGTCAGGGCCTTGCGCCACACCCACCGCGCCTGCGCCGGGCGGGGCCGCCGCAATTCCGGCACGTCCACCTCCCCCGGCACATCATAACCCCGCGACAGATGGCGGCCGAACTCCTTCACCACCCGGTCCTCCACCGCGTGGAAGGTGATCGCCGCCAGTCTGCCGCCGGGCTTTAAAATCTTCATCGCCGCTTCCAGTCCGCGGCGCAGCGACCCCAGCTCGTCATTGACCGCCACGCGCAACGCCAGGAATACTTTGGTGGCCGGGTGCGTCTTCCGCCCCGCCCGCGGCGAGATTCTCTCCATCAACCCCGCCAACTGCCGCGTCCGCGTAAAAGGCCGCTGCTCCCTCTCGCGCGCCACTTCCCTGGCCACCCGCCGCGATTGCTCTTCGCCGCCGTATTTCCAAAACATCTCCGCCAGCTCGTCCACGCTCGCTTCGTTCAGCAGCGCCGCCGCCGTCAATTCCTGTCCCTGGTCCATTCGCATGTCCAGCGGGCCGTCCTGCTGGAAGCTGAAACCCCGTTCAGCCACATCCAACTGGTGGGAGCTAACCCCAAGGTCCAGCAACACACCGTCGCAGCTTTCCGCCGCGATCCAGCCCGCCATCTCCGCGAAATTCCCCCGCCGGATCTCAAAGCGGCCCGCAAACTCCGCCAGCCGCAGCCGCGCCGCTTCCACCGCCGCCGCATCCCGGTCGCAACCCACCAGCCGGCCCGTCGGTGCGCTGGCCCGCAGTATCGCCGCCGCATGGCCGCCCCCGCCCAGCGTCCCGTCGGCCACCAAGCTGCCCGGCGCCGGACGCAACGCCGCCAGCACTTCCGCTTCCATGACCGATTTGTGAACAAAGCCAGGCACTGATCATGGATGCGTCGTCTGTTGCTCAACTTGAACGTTGCCGGTCTGCGCCGGCTCGCGCGTTGTCTCCTCCAACCCCGCTTTTCTTGCGACCGTTACCACTTCCAGGTCGTCTTCGCTTAAATCATTGCGGACCACCGTCACCTTCTCCAAAGCCAGTTCGGTCTGGACGCCGCCGGCGCGGGCGGCCGGGCGTTTGCGCCGCGACACAAGTTCCTTGCACCAATTGGCGGCGCGGCGCCATAGACCATCGGGCGCCGGCGGGGCCGCTGCCGGTTTGATCGCCGCCAATGGGACGGCGGGGACCGCCGCTTCGCTCTTTGGCGCAACGGCTGCGGGTGCCGCAGGGGGAGCCTGCTCAAAAAGCGCCGCCTGCGAAGGTTCCGGCGCCGGTTGGGGCGCGGCAAACGAGGGACCTTTAGGCCCGGCGAAACTCGGCAGCGCGCTCCGGGTCGGCAGCTTATAGGCGCCTCTCCGGTCGCGGATCCCTTGAAAAGTATGGCCTTTGGTCAATAAACTAAACGGGTTCATGTTACTCCATCATTTGCAGGGCTTGCTGCAATAACGCGTCGTCCATCCCTTCCACCTGGGTGTAACGATCCGGGCTCCAAATCTCAAATCGATCCAGCATCCCCACCAGGACAGCCTGAGTTGTAATGCCCGCCGCGGCCGCCATGTCCTCTGGAATGGCAATGCGCCCGGCGCCGTCAAGCTTGGCTTGGGTGGACAAGCTGCCGATTCTGCGTTTCAAAACGGGTTTGTTGGGGTCGCTGTTGGCCATCGCGTCTATCTCCGCCATCAGCTTCGCCCATTGCTTGGGCGGCAACACTCGCAAGCAAGTGCCCGCGCGATGCTTGGCCCAGACAACCACCATGAACTCGGTCGGCTCGCCCGGTCGCCAGCGGAAGGGCACAGAAACCCGGCGTTTCTCGTCCACACTGTGACGATAAACCGAGTTGTAAGTAATACCGTTTGCGGCCTCTTCGGGCATAAACTCACTTGCGCTTTCTCACAATCTCCACTATTCTCCCATATCTACCCAATCTATGCCACAACGCTCCACTTTAGTCAATGCAAAAGTTATTCCCAATCGGAGGCGTGTTATCCCCAGGTTATTCACAGGTTCGGTGCAGTTTTCTCTTGGCGTCCGCCCCCGTTTATTCCACGTTTCCCAGTCGTGCTTACGTCGGATTTTGATTACGTCCTGCCGCCGGAACTGATCGCTCAGACTCCGGTTCCACAGCGCGATCAATCCCGCCTCCTCGTCCTCAATAGAGCTACCGGCGAAATTGAACATCGCCATTTCCGTGACCTGCTGAAATACCTAACCCCCGGCGATGTCCTGGTGCTCAACGACTCCAAGGTCATCCCCGCCCGGCTTCGCGGACGCAACGCGCGGACGGGCGGCAGTTTTGAAGTTCTTCTGCTGGAAGAAGTTGCGGATAACGACTGGTGGGCCTTAATGCGGCCTGGCAGACGGGCAAAGCTGGGCGCAATCATTCAAATCCTGGACAAATCCCGTTGGCCGTCGGGCTGGACAGCCACCGTGCTCGAAATCAACGCCGCCGGCCACCGCCGCCTCCAATTTACCGGGCCAAAGCCCCTCTTGGCGGAATTGGACGCCTTGGGGGAAATCCCGCTGCCCCCCTACATCGAACGCGCCGCCGAACAGCCATCCGACCGGGAGCGATACCAGACTGTCTATGCCCAAGCCGCAGGCTCCGTCGCCGCCCCGACCGCCGGATTGCACTTTACGCGGGAATTGCTGGAGGAAATCCGCGCTCGCGGCGTCATCCCCGCTTTTGTGACCCTGCATGTGGGTCCGGGGACATTCGCCCCGGTCAAGGTCGATGACGTGTCGGGCCACGTCATGCACTACGAACGCTACTCCATCAGCCCCGCCGCCGCGGAAACGATCCGCTCCGCCAAAGAAACCGGCCGCCGCGTCGCGGCCGTCGGCACCACCGCGCTGCGCGTCCTGGAAAGCGCGGGCGCCGGCCCGCCGGCCGCCGGCGCTGGGCGGACCAACCTTTTCGTGCGCCCGCCGTTTGATTTTCATATAGTTGACGCCTTGGTGACGAATTTCCACCTGCCGCGTTCGACGCTGCTGATGCTGGCCGCCGCCTTCGCCGCGCCCGGCCAGGCGGGCGGGCTGCCGTTGATCCTGCGCGCCTACAGGGAAGCCATCGCCCGGCGCTACCGTTTCTTCAGCTACGGCGACGCCATGCTGCTACGGTAGGTCGGCCGCCAGCTCCGCCCGGCGGGCCATCAGCCACAAGGCGTCCGAGAGCCGATTGAGGTAAACAATAATTTCCGCGTTGTCAAGCTGGCCCGCCTCCCGCAGCGCGCAGGCGCGCCGTTCCGCCCGGCGGCAGGCCGTCCGCGCCATGTCCAGCGCCGCGGCCGGGAGGGTCGCCCCGGGCGTCGCCCACCCTTGCAAAACAACGTCTTGCGATTCGAGCCTGGCGACAATCGCGTCGAGGCGCGCGGTCAACTCGGGGGTCACGACAGCATGGCCGTCCTTGACGTAGCGCGGCAGGTCTTGGGGCAGAGTGGCCAATTCGCCCATGACGAGGATCAGTTCCTTTTGAATGGAGGCCAACTGCGCGCCCAGGAGGGAGGGCGGGTTGCTGGCGCGCGCCAGGCCCAGTGCGGTGTTGAGTTCATCGACGGCGCCGTAAGCCTCCACGCGCGGGTGGCATTTGGAAACGCGCCGGTTGTACATCAACCCGGTCGTCCCGTCGTCTCCCGTTTTTGTGGCAATGCTCATTTCGATTTCGTCATGGCCGGAGCGATAAAGATTGACCTTCCCGGCGAACCTGCCTAGTGTCGCGGCAAATCGCCATGAATATCAAATTGATTTTCAAATCGCTGGTTATCATCGCCGTCCTTGTTCTACTGGTCATCATGGGATTGAACAACCCCGAAACCGTCAAGCTCTCAATGCCCAACATCCTGCCGCCCAATAAGGTGCAGTTGCCAGCGGCCTTGATGTACATCGCTTTCTTCGGGGCCGGCTTTCTTGTCGGCGCCATCCTGATGGCGGGCGGCAAGAAGAGCTCCTCCAGCGGCGGGGGCAAGTCCGGCGGCGGGAAATGACGGAATCCGCAAGGGTTACTCCGGCTTTTCCACCGCCCGTTTATAGGCCAGGATTCCGTCCACAATCGCGCGCGCCATCCGCTTGCGGAAGGCGCTGTCGTAGATATTCCTGGCATCGGCCGGATTGCTCAGGAAGCCGCCCTCCACCAGCGCCGCCGGCATGCGGGCCTCGCGCAGAACCTCGAAGCGCGCCCGTTTCATCCCCCGGTCCTCCACCGGCAGGCCGCGGATGATGCTTCTTTGCAGCTCGTAAGCCAGCAGCGCGTTGCGCTCATCCTGCCCGTTGCCCGTCTCGGCGGCCTGCTCCGATCTGCCCCCGCCCCCGTTGCTCGAGCGCGCGCCCGCCGGAGTCAGGCAAAAAACCTCCACCCCCCTCGTCTCCTTTTCCGCGGAGTCGTAGTGCAGGCTGACAAATAAATCCGCCCCCTGGCGCGCCGCCCGCAGCGGACGCTCGGACAGCTCGACCGCTTCATCCCCTTCCCGCGTCCACACCACCTTCAACCCTTCCTCCCGCAACAACTCCGCCGTCTCGCGCGCCAGCAGGAGCGTGTATTTCTTCTCGTAATTGGTCCCCGCCTCCGCCCCGGTGTCCCTGCCCCCGTGGCCCGGGTCGAGGCAAATCGTCTTGACTCTGCCGCCGGACTTCCTGGGAAACAGGATCGGCTCCAGCGTCGTTTTCAAATCCCCCAGCGAAACCAGCGCCGCCCCGCCGCGGTTGACCACCGGCATCGAGAGCATCACCGTCGCCCCTCCCACTTCCGCCTTGCGCGAGTCCACCGTCAATTCCATCCGCCCCGGCGCGCCGGACACCTCGATGGCCCCCTCCTTCCGGTTCCATTTCAGGGCCAGGCCCTCCGACTCGCACCATTCGCCCAGGCGGACGTAGTCGCTGCCCGAGACGGTGATCCGCTCCAAGCCGCCCAGCCCGGCGCGCGCCGTCTGCGCGAGCACAGTCAAACATAAAATAAAGCGGCAGGCCGCCGTGGTCCTCATGTTCCCCCGCAATTAGCACGCCCCCCGCCCCTGTTCAAGCCCGGAATGGCCGGTGCGGCGCAGGAAGGCGCCAGGTAAAACGGACCAGCTCTTTCCGGCCATTTCCGCCGCCAGCCGATGGAATGGCACACCGTTCACGAAATCCACCCTTTCGCCGACGCCGGACTGCCTGCCTGGCCAATCCGTTGGCATCACGCTACTCAGGATCAATGAGGCCGGAGTTTTTTTGTGGTGCGCCACAGGGCGGGGTTGAAGTGCTTCCGTGGCGCAAACGAGGTTGCGAGGGTTGATAATCAAAGACATACAACTCAGCGCTTGGAAGTTTTTGAGCCGGGCGGGTTCAAGAACTGATTTGCACCCGATAACGTGCGGCAAATATCCACAAGAGCGCCTGCGGGGAGCGGTTTTTCACGGGGCGAATTGTCGGAGCGGCCCAGCAAGAGGGCCGCGCCGTGCCAGGAGCGGGGGGAAAGGTTTTTGGGCAACGGGATGGATTCCGCGGTTGATAAATTCATGGCTTCGATGCCCAGGCACAACGCCATTTCCGCATCGTCGTCGCGCAGCCATTCCACGGCTTCGCCAAGGGCGTTGGCCCCATGGGCGTCCGGTGAAACGAGCGAGAGCATCGGGCCTTTCAAGCGGAAGCGGATGCAGAGTTCGCCGACGACGGTGCTGGGCAGGGTGTAGGCGAACAGGGTGGGCCGCGGCGCGAGCGCAAATCGGATGTCGGTGTCGAGGGAGCCGGTGAAACTTTCGACGCACACGCCCAGCCGCTCGCGGCGGGCCGGGGTCATGGCGTCGAAATTCGCGCCGAGCAATTCCGCCGCCATGAAACCCAGGCGGCACATCAAGTCCATGCGCAGAAAGCGCGACGGATCGGACTCGGACAGCAGCGACCAGTGCAAGCCGCCGAGTTGGATTCGCGACAGGTTTTCCTGGAGCGGCGGCGGCCAGGCGCGCAGGCCGGTCTGGTCGTTGCCGAAACCTTCGGGGCCAAGATAGCTGGCGGCATGAATGACGAAATCGTTCATGGCAAAGTCCTTTGCAGCACCAGCGCGGCGTTGGAGCCGCCGAAGCCGCAGTTGATTTTCAAAACGCAATACAGATGCGTCGCGGCTCGCGGTTCGCGGAGCAGCGAATCGGGCGCGAGCGGATCGGGTTCGCGCAGGCGGGGAGTGCCGGGCAGCACGTTGTTTCGCAGGGCGAGAACGCAGAGCACCGTTTCCAGAATGCCCGCCGCGCCGAGCGTGTGCCCGAAAATGCCCTTTGCCGAACTGAAGGGGGGCACGCGGTCGCCGAAGACGGAACGCAACGCCAGCAATTCCATGCTGTCGTTGTAAGGCGTGCCGGTGCCGTGGGCGTTGATGTAATCAATCTTGTCCGGCGCAATTTGAGCCTTGGCCAGCGCGCGTTGGATGGCCAGGGCGAGACCCGAACCGTCACGCGACGGGCCGGTGAGATGGTTGGCGTCGTTGCTCGTGCTCCAGCCGGAAAGGAAAATGGACGGCGGCGAAAGCAGTCCGCGTTTCACCAGAACAATCGCGGCCGCGCCTTCGCCCAGACTCAAGCCGGCGCGCGCTTTGTCAAACGGGCGGCAGCCGTCGGGATCGAGCGATTTGAGCGAGTCAAAGCCGGCCAGGACGAATTGGGAAATCAAATCGACGCCGGCGACAAAAACGGCGTCGGCCTGGCCGCGGCGGATGAGGGCGGCCCCCTGCTGGAGGGCGCTCACGCCGGAAATGCACGCCGCGGAAACGCATTGCGCCGGGCCGCGACAATCCAGCCGCCGGGCGAGATCGGCGGCGAGGAAAGCAGGCTGGATGTGCCGTTGGGCGACGCTGGAAACAGATTGACGCCGGACCAGTTTGTCCAGCGCCTCGATATTGGCCTTGGTGGTCGAAAGCACCAATCCGCGGCGGGCGGCGGGTATGGAATCCAGGATCGCCGCGGCATCATGGGCGGCCTGGTTCAACGCGGCGACGGCGAAAAGAAAGGCGCGCGAATCGGCATGTTCGGGATCGGCGGCTTGAAGTTGGCTGACGCATTCATCGGGGACAAAACCGGCGACGATAGGCCGGCTGGTTTTGCCGATGAGGCATTCGCGGGGCCGCAGGGCGGTGGAATTGGATGCGACGGCGCGCAGCAAGGGTTCCAGCCCGGGTCCGTTGGCGCAGAGCGCGCCGCAACCGGCGATGGCGGCGGCGGGAGCGGTCACGGCAGTTTCCACAGGGCTTCCCATGATTGGAGGCGTTCGAGCACGAACGGCGGCCATGTCAATATCAGTTCGCCCGCCGGAGTGGTGAAGACCTGGCTGGTGCTGCCGGTGGCCAGCAGCGCGCCGCCGGCCTGGCGGCGGATTTCGTAATCGAAGTCCAGCCGCGCGTTGTCCGGCTTGAGCAGGCGGGTGGTGACAACCAGGGTGTCAGGGAGCCTGGCGGGCGCGAGGAAGTTCACCTCAAGACGGATGACGGGGATGGCGACGCGATGCTCAATGAAAACGGGGTAATCAATGCCGAGGCGCCGGCCAAAGGCGCGGCGGCCCTCCTCAAAATAATTGACATAATGCCCGTGCCAGACGATGTGAAGGGAATCCACCTCGTTGAAGCGGACCAGAAGGGTGGTTGTGTCCTCAATGAAGGCGCGCGGAGCGCTTCGGCTGATGGCACGGCTGCGGGCGGAACTGGAGTGTGGATTCATGGCGTGGAATTGGCCGGAACAGGCGCGGATGGGGTTTGGGGTTTTTCCGCCGCCGGAGACGGTTCCCAGAACGGATAGATATTGAACCACTGGAACGGGTATTGACGGGCGACGTCGGCGAGGCGGGCGGCGTATTGGGCAACGTGCGGCCGCAAAGCGGTTGTTCCGGCGCGCAAGATGTCGCGGCTGATAAAGTTGGCGGGGAAGGAGAAGAAGCGATAGCGGCCGGGGCGTTCGCGCACGACGAAGGTTTGAAAAATCGGCGCGCCGGTTGCCGCGGCCAGGAGGAACGGGCCGGCGGGAAAACGCGCGGGGCCGCCCAGAAAGGGCACCGAGACATCGGCGCCGCCGAAGGAACGGTCGCCGAGCAGGGCGACGATTTCGCCGCGCCGCAGCGCGGCGGCGATGGGGATGGCGCGAAGCGGATGGCCGTCGGTGGCGATGAGGTTGAACATTTTGGAGGCGAGGGCGTGGTCGAAAAGGCGCCGTATGCGGGCCTCTTCTTTTTCAAGCACGACGACGTTGACGGGCTTGCCGAGACGCCCCAGGAGGTGGCTGGCGATTTCCCAACTGCCAACGTGAGCGCCGAGCAGGATGATGCCCTGGCCGCGATCCAGATAAACTTTGAAGAGGAATTCGCCCTCATGGACACATTGAATTTTGGAGCGGCCCATGATGACGGCCAGGCGGTCCAGCAGCGTGACGCCGAAGGAAAAGAAGTGGCGATAGACCAGGAGCGGCCATTTCCAGAACGGCTGGGGTCCGAGGACACGGCGGAGAAAGTCCTTGGAATCCCTGTAGCCGGCGGGATTGGCCAGGGTGAAATACGCGGCGATGAAAACCAGAAGCCCGCAGGCCCAGCGGACGCCCAGCCAGCGGATGGCCTGGACGGACAGCCAGTTTCCGACATAGCCGCCGCGCGTGCGGCCCGACCAGCGGACGGCGGGAGTATCAGAGGGATTGCCGCCGTTCATAACTTCCACGGCGAGGGAGGGCGTGGCGGAAGCAGTTGATTACGCGCGCGGAGCCGGGCAAATCGCATCTGCTCCGGCGGCCGGCTATTGCCCAAACATCGCACAGCGTCAGACCGTTTCCGATGAGTCGAATCATTGGTAATCCTGTGAAAAATTTCCATCCGTAGCTTGTCGCCATCGGCGGCGGATTGGCAAGCCACAAAGGAAGAGGTTTAACCACGGGCAGCGGGCCGGGCCGTGAAGTTTGTTTTTTTTAAAGTTGCGTTCGCTTGGCCAGCGGGTAGTTTAGAAGGCTCGTGAACAGCGAATACGTAAAACAAGCTCTCGCCAAGGTCGGCAACGCCAATGTCCTGGTCAACCTCATCTCGCGCCGCGTCCGGCAATTAACCTCCGGCGGCGGCAACAGCCGTCCCCTCATTGATCAGCCGGGAACGATGGGGATGGCGGACATCGCCCTGCTGGAGTTGATCGAGGGGAAAATGGGCTTCGAAGCCAACCTGGAGGCTGAAGAGGAAATTCAGCCGGCGACCAAGAAACGCCGGGGACGCTGACGCCCGGCTGCACGCCCCGCGCCGCGGAAGGGCGCCCGCGGCTGTTGCTTATGGCCGAGATTTTGCACAATTCCAAAGCCCGGCGCGATTACCTCATCCTGGACACCTTCGAGGCCGGAATTGTCCTCCACGGGTCAGAGGTCAAAACGCTTCGCGCCGGCAAGGCGCAAATCAGCGATGCGTTTGCCCGGGTGGAGAAAAACGAGGTCTGGCTTTACAACGCCCACATCGACGAATACGCCCAGGCCAACCGCTTCGGCCATCAACCCAAGGCGCCCCGCAAACTGCTGCTGCACAAGTCGGAAATCCGCAAACTCTTCACACTCGCCTCTGTCAAAGGCAACGCCCTCATTCCTCTGTCCCTCTTCTGGAAAAACAACAAGGTCAAAGTCTCCCTCGCCGTCGGCAAGGGAAAAGTCGAGTTCGACAAACGGCAGGACATCAAAGAACGCGACGCCGACCGGGAATTGAAGCGCGCCACGATGCGCCGGTTGAAACGGTCCTAACCCTGCTTGGCGGCGGGCGCGGCGGCGGCCTCTTTGGTCCAGCGGCGCTTGGGGGCTTTGACCACCATGCCTTTCTTGAGCGCCTTTGCCGAAACGCGAATGTAGCGCACTTCGCCGTCAATAAGCACCTTGACGCGTTGCAGGTTGGGCATGAAGCGCCGCTTGGTGATCGCCGTGATGTGCGTGCCGATGCCGCCCTTTTTCTTGGCCTTGCCACTGCGCCAAATGTGACTGCCCTTGATAGAGCCTACGCCGGTAAGTTCGCAAATTCGAGACATAACGTTATTTCAAAGTCCGTCATACTGTATCAAATGGGCTCCCGATTCAAGCACTAATTTTTCGATGTTTGTGCTCGCATCCGCCCTTCAAATCTGAATGCTGTTCCCGTGCATTTGGCAGCTCTCAGGTTGCGCGACTTCCGCAATTACGCCCGGTTGGACGCGGAGTTCAAGCCCGGCTTCCACCTCCTCCTGGGGGATAACGCCCAGGGCAAGACAAACATCCTGGAAGCGATCTATCTCCTGGCCACCCTCCGCTCCTTTCGCGGCGTCGGCGGCGCGCAAATGGTCCGGCACGGCCAGAAGGGCTACTTCGTGGGGGCCGGGATGCTGGCCCGCGCCGCGCACGAGATTAAAATCTACTGGTCCCCGCTGGAGCGCAAACTCAGCCTGGACGGCCAGCCGGTGCGCCTGCTGGGCGATTACCTGGGGACGCTGCGCGCGGTGGTTTTCTGCACCGAAGACCTGCAACTGGTCAAGGGAACGGGGCGGTTGCGGCGGCGGTTCATGGACTTATTGTTGACCCAAACCCACGCCGGCTATCTGCCCCTCCTCCAACGCTACGCCGCCGCTCTCCGCTCCCGCAACGCCCTCCTCAAACTGCCCGCGTCCGACCCGCGCGCCCTGGAAGGGTTCACCCGCCAACTGGTGGAGGCGGGAGTGGAATTGATGAGACTCCGGCGCGACCTCTGGCCGCGCGTCGCGCCGCTGGCCCGCGAAGCCGGCGCGCGCCTGGCCGGGCCGGGAGAGACTTTGGAACTGGTTTACCAGCCCTCGGTCCGCGCTGATTTCGCCGTTGAGCTGGCCCGCAACCGCGCCCGCGAACAGGTCTTTCGCTCCACTCTCCTGGGCCCCCACCGCGACGACGTGCAACTGCTTCTGGACGGAAAACCAGCCGCCAAGTTCGCCAGCGAAGGCCAGAAACGCTCCATTGCCATCGCTCTGAAACTGGCCCAGGCGGAATACCTCTCCTCCATCCACGGCGCCCCTCCGATCCTCCTCATTGATGACATCATGGGCGAATTGGACGCCAGGCGGCGGGCGGGATTCCTGCCGCTCCTGGACCGCGCGCGCGCGGCCAGCAGCCAGGTCTTCATGACCTGTACCGAAGAAAACTGGCCGCGCGAACTGGGCCGCGACCTCCAACGCTGGGAAGTCAAATCCGGGGCCCTCCGCCCGCTGTGACTGAACCCGCGACAAAACGGTTGCATCGCGCGCTTTTTCAGGAAGTATAACCCCATGAGAGCGCGACCCTGGCTGATCCTTTCGATTGGCTTGAACTTGTTCCTGGCCGCCGGCCTTTACGTGGCCACCCGGCCGTTGTTCGACGAGGCGGTCGCGTCCTATTCACCCGCCGCGGACCTCGGCGCCTATGTCCGCACCAACGTCATCGTCCGCCACGAGAATTTCACCTGGGGCCAGGTCGAAAACACCAATTACGCGGCCTTTGTCAAGAACTTGCGGGACATCGGCTGCCCCGAACAAACCATCCGCGACATCGTCACCTCCGAAATCAGCCGCGTGTTCGCGCGGCGCAAGCTCTCCGAAGTCGTCTATCCGAACTTCCAATGGTGGCGCTCCGAGCCTGACGCCGAAGTCGTGCAAGCCGCGTCCGCGGCCATTCAGAGCCTTGAGACCGAGCGGAACAACCTGCTCACCTCCCTTTTGGGGGCGGGCTGGGACACCGAATCCAGGGAAGCCGTTGCCGCCCGCGGCGGCATCACGCTGACCGGCCCCATTCTGGGCGACATGCCCAACGCCCTCAAACAAGCCGTTTACCTGATCATCGACGCCGCGCAACACAAGATCGACGCCTACCAGGAACAGCAACGCCTCCAAGACAATGCCGTCGATCCGATGCAGATGGTGCGCCTGCGCGAGGAACCGCTGGTGCTGCTGGCCTCCATGTTAAGCCCGGAGGAATATGACGAATTTGCCCTCCGCTACTCCCCGGCGGCCCAGCAACTCCGCAATCAAATGCGCTCCCTGACGCTCACCCCGGAGCAATTCCGCGATTTGTTCAACGCCCTCAATTCCATCATCGGCCAGCCCGTTTACTTCTACGCCGGCACGGATGCCCTACTGCTCAAACAGCAGCAGCAACTCCAGGCCCAAAGCGACGCCGTCATCCAGCACACCCTCGGCCCCGACGTTTACGCCGCCTTCCAACTGAATCAGGACCCCCTCTACCGCTCCGCCCAAAGCGTCGCGCAGCAAGTGGGCGCCCCTGCCGACTCCGTCAAACCCATTTACGAAATCAATCGCGCCACGCAGGCCGAAATGGATCGCATTCGCAACGACGATACCCTGAGCAACGACGAAAAAGTTTCCGCGCTGGCCCAGACTCAAGTCGAGCAACAACAGGCCCTGGAACAGATTCTCGGTCCCGACGCCTTCCAACGCTGGCTCAAGTCGCAGGGCCGGCGGAAGTAAGGCGACCGGTCCGAACGGCTCTAATAGAAACGCACGGATCGGAATCCGCGGGCGGTCGCCAGACTCAATTGATCTCTATCACCAGACACAAAGAGATCTGGATTGAGTTGCTCTAAAATTGCAACGTGCAACACCTCCGCGCTTCGAGCCTTGAGCCGCGCCGCAAAAGCCGCGCTGATTTGGTGGGCATCTTTGAGGACTTCATCCCAATCGACGGCCGCAAACTCGAAGGGGCCCGCGTGTAGCAGGTGAGAGAAATAGCGCCTCAGGGCCTCGATTAAATCCGGCTTGGGCGGGTGCGGTCGCAAACACAGATCCCGCAAGCCGTTGACCGTCTCAAACCGAGACCAGTCCGATATCAAGAAATCGCCGCCTTGATGACGGGCAAACCAGGCGCGGGCCTTGGCGTTGAGCGGATCGGGCTTGTAGAGCCAGGAGACCAAAAACGATGCATCCAGGTATATGGTCATCGGCGCAAGTCGCGCAAGGCGGATTGAGTGTCCTGGGCGGGAGCGCCTTTACAAAGGCGGTCCAGCTCCGCGTGAATCTCCTCCGCCGTCAGCCGTCCGCGCTTGCGGCGGGACAGCACCAGTGGTTCCTTGCCGTCCTCCAATTGCAACGATTCTCCCGGCTTCAAGCGCGAGGCCAGAGACGGATTACGAACCAATTCCCGCTTTGAAAGAGTCTTCATGCTGACAAATACGTCAGCAATCTCCTGTATTGGCAAGCCCATGAATCCGCAGGCAGTGTCTTAATTTCTAGTCACCTCAAAATCTTCCTGACAGTTTCGGCGTCCCCGGTCGGCGGCTGGCAAGCGGTGCCGGTGCAGAGATAGACGCGCGCGCCCTCCCCGGCGGCGAGCGTCCGGGCAAACGGGTCAACCGCCCCGTTGTTGCCCAGGACGACCCGGCCCGGCTGATACACCGAATGCACCGCCCGCAGCAATGCTTGTGTGCCGGGGCTTGCGGGATCGCCCGCCACAACCGCCCGCCACGGTTCGTGCAGCAGAAAATCCAGGGCGATCAGCAAATGCGGCGTCGCTTGCGGCACTTCGTTCAGGCGCGGCGCGAACAACCGCAGCGTCTTCTCAGCCGCCTCGCCAAATTCCCTCCGCCCGGTCATGGCCGCCAGACGGAGCAGCGAGAGCACGGCGACGGCGTTGCCGGAAGGTTCCGCCCCGTCGTAATCATCCTTGCACCGCAGGATCAACTCCTGGCCCGCGCTGTCATAAAAACCGCCGCCGGCCGCGTCGTAAAACTTCGCCAGCATCGCCTCCGCCAGCGCGATGGCGAAATCCAGATGCCCCGGCGCCAGCGTCGCCTCGTAAAGGTCCAATGTCCCGGCGCACAGGCTGGCGTAGCCCGAAAGCAATTCCACCGTGTCCCGTTCCCCCTCACGCCAGCGGTGGTGCAGCGTGCGGCCCTGCTCGTCCCACAGTTTGCGGCGCAGGAAGTCCAGGTTCTTTTCGGCGGCGGCGCGGAATCGTTCATCGCCCAGCACCACGAAAGCGCGGGCCATCGCCCCCAGCATCATCCCGTTCCAGGAGGCGAGCACTTTATCATCCCGATGCGGACGCACGCGCCGGGATCGGGCCTGGAACATTTTCTCCTTCGCGGCGGTTAGCAGGGCGCGCTCCTCCGGCGCCAAGTTGGCGTCGGCGATGCTCAACACGTTCTGGCCCGCCAGGGGATTCGGATCGCTGTGATCGGTGAAGTTGCCTTTTTCCGTCACTCCGAAGTAACGCGAGGCGACGCGGAATTCCGGCCCCGTCAATAATTCCGAAAGCTCCGCCGCCGTCCAGCAGTAGAACTTGCCCTCCTTCCCTTCGCTGTCGGCGTCCTCGGCGGAATAGAACCCGCCTTCGGGATCGGTCATGTCGCGCAGGACGTACTCCAGGATGCCGCGGGCGGTCTCCGCGTGGCGGGCGTCGCCGCCGGCCAGAAAGGCGTCCAGGTATAAGTTGGCCAACTGGGCGTTGTCATAGAGCATTTTCTCGAAATGCGGCACCAGCCACTGGGCATCCACGCAATAGCGGGCGAACCCGCCGCCGATCTGGTCGTAAATGCCGCCCGCCGCCATCCGTTCGCAAGTGTGCAGCACCATCCTCATCCCCTCGGCGTCCCCGGAGCGCGCCGATTGCCGCAGCAGAAAGGCCGGCTCGCTCGGACGCGGGAACTTGGGGGCGGAGCCAAAGCCGCCGAATTGGGGATCGTATTCGCGCTTGAAAAGCAGGGCGGCATGGCTCAAGAAGCCCGGGTCCAGCGCGAGGTTGCCCGGCTGGCGGGCCGAGTACGCCTCCAGTTGCCGGTGAAAATCCGCCGCCGTCTCCAGTACCCGCTCCCGTTTCTGCTCCCACAGGCTGGCAATCTGGCGCAGGATCTGGACAAAGCCGGCCTGGCCGTGCCTGCTCTCCGGCGGAAAATAGGTTCCGCCGTAAAAGGGCTTCAAATCCGGCGTAAGAAAGCAATTCAGCGGCCACCCTCCCTGCCGCGTCATCGCCTGCACCGCTGTCATATAGATCCTGTCCACGTCCGGCCGCTCCTCCCGGTCCACCTTGATGCTCACGAAATGCGCGTTGAGGAGGCGGGCCGTCGCGTCGTCCTCGAAGGATTCCCGCTCCATGACGTGGCACCAGTGGCAGGTCGAGTAGCCGATGCTCAGGAAGATCGGCTTGCTTTCCGCGCGCGCCTTGGCGAACGCCTCCGCTCCCCAGGGGAACCAATCGACCGGGTTATGCTGGTGTTGCAGCAAGTAAGGCGATTTCTCGCGGCCCAACCGGTTCGTCGCGGCTTCTTTCATCTGTTCCTTTTCATAATGCTAATCTTAATTCACCGCGGGGGGGCCACCCATTGGCCGTCGATCATCGCCGCGTCAACATCGCCCGTGTGATGCAATACCGCCTCGTGCGCCTCGCCCGTTTTGCCGCTGAACGGAACGGCGATCATATCAGCCAGGGCGTTGCGGAAGAGGCCGCCGACGCGCCTCTCCCAGCCCAGGGCGCGCGCCCCGGCTTGCGTGGCCATGCGCAACACTTCGGCGGGAGCGAGGTCCGGCTGGGTCATCGCGAAGGCGCGCATTTCCGCGAACATGTTCAATTCAACCTTCCCCCGCCCCGTCCCGCGGACGCTGGCCATGCTGTCGGTTCCCAGGCAGACGTTGACGCGCGCGGCGGCCAGCTTGCGGTACGGAAAGGGTTGATGGCCGAAATACGCGTGGCTGCGCGGACAATGGACGACACTGGCGCGGGCTTTGGCCAGCGCCGCCACGTCATGACCGTCGAGATAGTTGGCGTGAACGGCCAGGAAGTTTGGCCCCAGCAATCCGCAGCGCGCGATCTGCGCCAACGGCGTCCCCAACCCGCAGTCGGACATCTCCCGCTGCTTTCTGAGCCAGTCAAACATTGGACCACGGCGGTGCAGGAACATGTCGAATTCCTCGATGGACTCCGCCACGTGCATCGTCAGCCGCCAGCGCCGCCGCCGGGCCAGCGCGGCCGTCTGCCGCAACAGCGCGGGCGTCGTCGAATACGGCGCGTGAGGCGAGAGGCCCACATAGCCGCGCCGGGGAGAGAGGCTCCCCGCCTTGGCCGCTGCTTCCTGGAGGATTTCCTGGGGCTTCCGCACGATCTTGACGCAGGTCATCTCAAGAAACGACGCCACGCGCAAAGGCGTGGCGGACCAGACATCGGGCAGCAATTCGGGCACCGCCTCGATGTCGGCCACGGTGGTCGTTCCCGTGCGCTCCAGCATCTTCGCCCCGCGCAGCCAGGCCAGGGCGTAATCGGAGTAACTGGCGGCGGCCTTCAAGGCCAGCAGGCCCTTGATCCAGTCGGGGAATTCTCTCTGCGGCGGCAGGCCGGCCATGTCGGTGTAATCGAGGTGGCAGTGGGCGTTGACCAAGCCGGGCAGCAACACCGCCGCTCCCATATCCACCGCCGGCCCGCCCTCCAGCGCGGCCAGCTTCCGCCACGGCCCGACGGCCGCGACGCGATTGCCGCGGATGAGAACGGCCCCGTCTTCAAGAGGGGGCCGGCTCACGGGCAATACGATCCGGGCGCGTAGGAGCATGAGTTGGCGGGAAATCACCCCTGGGGGCGCGGCGCCTTCAGCCCTCTTCGATCTGGCGCGACTCCTTGGCGCGGGGGCCGAGGGTGTGTTTGCGCGCCTTGTACTTGTTGTGGCGTTTGCGCAGTTGCTGCTCGATCTTCTTGGCCACCAAATCGATGGCGGCGTAAAGGTCGCTCTGGCGGTCTTCGGCAAAAAGGTCGGGACCGGGGACGGCCAGCCGGATGGAGCAGGAGAACTGCTTCTCCAGCCCTTTGAGAAGGTTGTACTCCAGAGTCACGCGGGCGCTGGTGACAAAACGGTCCAGATGTTCCAGTTTTTCGATTCGGCTCAGGATGTGATCTTCAATGGATTTGGTTAAGGTGACATTGTGGGTCGAAAGAATGAACTTCATACGCCTCAACTTGCTTCATCCTCCGTCCAAAATCCACCGTAAATTTCTTTTAAGCCGCCTTTCTTTGGCGGATACTGCCCCCGTGCCTGCGAAAATCATTGCGGTCGCCAACCAAAAAGGCGGCGTTGGAAAGACCACCACGACGATCAACCTCTCGGCTTGCCTGGCCCAGTTGGGCCGCCGTGTTCTGCTCGTGGACCTGGACCCCCAAGCCAACGCCACCAGCGGCCTGGGCCTGGAAAAAACCGTCGGCGCCAGCGCCTACCGCCCCTTGCTGGGCGAGGGCACGCTGGCCGACAAGATTTGCCCCACCGCCTTCGAGCGGCTGCACATCGTCCCCAGCGAAGTCGATATGTGCGGCGCGGAAATCGAGATCGCCCGCGCCGAAAACCACCTCCGCCGCCTGGCGGCGCTGTTGGAGCCGGTGGCGGCCGGGGACCAATTCGATGTCATAATGATTGACTGTCCTCCATCCCTGGGCATCCTCACCCTCAACGCCTTTGCCGCCTCCGATTACCTCCTCATCCCGCTCCAATGCGAGTACTACGCCCTGGAGGGCATTTCCATGAGCCACAAGGTCCTCAGCCAGGTCCGCGACAACGGCGTCAACCCGCGCCTCCAGCTTCTGGGGGTGGTCATGACCATGTTCGACGGCCGCACCCGTCTGGCGGCGCAGGTGGTGGAGGAAGTACGGCAGCACTTTGGCGATCTGGTCTTTGACACCGTTATCCCGCGCGCCATCCGTCTGGCCGAAGCCCCCAGCTTCGGCAAGCCCATCATCCATTATGACAAATACAGCCCCGGCGCGGCCGCCTACGAAGTCCTGGCCGGCGAACTGCTCCAGCGGCTCAAACCTTGATTTTGGCATGAATACACGGGCCGCCCAAGCGTCCGTTGTATAGAGATTGCGCACAGCATGACATGAAATCACCAGGTATATCCACCTCTGCCTGGCTTCTGACCGTCGGGACCGCGGCCATCCTCCTCATCGGCGCTCTGGCCCGCTTTGGCCCCGCCACCCCTTCCAACGACAGCCCGGCATCCGCCCCGGCTGAGGCCGAGCCGGAGAGTCCGCCCGAATCAGCGGGTGAACCGGCTTTGCCGGCGGATTTATCGCCGGGGCTGGCGGAAATCATCCGGCTTGCCAAGGCCCACGTTGACCAGGAGGTTATCCTCGCCTTTATTCAAGACTCCGGCCAGGTCTATGCCCCAACCGCTGAGGAAATCCTCTATCTATCCGATCTGGGCCTGCCGCAAAATGTCATCGCCGCGCTGTTCAAGGTCAAACCGGCGTCCGCGCCCCGGCCCGCCCAAGCCCTGACGCCCGCGCCGCCGGACTTTGCCAAGGCGGCGCCACCGCCCCCGCCGACTCCGCCCGCCCCCACCGCGGATTCGAGTTTCTTTTACGATGATCTGGCGCCCTACGGCGCATGGGTGGATGTGCCCGACTATGGACAGGCCTGGCAGCCGACGGTCGAGACGATTGATTTTGAGTGGCGCCCCTACCTCGACCACGGCCAATGGGTGGATTCCGACAGCGGCTGGTACTGGCAATCCGATTATTCCTGGGGCTGGGCGGTGTTTCATTATGGCCGATGGGTCAAGGAGGTTCCGCTGGGCTGGGTATGGGTGCCGGACAAGACTTGGGCGCCGGCCTGGGTGGCCTGGCGTTCGACCGGCTCCTATTTCGGCTGGGCACCCTTGCCGCCGGGCGTCAGCCTCAACGTGCTCGGCCAGCTGACTTTCAGGGGCCACCTTCTGGGCGCTGGCTTTGCCTTCCCCCCGTCCTCCTTCGCTTTCGTCAGCGCGAATAACTTCCTGGACCGCAACCTGCCGCGCCGTGCTGTGCCCCCGGCCCGCGCTGCGGCGATCTTCGCCGGCAGCTCTGCCGTCGAGAATTACAGCGTGGTAAACAATAAGATCATCAACGGTGGCATCAGCCGCGACGCCGTCGCCGACGCCGTCCACAAAACCATCCAGACCGCCGCCATCCGTTCGGTCTCCTCCCCGGCGGCGGTGGCCGGAGTGTTGGACCGCGCGACGCTGGCTGTCTATCAGCCCGCCCCTTCCAAACCGGCCTCGTCACAGGCAAGCCCCTATTTGATAAACAAACCTCACCAGGCGGCTGCGGCTGCGGCGGACAAGCCCCTGCCGGCCGAGGCGCCTGAACTTCCCGATCTCCCTGCGCTGGCGGATTCCCCGGCCTTGCCGGCTCTAATGACGCCCTTGCTCGGCTCCGCGCCCCCGCCCGGGCGTGTCACACATTCCGCCTACGCCGTCAGCGCCGACGACGCCACCGCGCCGCGCCCCGTCCATCATCGCGAACAAGGCGGCCTCAATCCCGTGGAAAGACCCGCCGCGCCGCCGCCGCGGTTGGAGACCGGCGCCGCGCCCAGCGTCGAGCCTCGCCGGGCGGTCGAAGAACCGCGTCGGGCCGTCGAAGAGCCGCACCGGGTGGTCGAAGTGGCGCGCGCGGCGCCGCCCGAAGCGCGCCCCGCCGCGCCGGAGCCGGCACGGGTGGAGACGCCGTCCGCTTCCAGCACCGCATCCCACAAGTGATGATTATTGGATATTCATTTGGCGGAGGGCATCCGCGGCTTTCGCATTTTGGTTTGCGGAGGCTCGCTGCAGACCCGAGATCACCCTGCTTCTCCACCTTGAATTCTTTTCGACCGGATTCGCCAAATGTGCCGTTCTCCTCCACGATCAGACCGGTCACTTCCCCCGTTTCATTTTGATGAAGGTCAGTTGTTCGTCTTCTGTCGCATTGAAGAAAACTGTTTCTGATTCGGGGAAGATTGCTTGCGCAAACCATCCTGGAATTTGGCGGCAGAGGGTATTCCCATCGCGTTTGATGGTCAGGGTCACGGTGCCCTGAAACTTGGGATCTGGCGCCATGACGTATTTTCCCTCATAAGCATCATAATTCTTCGGGTCGAGTCTGATGGCGATGTGCTCTTGCGGCTGGGCGTGAACCCTGGTGCGCAGTGGAGTCCAGGAGGCAAGTTCCGCAGTCGAAGCGGGATCCTTTCCAGTCAGCAGATCAAGCAGCCGGAAATAGTTACTCTGACTCACATCGCCGGGAGGACAGGATTTGTGCGCCACCACCATATCGAGCGCCGGCAAGACAGTAATGTATTGGCCGTAGGATCCCATCGAAGTATAGGCTCCCTGATATGTCCAGAGAACGCTCTTGCGTGAGGAAGCCAGGTAGCTGAACCGCTTGACGTCGCCATGTTCATACACCAAGCGGCCATTTATCACCACCATCAAGCCAGTGGTGTCCAGGGTGTGGACAAACGCATCAACTCCCCGAACGGTCTCTGGCGAAAGGTCATTGGTTTTGCGCTCCCAATCAACCCCGGGGAAAACCGGTTCGGCGGAGACATGGAGCGCATTGGTGAAATCCTCCCCTTCGGCTGAAAAAGGAATGAGCGAGACAAGAAGAAAAAAGCAGATCAATCGGATGATTTTTCGGATGTTCATATTCTCGCAATCAACGGGCATGGTCAGGTTCAGTGCTCTGGCCTTATCCTGTATCCGCCAGCGTTGACGGCGATTCATCACGTCCACCCCGCGTCTTGACTCTAATCCAACCGCCCATGCGATTGCCCTGTGCTTATGACTCCGAAACTCAGAGTGCTCCTTCTCTTCGTTCCCACACTAATCATGGTCCCTGTCGCCGCCGTGCTCGGGGCCGGGACACCTCCGCCGCAGGCTGCCGCTGCTGAAACCCGCCAATCGCTGGATGAAACGGAACGGCGGGCCGCGACAACACATTATACGCCGAACTCTCCAACGTCACGCGATTGAAGCTGCGACTTGCTGAACCCCGTTCGACCCGGAGGAACCGTTGCATGTTTCAGTGGGCGGAGCCAAACCGTTCAAGGTAGCCGCGCCGTTGCCCTCAAATCTGGTCCTGTTCTGCGACAACAGCGAATGGCGGGCTGAGACGAACACCGTATTGCCATCCTTCCGGTTCCATACACGCGGCGGCCCGGCGCAGCTCTACGACGGCTCGCCGTTGTTGATTGTTTATGGAACCTCCGGCCCCACCAATATCTGCCAGAATCTGCGCTTGTCGGCCGAGGCCGCCAGCAAGATGGGCTGCCCCGCATGGGCTTACGATGACGGCGGCTCCGGAATTCCCAATTACCAGAACCTCTATGGCCGGCTCAACGTGAAGGCCGACCGGGACGTCACGGAAACCGACCTCCAGAGATGCCACTTAGCGCTGTTGGGAACCGAAGACCAAAACAGCATCGTGAAACGCATGGCCCCGAAACTGCCGGTCCGTTGGGCTGCCAACAAATTATCGTGCAGCGATGGCCTCGAACTTGGTTGGACGAACCGTCTCATTACGCTGATGTACTATAACCCGCCCGCGCCGCAGCACCTGCTCTGGTGGGTTGCCTCGGATATTGCCGAGGGCTATTCGAACGCAGGCAGTTTCGCGCGGCCGGGGGCTGACTTCATTGTCGCCGACCTTGCTGAGGACACCCTGATGGTGGCGCGGAGCTTCGATAGCCGGTGGAACTGGGATGCCGCCCGGGCTTCATCTCCGCTCCTGACGGCGGGACTGATTGGAAAACATGACCTCGACGCGGCCTGTTGCAAATGTTTATGCAAGGCTAGCGGAGCGGATTTTCTGTTCAACTTCATAACCACCAACAACACTCCTCAAGTGGCATTGGGAACCACTCGGTTGGCGGATGGACTGGCCTTCGCATATTACCAGCCCATGGGGTACGTGGACCTATCTGGAACTGAATTGCTCGAAGCCGAACGGCGGCGGAAAGCAGAAGCGAAACAGGAATATCCCACCCCGCTTCATCCGAGTTTCGACTCGGCGAAAATCGCAACGAACCAGACCTACCGCGTGGCCTTCGGCCTGGATGATTTCTATTCACTGGCTCAGACCTTCAAGCTGACGACGCGCTCAGTTCAAATAACCGGTCTCGAAGTCACCGACATCCTCGAACGCTCGCTTCTTTCGATCCCCGCCGATTCCACGTCAGTTCCCTAATCAGTGGTCTTGACTCTTCCCTCCCTGAACGGGTCCCGCACAATCGCATATTTTGCTCTCTTCCCGCATAGGAAATGCCGCGGGGCGGTCCTCGGATTGACGTCAAACGCCTGGGCGCGCCGGGTGGGCGGGCGCGCGGTCCTCGCCGCGAACGACCTGAATCGACGCCCGGAGCGGCGCGGGTTCAACGCCCCGGAGCCGTGGTTGACATCTGCGTCGTTCCGCGGGAAGTCTCCCCCCGCTTTTGGAATCAAGGTAAAGCAACCTGCTCACGCCAAGCCGCCAAGCCGCAAAATGAGAGAGGAGGATTTGGGTCGGCCTCATCCGCCGTCGCATGGGTATCGGCTCGCCCTCACCTTAATCCTCTCCCCCAGATATTCTTCGCGGCGTTTTTGCGTCTTTGCGTGAACGAGTCCCCGGGACAAGGGGATTTTGAACCGTGTCCATCCTTGTCATCCGTGGTAAATGGATTATTTATATTGCATAATGCAAGTTCTGTAGTATTGTGCGGCCAGTGGCTGAGGGCGGTTTGTTCTTTGAAAGGCTGCGGGCTGGGGCGTTTGAGCGGTGAACCC
>PLGF01000114.1:457-11471 GCA_003138485.1 Verrucomicrobiales bacterium | reverse complement strand
ACCGGGTGCAGGCATTGCGCGGGCAGATTGTCCGTATAATCGCCGCCCTCGCCCGCCGAATGCGCCCACTGGATGAGCGCCGCACGGAGGCTCTCGCGCACCTTTTGCTGCTGCTCGTCGAGCCGTTGCTGCGGCATTTCCTCCCACAGAAAACGCAAGTCGCGCACCATCGGGATCATCCTCAACCCGATGGACCGGCCGGGGGAAAGCAGCAGCGGTCCCGGGTAATCATAGTTGTTTTTCCGCCGCAAGAATTGCTCCGTGGCCGCGTGGGTCAGGTAGCTGGTGGTGATAATGTGCGGCAACGGCTGGCCGGCCAGTTGGCCAGTGCGCCGGCTCTTGGCCAGGTGCGTCTCGATGAACGTCCGGTGAACGCCGTCGAATTTGCAGAACGGATGCAGCGCTTTGACGACGCCGGCGCCTTGGGTCCAGCGGCTGCCCGCGCCCGCCGCCAGCGTGACCACGGCCAGTTGGCCCTGCGCGATGGCCGCCAGGCCCGCCCGGCGCAATTCCTCCGCCAATGGCTCGGTCGCATTCAAAACGTCCCCGTCCTCCGCGTCCTTGATCTCAGCGCTGGCCGGCAGACGGTTCTGCGCCAGGCCGATCCGGCCGTTTTTCAAATCATCTCGAATCTGCTCATGCTGCGCGCGGTCGAAACCGTTTTGTTCGAGCAATTCCCCCAGCGTCTGCGCGGATCCGTTCTCGGAATTCAGCCGGGGGAGCAGCCGGTCGAACAATGTTTGCATCATCCCAAACAATTCCGTCCGCGTCCGGCAAGCTGTGCTGAACTTGTCCAGTTCCGCGCGCTGTGAATTGGTCAACGCCCGCGGATCGGCGCGCAGCCATCGGGGAACGTGCAGCGCATAGTACCCGCGCGGCAGCAAAGCATCCTCACCCCTGGCCAGGTCGGCCCACGTGCCGCGCTCATTGATCGCGAAATCATAGACGACCGGCTCCATCGCGAAGGGCAGGGCGTGTTCCAATTCGCCCTTGGTTTGCGACATGATTTCCTGCAGGCGCTCCTGTGCCCGCGCCTTCTGTCCCGGCTCGAAGATAAATCCCATGCCCCCGCCGGACATGCCGCCCAGCATCCAGAACCCCCAGAAATCCGCTCCGAATTCGGCGCTCACCGTCCCGATGAGCGATTCGGTGAACGCGTTGCTGGCCCACGGTATGATCGTTTGGAGCGGCTCTCGAAAATTGCGCCAGGTCAGCCCGCCCACGCCGCGCACGTCTCCGGCGCGCAGCGCGGCGACCATTTCATCCAGCAGCCCGATGGCCTGCTGGCGCCCCGCCCATTCGGCGGGTGAACGCAGAAGATACTTTTCGGTCACCATTTCGAGGATCGGCCCGACGTTCTGCGCCATGCCGCCATGCACCAGCACCAGCGATTGCTGCAAACGCTCCCGGGTCTGGGAGGAAACCTCGTCGTGGCCCAGGATGCGGTGCGCGGGCATGAGCCGGCCGCGGCTGATGCCAAACTCAGGATCACCTTCCGCCGCAGCCACCCCGCAAATGAGTTTCATCCCCGGCCAGACGCCGCCCGAATCCTGCCAGCCGCCGCCCGACCCTCCCAACCATTCGCCCAGCAGCGCCCGCGCCAGCACCAGGCGCCGCTCCGGCTCGGCCAGGGCGCCTGTGAGAGACCTGGCCTGGCCGGTGGCCCGCATGCAGACAGAAATCAACGAGGCCAGCAGGCTCGTCGAAACCGCCAGACGCGAGCCTTTAGGAATATCGTTGACATGGCTTACAAGTTCCAAGCCGCGTCCGGCCCCCACGACCCGCGCCAGCAGGTCGGCAAGATCATGTCCCGCCCCTTCAATGCCGGGCGGCACGATGCCGGCGGCAATCACCGCCGCTTTGAGCAATCCCAGATAGTCCCGGGCGAAATCAAAAACTTCGGCAAGACTGCTGATGTCCGCGGTGGCGCCAAGGTCCACGCTCGTCAGGCGCAGAATCGGCTCGTCAATGACGCGCAGGCACGCTTCCACCGGCGGCTGCGGGCTTTGGTCCCGCCCGTGGACGCTCAGGTCAATTGACACATTGAGCACCCGCGCCCCTTCGGGGAAATCCATGCCCAGAAAGAAAATGTCGCTCCAGCCCGAGTGGCTCAAGTCCATGCGAACTGGAGTGCTCTCGCGCAGCAGCGGGTAGGCGCCCTCCTCGCAACGTTGCAGAAGTTCCGCCCGAATGCGCAGCGGATGCTCCTCTGGATGGCCCATGCGGAACATCCATTGGTTGCCGCGCACCGAGCGCACACTGCTTCGCACCTGGTCCGAAAGGGTCTGGAAACCGATGCGCTGATAAACGGCGGCCAGGGCGCTCGAAATCGCATCGCTGCAACCCCATCTCTTTTGCGCGCAAAGGAACTGGTCAAGCGCCTCCTCAAACCGCCGCTGCAGCAGATGTTCAAACCCTTTGAACGGAATGATCCCGTCCCGGCTCGCGGGCAATTTCCCCGGCAGATGATAACGGTGAATCGCGTAAAGGAAAAACAACGCGCGCACCCGCTCGTAAAGATTGTTGCTTCGCCGCCGAAAAGCCTCCAACTCCTCGCAGGCCTGGATCAGATCAGCCGCCGACCAGCGGGCGCACAGGGCGTCCAGGGACTGATTGCGGATTTTGGAATCAGGCGACGTTATGATGTCGATGAGCGGGCTGGACATGGGGGGGCGTTGGTTGTTTCCGCGCGGGGTTTAGGACGTTTCCTGCGCCAGCAGTTCAACGATGACGGCAAGAACCTCAGAGCGGGCCGGACTGCTCAAGGCCAGAGCCAATTGGGCGGTCAGCAAGCCGTATTTCAAACCGATGTCAAAGCGCCGGCCTTGCAACTCGCAGGCCAGATAACGCTCCCGGTTCGCCAGCTTGGCCAGCGCCTGGCTCAAGCTGGCCTTCTGCCCCGACGCCAGCTCCTCCTCCAGCAACTCCATCACGGTTGGCGTCAGGACATGCATCCCAAAAAAACAAAGATAATGGCCCGCCCGCAATCCGGGAACGATGAGGTCTTGTTCCGCGACGGTCGGCGTCGGTTTTTCCAGCACCTCCGCAATGAGATAAAGACCTTTCCGATTTTCCGCCAGACGCCCGCCCACGGCCCCATAATAGGGCAATTTGCTTTCGTGCGTGGACTGCACGGCGGAGACGGCGCAGGCTTCGGCCGCGGCCACTTCGACCAACTGCCGCACGCAACTGCGCTTCTCCCGGCTCAAATAAAGATGATCCCCGACCAGCAGCAGAAACGGCTCGGAACTGGTGAACGGGCGCGCGCACCAGACAGCGTGCCCGTATCCCTGCGGTTTATCCTGCTCTACAAAGCGAAGTCGCTTTCCGTGCGGCCCCGCGGCGGCGCGGTAAGCGGGAGCGTCGCCGGGATGGACCACCAGGCAGACCTCCTCCACACCCGCATCGAGCGCTTCCTGGACGATGATGTTGAGGGCGGTCTTGGTTTTGCCATCGCGGTCAACCAGCGTTTGCAGAGGCAGCGTCCGCTGGCCCGGGCCGGCTGCGGTGATGACCGCTTTTCGAATATCCATTGCTTCTTTCATGACATGAACCAGTCTGCCAAACGCACCGCCGCTGGCGATTCAATTTTTGCTCGCGGCCGGCGCCGCGCTCCTTTTCTTGGCCCTTGAATCCGGCGGCGTCCCTGTTTACATTGCGCCTGTTGATATGAGCGCGCCGGAAGTGAAAACCCCAGGTTTCCTGTTGAATCCGATGCTGTCCGCCATTTTCACGGGTCATCGTAGTCAATCATAGCAAAAGCACTATCGCGGATTCGCCAAACCTCCATGAAAGTCTTGCTCGTCCGCGGCAATCCGCGAAAAAATGGGTTCACCCAGTACCTTGTGAACCTCTTCGCCGCCGGCCTGCTCGAAGCGGGAGCGCGCGTCACCGACGTGGACCTTGCCGCCGAAGAGTATTCGCTCAAGCCTTGCCTGGGCTGCTATCATTGCTGGCTCATCAAACCTGGCCAGTGCGTCCATCACGACCCGATGGAAAATCTCCTGCCCGTCATCCTCGAAGCTGACGCGCTGGTCTGTGCCACGCCGGTCTATTATTTCGCGATGAGCAGTTGCCTGAAGAATTTTTTTGAGCGCACGTTCCCGTTGGCGGCGCAAGGTTTGGAAACGAGCAAAATGGGCATCTTGCGCAACCGCCTGCGCTCGCCGGCGAAGTGGGAGAACAAAAAGTTCATCTCCATCGCCGTTGGCGCCTTGCGGGCGCGCGAAGCTTACGAGCCGCTCAACCAGACCTTCCGCCTCATTGCCGACACCCTGGACATGGAGCTGGGAGGCCAGATCACGCGGGCTGAATCGCATCTGCTGCCCTTCAAATTGTCCAAGCCGATCACCCTCAAACGCGTCGAGGCCGCCTTTCTCAAGGCCGGGCGCGAGGCGGGCGCCTCCGGCGTGCTCTCCGCCAAAACCATCGCGGACGCCGAGCTGGCGCTGTCGCCGGACGAGCAGTATTTCCGCACCTATGCGAACATCTTTTGGGAGACCGCCGTCTCGATGGACGCCACCAACACCAACAGCGCCAAATTGCAACAACGGGTCAGCAGCGATCCCGACATTCTCATGCGCGAGATGGCAAGGAGCATCAACCCCAAGGCCACCGCGCGCCTGCGCGCCGTCCTGCAATTTGATTTCCCGGATTGCCAGCGGCACTACCGTTTCACCGTGGACAAAGGCCATTGCGAATTGAAATTCGAGCCGACCTCCAGCCCCGACTTGCGCGTGACCTGCGCGACAGACATCTGGGCGGCGCTGTTCATGCGCAAGTTAAACGTGGCCGCCGCGCTGCGCCAAGGCGTGATCGCGCTCGAAGGAGACAAAAGCCTGTTCACCCGGCTGGACCGCTATTTCCCGCTTCCCTCGGTTTGATTTCATGGAATTCGCAATCCACCCGCCCTTCGATGCGCGCCACAACGCCACACTGATGTCCGGAGAACTCACCCGCGCGATCCTCAAGCGCCTTCCCGGACAATGAAGCCAACTGAAGTTGACGTGCTCATCATCGGCGCCGGCCCGGCGGGTTCGACGGCCGCCGCGTTGTTGCGCCAGCAGGGTTTCCAGTTGTTGGTGGTGGAGAAACAGGTCTTTCCCCGGTTCGTGATCGGAGAAAGTTTGCTCCCGCACAGCATGGACCTTTTGCGGGAAGCCGGCCTCCTGGAAGCGATCCAGGCGCGGGGCTTCATGCAGAAATTCGGCGCCCTGTTTCTGCGCGGCAACCAGGCCTGCGGCTTTGATTTCTCCGACCAATTCACTTCCGGCTGGCAATACGCCTACCAGGTTCCCCGCGCCGATTTCGACCTCGCGCTGGCCGATGCCGTCGAGGCGCGCGGCGTGCCGGTTCTTTACGGCCGGCAAGTGACGGCGGTCGAGTTTCGCGATGGCCGTGCTTGCGCCGCCATTGAGCAGCCTGGCAAAGCCATCGACAACGTGCGCGCCCGCTTCGTGCTCGATTGCAGCGGATACGGGCGCGTTCTGCCCCGCCTTCTCTCCCTGGAAGAGCCAACCCGCTTTCCCACGCGCGAAGCGCTCTTCACCCATGTCACCCACGATCGCCGCCCATTGGGCCGCGAGGAGGGAAAAATCTGGGTGTGCATCCACCCCGACGGCGCGTGGATATGGATAATCCCCTTTTCCAACGGCAAAACCAGCGTTGGCGTGGTGGCCACTCCGGAATTCTTCCGGCATTATCCCGCCGAACCCCAGGCGCAACTGCGCGCCGCGCTGATGAGCGACCCCAACGCCGGCGCGCGCCTGGCCAACGTGCAATTTGCCTTTCCCCCGCAGCGCATCAGCGGCTACGCCTGCGCCGTCAAAAAACTATTCGGCCCCCAATTCGCGCTGGTGGGAAACGCCACGGAGTTTCTCGACCCGATTTTCAGTTCAGGCGTGACACTGGCGCTGGCATCGGCCAGCCGCGCCGCCCAGGTGCTCACCCGCCATCTGCGCGGACAGCCCGTGGATTGGCAGACCGAGTACTCCGATTTTGTCATGCAAGGGATCAACACCTTCCGCGCCTGCGTCAACGCCTGGTACGACACCAGCCTGCACGACGTCTTTTTTGCCGCCCACCGCGATCCCGACATCATGAAGCAACTCTGTTCCGTTCTGGCCGGTTACGTGTGGGATAGAAACAATCCGTGCGTATCGCAGTTGGAACGCGTGCTGCCGCTTTTGGCCAGGATCGTCCAGGGCCGTGACCGGAAATAATTGAAGTTCATTTAGTTGTACTCAATTGCAGCCAACGTCTGATTAATTGGCGGGCGCCTTCCAAAACTGAGGCATCAAACTGGCCGGGAGCTTTCCGGGTTAACTCTGAAAATTTAACAGGCTGGAGGCTCTGGGCATTTACGTAACTCTGTTCACGCAGCCAAGGAACCCGGGGCAATGCCATTTCGTAAGGTGTGCCATCATATTGCGTCGTAATCGTCAGCACTGAGGCCAAGGCAAGCCTTCCATTTGGTGCGGCGCCAACGACATAGGCCCATCGTGGCTTGGCAGTCAAACCAAGATCCACAAACCAACTTTCCCCAATTTTGGGGATCATAACTCATCCCACATCGCCGCTCTGCGCTTAACAGGGCCTAAAACCTCGTCTTCCGGGCTGTCTGCATTTAGCGGAAACGGTATGGCCCTTCTTTTGACCATTTGTGCGAACATTAATCGCACCACTTCGCCAGGTGTAGTGCCAATATCTTTAGCGACTTCTCTGGCTGTCGCCACCAACTTCTTATCAATGCGGCATTGAAAAACTTCAGTCATACTACAACTGTACGTTAGGGTGTTCAAAAAACCAAACGAAAAAACTGGACTGCCCCAGCCGCCAACCGCTGGAAACGGCGCTTGAGCCTTGCCTATCGGCTTGGCCCTGTTACCGTCTTGGGCAGGGGGCCGGCGGCGAGGACTCCGTTCGCCAGCGAGAATGAAAGTCACTTTTGTTTATCCTCGATTTGAGAAGTTCCTGACCAGCCTGCCGGAGCTGGACCGGGGGCTGGCGGATTACTCTCTGGGCAATTTCACCACGCCGCCCTCGCTGGGCATCCCGATCCTCGCGTCGTTGACGCCCCCCGAGATCGAGGTGGAGTTGCTCGACGACAACAGCGGCCAGGCGATCCGCCACGACGCGCCGACGGACCTGGTGGCCATCAACTGTTTCACTCCGCAGGCGGCCCGCGCCTTCGAGATCGCGGACGGTTTTCGCGCTCACGGCAAGAAGGTTGTCATGGGCGGATTGTTCCCTTCGTTCATGGCCGCCGAGTGCCTCAAACACGCCGACGCTGTCAATGTGGGCGAAGGGGAGCCAACCTGGCGGCGCATCCTGGCCGACGCCCAAGCCGGCGCGCTCCAACCGCTCTATCACGGCGGCTGCAACGCCGACCTGTCCCTGACTCCAATCCCGCGCCGCGAGATTTTCTACCGCAACGAACATTACGACTGGGACGAGGACCTCGTCCAACTCACGCGCGGCTGCTCCTACGCCTGCGCCATGTGCTCGCTTCCGGCGCAAATGGGCAGTCGCATCCGTTTCCGGCCGATTGACCGCGTGCTTGAAGAGCTTCGCGCGCTCAAGCACGAAAACGTTTATCTCGCCGACGACACGCTCTTCTTCACGCAGCGCAAATTGAACGATTACGCCCGGGCGTTCTTCCGCGCCGCGGAGCCGCTGGGCAAAAAATACTTCATCTCCTCCGCGCTCGCGCTGAACACCGACCCCGGCTTCCTGGACCTGGCGGCGCGCGCCGGCCTCCGGAATTTCTACTGCACGATGAACGTTGACCCCGTCTCCATCCGCGCCCTGCAAGGCGAGGCCCGCCAGCGCCAGGCGCTCATTGATCTGGTGAAAACGCTCGAAGACCGCGGCATCCGCTTCTTCGGCTCGTGCGGCATCGGGCGGGACTGGGACGACGCCGACATCGCCGACCGGGTGCTAGACCTCTTTGACGCGGCCGGGATTCACACGGCGGAGTTCTTCATTTTCACGCCGTATCCCGGTTCGGTGCATTGGGACCGCTTGCAGCGCCAAGGCCGCATCTTCGATTTCAACTGGTCTCATTACAACGGCGCCAACGTCGTAGCCCGCCCGCTGAACCTGACCCCTGACAAACTGCGCGAGCAATTCATCAAGCTGTGGAACGAATTCTTCCGGCGCCAAAAACCTCAACATACCGCCAGCCTCGAACCGGCGACGTGGCAGGGCGGCGTGCAGGTTCTGGGCAAACAATTGCGGCGCCAGGGCATCAGCCGGCAAGCCGCCATCACCGGCATTGGCATTACCAGTCCCATCGGCCACACCGCGGAGGCTGTCACGGAGTCGCTTCGCGCCGGACGCCACGGACTGGCGCCCATCCAGAGATTCGACGCCCGCCATTTCCGCGGCAATTTCGGGGCCGAAATCGAAGACCGCCATCTGACCGAGTGGCTGAGCGAGGCGGAGATGGCCGAATACGAAGACCGCTATTTGCGCCATGCCATCGCCGCGGCCCGGCGGGCCTTGCGCGACGCGGGCATTGAATCCGCTGCCAACGGCCTCCGCCGCGACATCGCCCTGGTGCTGGGCACCTGCAACGGCGGCCTTTGCTCCGCAGAGGCGGAGTACGCCTGGAAACACGGCCGCAGCCCGCGCCCGATCGACGAACAGATGAACTTGCAGGCCCAACTCTATGGCTTCGGCAAAGCTATGGCCAGCGCCTTGAAGCTCGGTGGCGAAACGTGGGTTGTCACCACCGCCTGTTCCTCCACCACCGTTGCCCTCGGCCTGGCCCAGCGCCTCGTCAACCACGGCTATTACGACATCGTGCTCGTCGGCGGCTCCGACGTGCTCTCCGTGGCGAACATGTCCGGCTTTGACTCTCTCAAAGCGACGGCCCCGGGCCGCATGGCTCCCTTCTCCACTCCCTTCGGCATGAACGTCGGCGAGGGCGCCTGCTTCTGGGTTCTCGAGGATATGGAGAAGGCCCTCTTGCGTCACGCCCGTTGCCTTGGCCGCCTCGTGGGCCATGCGACCACTTCCGACGCCTACCATCCCACCGCGCCCGACCCGCGCGGCCAGGGCGTTCAGCGCACCTTGCGCCAAGCCCTGGACGATTCCGGCCTCACCCTGGCCGACATCGGCTGCATCAACGGACACGGCTCCGGCACCGAGGCCAATGACAAGGCTGAATCGCGCGGGGTGGCGGCTTTCTGCGATGGCCATGCCATCCCGCTGGTTTCCACCAAATCCTTCTTCGGCCACTGCATGGGCGTCACCGGCATTCTGGAAGCCACCGCCCAGTTGCTGGCCATGAACGCGGGCTTCATCCCCCCCACCCTCAATTTCTCCGCCCCGCGTCCCGGCTGCGCGCTCGACTACGTTCCCAACCAGCCGCGCCCCAAGAACTACTCGGCCTTCCTCTCCTCCAATTTCGCCTTCGGTGGCAACAACGCCGCCGTAGCCGTCTCCAAATCGGACGCTTCCGTGCCGCCGCGCCGCTCGCGCATCCAGCGCGTGGTCATCACCGGCGTCGCCGCCGTCACTTCCCTGGGCCTGGGCATCCAGCGGACGCTCGACCAGTTGCGCCGCAACGTCGTTGCCATCACGCCCGTCACCAAATTCCCATTGCGCGGCCAGAAGTCCCGCTGCGTGGGACAAGTCGGTCCCTTCAA
This sequence comes from Verrucomicrobiales bacterium, assembly GCA_003138485.1. Taxonomy (GTDB): domain Bacteria; phylum Verrucomicrobiota; class Verrucomicrobiia; order Limisphaerales; family Palsa-1400; genus PLGF01. The sequence goes on along the minus strand of PLGF01000114.1, from coordinate 1,818 downwards.
GTCTGCGGAGGTGGACCGTCGGATTGATTTCTCCAGCCTCAACGACATCAGCCGTTTCGCGGTCGCGGCGGGCCGCCTGGCGCTCGATCACGCCCGACTCAAATCCTCTCCGAGCCACGCCGATGATATGGGCGTGGTCCTCGGAGCGGCCAACGGCCCCTCTGAAATGGGGCATATGGACAGCGTGTTCAGCAGCGACTCTTTCAAAGGCAGCGTCACGAGCTTCTCGAACGTTGTGCCCAACTCAACGGCGGGCTGGGTTTCCAACGCCCTCTGCCTCAGAGGGATCAACGCCACCCTCTCCGCCGGCCCTCACGCGGGCTTGCAAAGCCTGGCCTACGCCTTCGATGCCCTCGCCGACGGCCCTCCTCGCGTCCTCCTCGCCGGCGCGGCGGACGAGGTTTACGGCCAGACCTTTTACAACTACGACCGGATTGGATTCCTCTGCTCCGGCGCCGAGGAATCCGATTACTTCCTGCGTTTGGACAACGACAAGCGCAAGGTCCTCGGCGAAGGCGCCGCCACTCTCGTCATGGAAACCGCAGACGCCGCCCTCAAGCGCGACGCCTCGATCCTCGCCGAAGTCCTCGGCTACGGCATGGGCATGGACGCCGAGGGGTTCGCGGCGCCCAACCTTGGCACCGCGGGCTTGAGCCATGCGGTTGACCTCGCGTTGAAACGGTCCGGCGTTTCCCCGGACCAAATCGGCCTGCTGGTTTGGGCCCCGCAGGGCAATGGCCAGGACCTCAAAGTGCTCAAAGTCTGCGAGAAACTCTTTGGAACAGATTTTGCCCGGCTGCCCTTGGTAACGACCACCTTCAACACCGGCTTTATCGAATCCGCGTCCATCCTCGTGAGCCTGGCGGCGGCATTGGCGGCCTTGGAGCAAGGCGCGGAACTCTGGCCCCAGCGCACGGGCGTGAAGGACTTGGACTGCCGCCCAATAAGTGCGCCACCCGAATACATCCTAGCCCTGGGCGGCACCGACTTCGGCTACAACTTCGCCGCCATCCTCCGAAAAGGATGGAAACCCTGACCATATTGATGTTCAGGTTATTAAAGATGGTGTTGAAAAAGCCAAGTTAATGATCTGCGCAAAAACAATTTCGAATTTTTCTTGAACAGAATGTCAGAATCATCCGGGGCAGAGTTCTGAGGACGATCCCCGAAGCCCCACCGCCTTTATGCGTGTTGCAACTTGCGGCCGGGCAGAAAGCGGATTTCCACGCGCTTCCCAATGGCGGCAGCGATGCGGCGCAACATGGCCAGGGAATGGCCATCATAGTCCGCGTCTTCGAGCCGGGAGATGACGGATTGGGTGGTGCCAACCTTGCGCGCAAGCTCGTCCTGCGAAAGCCTGG
>PLGF01000114.1:0-401 GCA_003138485.1 Verrucomicrobiales bacterium | reverse complement strand
CGCTCCACTGCCCGGTTGATCTCAACGTCTGGCATTTCATTTGTCAGATTATCGCAGACATGCGATAATTGTCAACCTCGACTTTTTGGCGCAAAGACACGGTCATTTGACAAAGACAGAATCTTAACCTCACGCAAAGACGCCAAGGACTGGTGCGGAAAGCCGCAGCCAAAATCCCCGCATTATGTGGTCAAATCTGCCATCCGACATTGTTCGCTTGCCGTTGTAAATTAGCCAAATTCGCTTTCTCGGTGCGAATGCGACCCTCATAAAAGTCCCGCATCTGCCGCGCGTCACCAATGGGCCCCTAAAAATATTACATTCCGCATTGAAGCCAGGCGGGGACCGTCTCCCAAACGCAAGATATATGTTGCACAATGCAAGTTGTGTGGTATTGTGGC
>PLGF01000121.1 GCA_003138485.1 Verrucomicrobiales bacterium | reverse complement strand
ATGGAAATAGCCCTGTATCACAACCTAGGAAAGCTACCCGAACCTAATGAATCCACCCACAGATTCTGCTGACCAGGCGTAGAACCATCAGGTGCCCGGATCTGTTCTAGCATTAGATCCGGCTTAATGGAGAAAACGATATCATACTGGGGACAGTTTGAAGTTAGAAACTCTTTCAGGGACGACACATAGTCAGAAGCCTGGGATGTGTTCGCACAGACATTGCAAATTCCGAAAGAGTAAAGAAAAGCAATGCAGAAACACTTAAAATAGCGCGATAGAACCGGCATATTAAAAAAGAGCTAACCACCAGATAGTAACCGACCGGAGTTCCGGTATTGGCACTGGCCAAGACTGAGGTTCCTCCCGGCTGAGGTTGGCACTTTGGGCTTGAGAGTGGACATCCACTTTTCCACCCTACCTCATAACATTGGCCGCTGGCACGATCAGCTAGGCAGCCCAAAAGGACACTAAGCGCAAATACTGATTTCTTGATATTTTTGATAGATTAGATTTTTTCGTTTTTACCAAATTCCTGCCAGGAAATTCCCCGGTGAGGATGACGATAAGGAATCACGAAGTTGCTTCGACCCAAAATAGGACCTATTTGAATGAAATCCGGACATGGCCGCTTTAAAACGCAACATGCTCGTAATAGGCCACTTGGGAATTTTTATGTTGCGGGCATGCGGCTCATTGGCGCTCGCCGCTCATAAAGTCACCGATTCGTCACACTCGACGGGAATTCTTAACAATCAAGAGCCGGTTTCATTTGAGCGGGTATGGAAAAGAGATTTTTCAACGGGCCGCCGTCGCCGGAGGAGTTTCAGAGCCGGTTGCAGGAGTTCATGCGCCAGCATCTGGGCGACGGAAGCGAACCTGGAGAGAGGCCGAAGACCTTTGGCGCGGGCTTGGGCTGGCGTGAAGGCCGGCGCCGGGGTTTTAAAAGCCGCCATTGCGATGGGAAAGCTCCTTGGCGGAGACGACGTGCAACGGATCTATATTGTTGATGAACCCGCGCTTATCGCGCACGGCGATGCTGAACTTGCCGATGAGAATAAATTCGGGGTGCGGGATTTCAAACTCCTGCCCGTCCGTTGTGCGTATTGCAAATGGACGGAAACCGCCACCGCTCACCCTCTTTTTCAACTCTTGAACGGTCACGCCTGGAATTTGAATCAAAAGTCAACCGGAATCAAGGCGGTTCCAATCTCAGATCAAGGCGTTGCCCTCCTTCATTGCGCTTTGGGCGAAGTCGTTTAAGTTGAGCAGGTATGGAAAAGAGATTTTTCAATGGGCCGCCGTCGCCGGAGGAGTTCCAGAGCCGGTTGCAGGAATTCATGCGCCAGCATCTGGCCGGCGCTCCCCAGCCCAAGGCCGATGCCGCCGAACCGCCGGAGTCGCCCGAACCGCCGCCCCCTGGCGCCGATTTTTCGTTCTCGAAAAAGCCCCGCGAGGTCAAGGCCTACCTGGATCGCTTCGTCATCCGGCAGGATGATGCCAAGAAAGTCCTCAGCGTCGCCCTTTGCGACCATTATCACCACGTCCGCCTGGCGTTCGAAGGCAAGGACCAGAGCAATTACGCCAAGCAAAATGTCATTCTCCTTGGCCCCACCGGCGTGGGCAAAACCTATCTCATCCGCAACGCCGCCGACCTGATCGGCGTCCCTTTTGTCAAGGGCGATGCCACCAAGTTCTCCGAAACGGGCTACGTCGGCGGCGATGTCGAAGACCTTGTCCGCGAACTGCTCCGCCGCGCCGATGGGGACATCCGCCGCGCGCAGTACGGGATCATTTACATCGACGAGATTGACAAGATCGCGGCGGCGTCGGGCCTCAACGGGCGGGATGTCAGCGGTCGCGGCGTGCAAACCAACCTCCTCAAGCTTATGGAGGAAACCGAAGTGCCCGCCCGCTCGCCCAACGATTTGAGCGGCCAAATCCAGGCGATGATGGATTTCTCCCAGCGCGGCAAGAAGCAGCCCGGCACGATCAACACCCGGCATATCTTGTTCATTGTCAGCGGTGCGTTCGACGGCCTTGAAAAAATCGTCAAGAAACGCCAGCGCGAGGCGGCCATTGGTTTCGCTTCGCCTCCCGCCAAGGCCGGCGCGGAGGCTTCCACGCTGGATGAGGCGCGGACGCGCGATTTCATCGAGTTTGGATTCGAGCCTGAATTCATCGGGCGGCTGCCGGTGCGGGTTGTTTGCCACCCGTTGAGCGTGGAGGACCTTTACACGATTCTGAAGAGTTCCGAGGGCAGCATCATCCGCCAATACGAGCAGACCTTCGCCGCCTACGGCATCGAAGTGCTCTTTGCTGATGACGGCCTGCGGCGCATCGCCGAACTGGCGGGGGAGGAGAGCACCGGCGCGCGCGGGTTGATGACGGTCTGCGAACGGGTTTTCCGGGACTTCAAATTCGATTTGCCGTCCACACTGGTCCGCCGCTTTGTCGTCACGCGGGAACTGGTCGATGCGCCGGCAGTGGAATTGGCCAGGCTGCTGGCCGAGCACGAGAAGCAGGAACGGGTCGTGGCGCGGCAGTTGGTGGATGATTTCGCGGAGCGCTTCCACGAAACCCACAAGCTGGGCCTCCGTTTCACCGGCCCGGCGGCCGACCGCCTGGTGGCGCTGGCCCTGGAGGAGTCCATTCCCGTGCGGGAACTGTGCGCGGGGCGGTTCAAGGATTTCCAGTTCGGCTTGAAATTGATCGCGCAGAACACCGGGCAGCAGGAGTTTGTCATTGATATTGACGCGGTCGAGGCCCCGGAAAAGACCCTCAGCGAATGGGTCGTCAAGAGTTACCGCGCCGGGTAGAATGAAATGAAAAGCGCCGCGGCATTCCGCATCGTGCTTGTCACCGCGCCGGACCTGAAGTGCGCGCGGAAGCTGGCGCGGGCGGCCTTGCGCGCCCGGCTGGCCGCCTGCGCCAATCTGATTCCGCGCGTCGAATCCCATTACTGGTGGCGGGGGAAGTTGGAGAAGGGCGCGGAGGCGCTGATCGTGTTTAAAACGCGCGCCGGCCGCCTGGCGAAGCTGGAGAAGTTGATATCGCGGGAGCACCCCTACGATACGCCGGAATTTGTGGCGCTGCCCCTGGCGGCCGGCAACCGCCGTTATGTGGATTGGCTGGCGCGGGAAACCCGTTAATGATGATGGCAGCCGCAGCCTTCCCCGCAGGAGTCGTCCTCCAGGTCGGTCTCGGTAGGAACGCGGCCGAGTTCAAAAGTTTTGTTGACGAACTGGTGGACGCCCTCCTGCAATTCGTGCATTTCCTCCTGGGCGTCGATGAACGCCTTGGCGACGGGGTGGTCAAAGAGGGCCTGGCGGTCGGATTCGAAGGCGGCGATTTCCACGGCGTCGAGCTGCAGGCCCTGGTGTTGTTTTTCATGGAGGGACCGGCCCTTTTCGGTCAGGCTCTCGTAGAGTTGGCGGGCGCGGGAGTCGGCCATGAATGAATCCACCCGGCGGCGGATGTCTTGAAATTGCGGCTGCTGGACAATGGTCTCGCAAAGTTCCAGCGTCTTTTGGCGCACCGCGTTGTCGATCTGCGTTGATGTCGGCATGGGGGAACTTTCGCAGCAGCGGTGGGCAAATGCAAATTGAAAATTGGTCATTGAAGATTTGTGATATGTAATTTAAGCAGTATCGGCGCGCATGATACGGAACATTATATTTGACTGGTCGGGAACGCTGGTCGATGACCTGCCGGCGGTCCTGGCCGCGACCAATTTCGTCCTGGCCCAGTGCGGCGCGGAGGCGATGAGCCTGGAGAAGTTCCGCGCCGAATTCTGCCTGCCGTTCAAGAGTTTTTACGAGCGGTTCACCCCGGGCGTGCCGCTGGCGGATTTGGAGCGGAGCTTTCACAGCCATTTCCGGCACGCGCAGGAGGAGGTGAGGGCCTTGCCGCACGCGCTTGAGTTCCTGGTGTTCTGCCGGAAGCATGCCGTGCGCACGTTCGTCCTGAGCACGGTGCATCCGGATTATTTTGAGGCGCAGGCGGCGGGGACAGGATTTGGCCAATACATAGAACGCCCCTACCTGGGCATTTGGGACAAGAGGGCCAAGATCGTGGAGTTGCTGGCGGAAAATCAATTGGCCGCGTCGGAAACCCTGTTCATTGGCGACATGCAACACGACATCGAGACGGCCAAACATGGCGGCGTCCATTCGTGCGCGGTGCTGACGGGCTACAATGGCCTGGAACAATTGCGGGCCAGCGAGCCGGACCTGATTGTCGAACATTTGGGCGAATTGCGCGACGTTTTGGAGCGGGCCGGATTTGACCTGGGCGGGAATTGGCGCGGAGCGGAGGCGGGCGGGGCGGGGCATCCGGTCTGCACGGTGGGGGCGCTGATATTCGACGCCGCCAGCCGGGTGCTGATGGTGCGGACGCAGAAATGGTCCAATCTCTGGGGCATACCGGGCGGGAAAATCAAGGGCGGCGAGCTGTCGGTGGAGGCGTTGCGGCGGGAAATTCGGGAGGAAACCGGCCTGGAGGTCGAGGAAATCCGGTTTGTCATGGCGCAGGACTGCATCAATTCCAGGGAATTCTACCGGCCGGCGCATTTTGTCCTGCTCAATTACACCTGCCGGGCGGCGGGAGGCGGGGCGGTTAAATTGAACGAGGAAGCGCAGGAATTCCGGTGGATGCCGCCTTTGGAGGCGCTGGCGCTGCCATTGAACCAGCCGACGCGCGCGCTGCTGGAGCGGGTGCTGGAGAGGACCGCCTGAGGCAAGGCATGGACCAGATCGTCATCAAGGATTTGGAGGTTCACTTTTGCGTGGGAGTGACGGCGGCTGAGCGCGCCAAACCGCAGCGGCTGTTGCTGACGGTCGAGATGGATCGCTCGTGCGCCGCCGCCGCGCGGAGCGACGATCTGGAAGACAGCATCAATTATTACGCCGTGGCGCAGCGTCTGCTGAGTTTGGGGAAGGGGCGGTCGTGGAATTTGATTGAAGCGGTGGCGGTGGAGGCGGCGGGCGTGGTCCTGCGCGAATTCAAGCCGCAACGGGTCAGCGTGGAAGTGAAGAAATTTGTGTTGACCGAAGCCGGGCACGTCTCCGTCAGGATCACGCGGCCTGAATGACGGATGCCCAGGCTCGAATTGAACCATGGAAAAGAGATGATATGAAACGAATTGTCTTTGGATTTTTGCTGGGGGCGCTGGCGGTCGGATGGGCCGTGTGGTACTTTCGCGGCCAGCCGCCGGAGCCGGCGTTGACGGAGGCGCGGAACCGGATCGTGGCTGGGGCAGCTCAGGCGGAAAGCGCGGCGCGGAGCAGCCTGGAGGCGCTGGGGTTGACGCCTGCGGGCATCAAGGAGGAATTGGCGCGGACGGGCAGGGTGATTCGGAACAAGAGCGCCGAGGTGAGCCACGCCCTTGCCGACGCGACTGCCGATGCCCGCATCACGACCGACATCAAGGCGAAATTCCTGGCGGACAAGGACCTGTCGGCGCTGAGCATCTCTGTCAATACGACCGCCGGCCGCGTGACGCTTTCCGGCACTGCCAGCACCCTGGAGAACATCAGCAAGGCAATGGCGCTGGCCTACGACACGGAGGGGGTGACGCAGGTGATTTCGACGCTTCAGGTGAAATAAGGCATCGTGTTCTCCCACGATGCCCAAGTTGTCAGCCGTTGCGGGTGCGGACGAACTGCTCGATGCGGTCGAGACCTTTTTCAATGTTGGCCATGCTGGTGGCGTAGCTGACGCGGATGCAGTCGTCGGCTCCGAAAGCCACGCCGGGCACGGCGGCGACCTTCTGGCGTTCGAGCAGTTGGGCGCAAAACTCCATGGACTTGACGCCTGTCCCGGAAATGTTTGGGAAGAGGTAAAAGGCGCCTTTGGGATTGACGCAGGAGACGCCGGGGATGCTGTTAAGCCTCTTCCAGGCGTAAGCGCGGCGGCGGTCGAATTCCGCCAGCCAGCCCGCCAAATGGTCCTGCGGCCCGTTCAACGCCGCCACCGCCCCCTTTTGCGCGAACGAAGTCGGATTGCTCGTGCTGTGGCTTTGAATGGCGTCGATGGCCCGGGCAATCGGCTCCGGCGCCGCGGTCATGCCGATGCGCCAGCCGGTCATGGAGTAAGCCTTGGCCAGCCCATGAACAATGATGGTCTGCTCGTAGTGACGTGGCGAAAAAGAGGCGACGCTGGTGTGCTGGGCGCCGTCATAAATGAGCTTCTCGTAAATCTCATCGCTCATGATGAGGATGCCGTGTTCGACGCAGATGTCGCCCAGGGCTTTAAGCTCCCCGCTCGTATAGAGGGAACCGGTCGGGTTGCCGGGCGAATTGAGGATCAACAGGCGCGTGCGCGGCGAAAGGGCGGCGCGAAGTTGGGCGGGAGTGATCTTGAACTCGCTCTGGTCGGTCGTCTGGACGATGACCGGGTTGGCTTCGGCCAGGCGGGCCATTTCCGGGTAGCTCAACCAGTAGGGGGCCGGGATGATGACTTCGTCGCCTGGATCGCAGGTCGCCAGGATCACGTTGCAACAGGAATGTTTGCCGCCGCAGGAGATGATAATTTGCGATGGTTTGTAGGCCAGGCCGTTGTCGCGCTTGAATTTGTCCGCGGCGGCCTGGCGCAGTTCGGGCATGCCGCTGCTGGGAGTGTATTTGGTAAAGCCGGCGTTCAGGGCGTCGATGGCCGCCTGGACGATGTGCTTGGGCGTCGGGAAATCCGGCTCGCCCGCGCCGAAGCCGATGACGTCGATGCCGTCGGCCTTCATTTGTTTGGCCTTGGCGTCGATGGCCAGGGTGATGGAGGGTGTCAGCGAGGCCGCCCGCCGGGCAATATGGTAATTCATAGTCAAGACCCCAAGAAATAGCGGCGCGGAGGCGGAATTCAAGGATTAAAGCGCGGCAATGGAACAGAGGCGCGCTCCGATCCTGAAGATCGCTCAATGGGCGGCGCCAGTAAAATCAACCGGGATGATGCGCATCGCGCCGCCGACGCGGTAGTAATCGGACCATTGCCCGTCAGAAACCGCCTGTCCAATTGCGCCGACGGGAAGGGTGTCAATCATCGGGACCACCCAATGCCAGCGTTCGACGTGCCCGTCGGCGAAGGAGAGGTTGGCGCCTTGAGTATGGCGGTTGGAGGGCATGTCCCACCATTCACCCGGCGTGTAATTGGGCATTGAGTATCCGAACTGAGCGTCGGTTATTGTCCCCTCATTTTCGTCAATAAAGACAAACAGGCCGGACGGCGCGGGATTGGTGATTGCGGAAAACCGCATAAAGCACGGCTGCCAGGTGTCCACCGGATAGTCGCCACCGTTGGGATCGAGCATCATCCCCAAGCCATTGACAGACTGGCTCATGTTGTAGCTACGGGTTCGCAGGAGGGGAAGCAGATTGCCATTGGCGTCTTGGACCTGCGAAACGTCAGAGGGGCAATGGTAAATGGCAGGGGAACTATCATACGGATAAAGAAGCCCGGCCTGAATACCGAGCGTGTTGGTATCGGTGCGTGGCCAGCCTTGACACCAGGAGGTCTGATTGAAATTGCTGTCGGTGCCGTTGGTGGTCGCATCTGAAATATCATCGTTTGGCGCAAGAACGCCGCCGTTATCATCCGCATACAATTGCCAGCAGATCTGCAATTGTCTGAGATTACTCGCGCAATTGGTCCTCCTGCCTTGTTCCTTGGCCGACGCCAGCGCGGGCAGAAGAAGGGCGGCGAGGATGGCGATGATCGCAATGACGACCAGCAGCTCAACGATGGTAAAAGCCAGCCCCAGCCCACGGAACCCGCCCCGTCCTCGCGGACTGAGATATCCCGCAATGGTAGGTTGGCAACTCATTCTGACTATCGAGTTGGCTACTTCTACCATATCCCCCGCGCAAAATCCAACGAATTCTCCAATGCTACCGATTCAGCGCCGGGCTGAAGTCCGGTTTTTCGCTGGAACCGGGCTAATCGGTTAGCAGATCGAGCAGGCTGATGGCGTTGGAGGCCAGCTCCCAATGGCCGCCCCGGCGCGTGACCAGTCGCCGGCACGGGTCCTTGGTTTCTTCAGCTTCGTTGACCGATAGCAGGCGGTATTTTGCCCTGCCTTTCATCTCGGCGGCGGTGCGCGGGATCAGGGCAAAGGGCAGGCCGTTGAAGTCCAGCGCGACGTCGTAGCCGGCGATACTCTGGCCGGGGCCAAGGGGGGCGGGTTGGACCAGCATCGGATAACGGCGCAACCAGGAGAATTCCGTGGCCCGCACTTGTACGCGACAGAGTTCGGGCCGATTCTGAATCCAGTCCCGAAGATTGAAGCGCGGCCCCTGGTCGTGCTCGGCCAGGAGGATCAGGCGGGCGTCGATGCCCACCAGATTCTGGCCGTTGAAATTGCCGTGATCGTTGCGCTCGGACGGATAATGCCGCTTGAACCAGGCGCCGAAATTGTCGCTGTAAAAAAGGTTCAACTCAAAGTGAACGTGCGCCCGCTCCGGCGAAATGCGTTCGGCCGTGTTGCTGGAGCGGCCCATCGTGGCGATGCGCTCCCCGGCGCGCACGCTTTGCCCGACCTTGAGGCTGGCTGGCACTTCCGCGAGATGCGCGTATAGGGAGTCGATTTCCATGCCCTCGATCTTATGGCGCAGGACGATGTAACGGCCGTAGTTGGAGAGCGAAGGGCGGTTGTTGATGTAGGCGACGACACCGTCGGCCGTGGCCAGAATTGGATCGGACGGTTCACCGCGGGAGTCGCGCTGGAGGCATTTGATGTCGAGACCCTCATGAATTTGCCGGCCGTCGGAGCGAACGCAGCCGAAGGTGCCGGTGATCCAGGTCTTACCGGGAGTGGGGACGAAATACCGTTCCTGGCCACCCGGCTCAAAAATGGCGTGATTGGCGGTGGGCAATTCAAAGGGTTGCGCGCCGGCCGGGAGTGCAAAGGCGAGCACCAAGCCCGAAAGGAGAATCGTCCGTCGGAGCGATGGGGACATGCGGTGGATTGGGCCGGAGGAGATGACGATGGCGCTAATACTTATCCCGCTTTTTGTTCGCAACGATGACGTTTTTCAAGCCGCGGACGATTCGCGCGACCTCCTCGCGGGAGGCGTCCGGGGTGAAAAGAAACACACCGTTGGGGTAGCGGTCCCGGATCAAGACCGCCGCGAGCCAGCCAGATTGGCGCACTTGATTTGTGGCGGATGGTTCGGGCGCCGGCATTGGCGCAGGCGCGAACATGTCGTCGCCGCCGTCGTCGTTGGCTTTGTGTTTCTCTTTGGGCGGTTTGTAGCCGGGCTTGAAGAAGGCGGAGTAAACAATGATATGCCGGCCTTTGTGGGGGGCGGTCGTCATATCCAGGATCATGGAGCCGTGTTCGTTGAAAAACAACTCGATGGCGCCATCCATCGGGCCGCCGGGATCTTTAACCAGCGCCACCTTGGCAAGATCGGCTTCCGTCAGAAAAGGCTCGACGCCAACGCTGTAGGGATATCTATCGCGCGTGACCAGGACGGTGCCTGCGCCGGCCCTATCGGACCGGCCCTGCTCCAGATAGAGGCGGATAATAGTCTGCTCCTTGCGGCTTGACGACTCGCTGGCGCAACCCGAAGCCAAAAAAACCCCGGCCAAGGCCAAATAGATGTTGAACAGATGATGCCAAAACTTCATATTACGGCGTTAGACAAACGCCGTTTGCAAGCAATGTAAAGATTTATGGGATCACAAACTAATAAAGTTAAAAAACGCCAGCGCCGCCTCGCCTACCTCAAACGCAAGAAATCCGCCCCCAAGACCAAGCCCGCCGCCGCGGCAGCCGCGCCTGCGCCCGCTCCGGCGCCTGTGCCGGTGGCCGCGCCGGTGGCCGCGCCTTCGCCTGCGCCTCCACCCACGCCTGCACCCGAGCCTCCGCCCGCGCCCACGGTCTGAGGGGCAAGTTTGCGGATGATTCAGCGCGCGGATGCGTGATCCCCCCGCCGGGTTTGTCAATACTAAACAAGTTTGATTCCGCTGTTTTTGCGCGCGGGACGGGAAGAAACTTATCCACCGCCGGGTGCGGCGGGGCGGGATTCTTTGTTGCCGGCGGCGAATGAAATAGCGCGAAAGCCCTGTCATTATTGGGCTTGGCTTGTTTTTCGGGTTGTGAACAATTTTGGCTGGCGGTGAATAACCCTGTGGACAACATTTAATAGGAAAGATGCAAAAATCTGCTAAGATCAATCCAGTTCATTGAAAGAGCTGGGATGCAGGCGGCGGACGAAAGAAAGTCGCGGGCGTTCCAAGGATAATCCCAGGTGACTGGGGAAAGGATGGGCCAGGCTGGTTGGCTCAACCCCTCTAAGTCCGTCGCGAAAGCGGTGGAGACCGGAGGCAGGATTCACCAGTTCCTCTGGCGGCGCTCGCACGCTGTCAGTGACGCGAAGCAGGAACTGAGCGGCAAGGACGAAAAGAAACCGTTCTGAGCCGGGTCAAGTAGTTCAAGCCGGTTTCAGGCTTGAGCGAATCGCAGTTACCCAGAGGGTAAACGGTTGCTACTGTGCATCAGCACGGGGCGGGTGGCTCTGGCGGTCCTGGCAACAAGGGCGGCCCAAAGAAAGACGCTGAAAGGCGGGACAAAGTGAGCACACGCCCCGGGAAGGAAACACAGCCTGGGCAGGGCTTGTAATGAACCTTCCAAAACGCCGGCGATGTCCAAAAACACACCGCTGGCTTGTGATACAAGGCAACCTGAGAGATAAGAGGCCAGACCCGTGGCACTGGGCCAACGCATCGCCAAAAGCGATGGCCGTCCCAGAGCAAACTGGTTAAGACGCGGATCGAAAGTCGCAAACGTGTCTTGGCCAGGTTCGCAAGCCGGCGCTGCAAACGCCAGCCCAAGCGAGCCAAGAGGCCTCACTCAATACTTCAGCGACCGCAAGGCGCTGGACGGCCCTGCTATGAGGCCGAATACTCCGCTTGCCGTGGAGAATGGCGTCGGGAAGCTGGCAGCCCCGCAAGGGTGCGCCTAATGTCAGCGTGGGAAAGAGAGAGTGGCGAACTCCCAGTCCCCAATTTGCCTCCGTTTGGCCGAAAGGCCGGGCGGGGGCTTTTTGGTTTCCGCTTCAATTTGTGGTCTCACCCTCCAAAAACATAGGCGGCGTGGAATCGCTTCCACGCCGCCGTGCATTATCTACTCTAACTCGGTTCCTCCGTATTCTTGGACGCTCCAGAGCGAAAAAAATTCGCGCGAACATCACTCCGCTTGTAGCAAACCGGATGCCACGCGGTGGAGTTTTCGTCCCACCCCGCCAATTCCCCGGCGTCAATCGGCCCATCCGCCGGAAAAACCGGCGGACGCCCAATGCCTGGCTGTCGTTTTTTGCGCACCCAAGCTTCTTTTCGCCATGAATAGGTCTTTATACTTTGGATGCAAGACCGTAAATTCCGTTTCCGCATGATCGTTCTTGCCACGTTGAACGCCAAATACATTCACGCCTCCTTTGGCCTGAGGTATTTGTTTGCCAATCTAGGATCCCTTCGGTCGGCGGCCTGCATTCTCGAATTCGATCTGCAACAGCAGCCCGTCGATATCGTCGAGGCGATCCTCGCGCGGGAACCCGCCATCGTCGCGCTGGGTGTCTATATTTGGAATGTGACCGGGACGACCCAAGTCGTGTCGGCCCTCAAGCAGGTGCGGCCCGGCGTGACGATCATTCTCGGCGGCCCGGAGGTCAGCTACGAGGCCGAGCAGCAGGAAATCGTCCGCATGGCGGACTACGTGGTGACGGGAGAGGCGGACTTGGAATTCGCGGAGGTTTGCCGGCAGATTCTGGAGGGCGATCCGCCGGCGCGGAAGATGATCGTGGCGGAAGCGCCGGACTTGGCGAAAATCGCAACGCCGTACGAGTTTTACACGGACGAAGACCTGGCCCACCGCGTCATTTATGTGGAAGCGTCGCGCGGCTGCCCGTTCACCTGCGAATTCTGCCTCTCCTCGCTGGAAGTTCCGGTGCGGCAGTTTCCCCTGGCGGCGTTCCTGGGGGAGATGGACCGGCTGCTGGAGCGGGGCGCGAGGCAGTTCAAGTTTGTTGACAGAACGTTCAATCTGAACATCGCGGCCAGCCGGGCGATTCTGGAATTCTTTCTGGCGCGCAGCCGGCCCGGATTGTTCGTCCATTTTGAAATGATACCGGACCGCCTGCCGGAGGCGTTGCGCGAGGTGATTGGGAAGTTTCCGCCGGGGGCGCTGCAATTTGAAGTGGGCGTGCAAACTTTCAACGAGGCGGTCGCGCGCAACATCAGCCGGCGCCAGGATTTCGCGCGGCTGGAGGACAACTTCCGTTACCTGCGCGGCCAGACGGGAGTCCACGTCCACGCCGATTTGATCGCGGGGCTGCCGGGGGAAACATGGGAGAGTTTCGCGGCGGGTTTTGACCGACTGGCGGGGTTGGGGCCGCAGGAAATACAGGTGGGGATTTTGAAGCGGCTGCGCGGGACGCCCATCGCGCGGCACGACGGGGAATGGGAGATGGTTTACAGCGCGCATCCACCCTACGAGCTTCTGCGGAACAAACTGCTGGATTTCCCGGCGATGCAGCGGCTGCGGCGCTTTTCGCGCTATTGGGATTTGACCGGCAACAGCGGCAATTTTGTCGAAACAACGCCCCTGTTGTGGGCCGGCGGCGGCTCGCCCTTCGCGGCGTTCATCCGGTGGAGCGACTGGCTTCACGGGCGGGTGGGGCGGCGGCACGGCATCGCGCTGGCGCGGCTGGCGGAACTTCTTTTTGAATACTTGACTGTGGAATCAGGCCTGGCGCCGGAGACGGCGGCGCGAAGCCTGTGGCGCGATTGGCGGCGGGCCGGGCGGCGGGAGAAGCCGGAATTCCTGGCGCCTTATATCACGGATTCCGAAATCAGGCCGGCCGCCGGCGCGCATCCCGTCGCAAAACGCCAGGCCCGCCACTTGGGCGGCGCGGCGGCGCCCAGCGGCTAAGACCCAAATAATCATACTTGCTCTGCCGTCGTAATTTCAATTCCGTGCAGTGATCCTGCAGCCACTTCACATCCTGATCTGTTGGCGAGGTGTAACTCGGATCATGCGCCTGTCCCAATGGCGTCAACAGCGTCGGCCCCAACCACCGATGCCCCTCCACATGCCCGTCGGCAAACGAAAAGCGGCCCGATTCATTATGGTAGCTGGCCGGATAATCCGCCAACCAGTAGCGATTGCGCGTCCCGGTTCCGTCCATGGCATGATTTTCAAGGCTCCTTTGATAAGGGTTAACGTGGAACTTCCTGCCGCGGCGCCTTTGACAAGCGCGGCGGTCGTGATTGTCATTACCATCGCTGACGGCACGGCTTGGGCGGAGCTGGTTGTGATCGCGCCGACAATGATGGAGCCGGTGGAACTGGCGCCGCGCCTAAGAAAAAAACGGCGCAGCTTTTCCAGAGCGCGGCCGATTCGCATCCGGGCGGCATCCTCACCCACTTGCATTCACTTAATGTCGCATCTGGATTGCTGGAAACTGAGATGCGCCCAATTCCACAGTTCCGTCCCGAATTACCTCGAAATCGCAACGCGGGCTTGATACGCTGTTGTTGCAATGCGAATCGCAAAAGTCACCTTACCATACTGAGATGAACCCCAACCCACGCCAGGCGCTGGAATGCGCCACCCGCGCCGCCCGCGCCGCCGGCCGCTTGATGCGCCGCCATTGGGCCGTGGCCAAGAAGATCAACGAACAATCCCAGCACGACATCAAGCTCGAACTGGACGTGCGCTGCCAGAAATTGATCGAGAGAATCCTGCTGTCCGCCTTCCCCGGCACCGCCGTCCTTGGCGAAGAGGGCGCCGCCGGTCAGGCCAACGCCGATGGGCGGTGGGTTGTCGATCCCATCGACGGCACCGTCAACTTCGCCTACGGCGTGCCGCATGCCTGCGTTTCCATCGCCTTTCAAACCCGCCGGGGTGGGGCGGGGGAATTCTTCACCGTGGCCGGCGTGGTGCATGATCCATTCTGCAACGAAATTTGGACCGGCGCCCGTGGCGGGCCGGCGCGCTTGAACGGGAGAATCATCCACGCCAGCCGTCGCCGGGAATTGGCCGAGTCAATGGTCGCCATCGGCTTCGCGAAAAGCGACGGAAGCCTTGAGGAGAACCTGCCCGTCTTCAACCTCCTGGTTCGGAGGGTGCGCAAAATCCGCATGATGGGCTCGGCCGCCCTATCCCTGGCCTACGTGGCCTGCGGGCGGTTTGACGCCTACATTGAGTCGGGGATATCGTTGTGGGACATCGCTGCGGCGGGGTTCATTTTGGAATGCGCCGGCGGCGAGTTTTGGCGACGGCCGATACCGGGAAGCCACCAATACCGAATGTTGGCCAACAACGGCCTGTTGCGAAAGAAGCTGGAGCAAGTCGCCCGCGTGGCGCGCGCTGGTCAAGCTGCCTGTTCTCACGCCTCGATGCCGTAAGTCTTGATCTTGTTGTAGAGGGTCTGGCGGCCGATGCCCAGGCGCTTGGCTGTTTCCAATTTGTTCCCGCCGGTGTCCTTGAGCATTTGCAGGATGGCGTTGCGCTCCATGGCTTCCATCAAGCTCAGGTCCGGGTTGGCCTTGGCGCTGGCCGCGGCGGCGATGGACAGATCGCGCTCGTCAATCATATTGCCTTCGGACATGAGCACCGCCCGCTGGATTTCGTTTTGCAATTGGCGGACGTTGCCCGGCCAGTCGAAGGACCGCAGTGCCTCGCTCGCCTCCGATGTGAACCCGCTGATGTTGCGCGCCGCCTGCGCGTCGAACCGTTTCAGGAACGCCGTCGCCAGCGGCAGGATGTCCTCCCGCCGCTCGCGCAAGGGAGGCAGATGGACGGAAATGGCGCTGATCCTGTAATAGAGGTCCTCGCGCAACTTTCCCAGCCTGATGGCCTCTTCGGTCTGGCGGTTGGTGGCGGCAATGATGCGGCAATCGGTCTTGTAGCTGATGCGTCCGCCGACGGGCCGGACTTCCTTTTCCTGCAAGACGCGGAGCAGTTTGCTCTGGGTGTCGATGGGCATCTCGGAAATCTCGTCCAGCAGGAGCGTGCCGCCCTCGGCCTGGTGGAAAAGCCCCTCGCGGTCCACGTTGGCGCCGGTAAAGGCCCCCTTGACCGAGCCGAATAGCTCGCTCTCGATCAATTCCCGCGGCAACGCCGCGCAATTGATTTTGATGAGCGGCCCTTTGTTCCGGGGGCTGAGGTTATGCACCAGGTCGGCAATGACCTCCTTGCCCGTCCCGCTCTCGCCCGTGATCAGGAGCGAGACGTCGCTGGGGGCGACCCTTTCGATGGTGCGGACAATCTCCTTCATGGAGGCGCTCTGGAAAATGGGCGAAGAGCCGCCGCTCATGGTGGTGAGCGCCTTGCGCAAGGAACTGGCTTCCTGGTTCAAGTGCCGGTGTTCCAAGGCCCGCTGCACCGAGAGCAGCAGGATTTTCTGGTCGAAGGGTTTGTTTTGGAAATGATACGCCCCGCGCTTGGTCGCTTCCACCGCCACATCGAAGGTGGCGTGCCCGGTCAGCACGATCACTTCCGTGTCGGGCCATTGTTTTTTGATTTGCGGCAGCAATTCAAGGCCGTCCCCGTCCGGCAGCACCAGGTCCAGCAGGATGACATCGGGCTGAGCCTCCGCGAAGGAAGCCACCAATTGCGCGGCGCTCGCTTTGGGCATCGCTTCGTAGCCGGCGCGTTGCAAGATGACGCCGATGAGGTCCCGCACCTCTTCGGTGTCGTCCACCACCATGATCTTTGCTTTCATAGTCTTCTCCGACTTCGCTCGCAGGCTTCGATAAAACTGCTGAAAATTTGCAGGAAAACTCCGTCTCTGTCAATCAGCCGTTCTGGATGAAACTGCACGCCCAGCATGAAGGGACGCCCTGCCGGCCGCTCCCATTCCACCGCCTCGACGATTCCGTCGGTGCTTTGGGCGACTGCGCGCAACGACGGGGCGAGGTCGCCAATGGCCTGATGGTGCGTGCTGTTGACTCCAAGCTTTTCCCGCCCGGTGATTTTTCCCAGAAGCGATCGCGGCGCGATGCGCACCTCATGCACCGGCTCCATTTTGCGGGCCATGCGGCGGTGGTTCAAGGCCTTGGGTTTCTGAGAGGCAATATCGACCAGCAACGTGCCGCCCAAGGCGACATTGAGCATCTGCAGTCCCCGGCATATCGCCAGGAGCGGTTTTTTCTGCGCGAAAATCTGGGCGATCAACTCCTTCTCCCAAACATCCCGCTCCGGCGCCAGCGGACCGACGGTTTTGGCCAGCGCTTCCGGCAGGTGCGCGGCGTAGAGCTTTGGGTCAATGTCATCCCCGCCCGTCATCAGCACCCCCTGGCAGCGCGCCACCGCCTGGGCGATGATCCCCTTGACTGTCGTGGCGGGAAACACCTGCGGCAAGCCGCCGGCGGTTATCACGGCGTCGGTGTAATAATTGGACAGGCTGATGGAAGCGTCGGCAAATTCCGCGCCCTTGGATTCGGTGCTGGGCGTGACTAAAATGACGGGCAATTGTTTCATGGAAGGGCAGGGCGGCGGTTCATACCTCTGTTCCCGGAAACCGCTCCAGAATCACCTTGCGCACGCGGGTTTCCTCTTCCGGGCGCAAAAGCCGGCGGTTGATGCGCCGCCGAACCGCGTCCAGCAACGCCATCCAGTCCTCCAAGGGAGGACGGGCCGTTTGCGCCCATTGGTCGAAGCGTTTTTCGCGGCGATAGAAGACCCAATCCTTGCCAACATGCTGGGCGTAACATTGCAGCGCAACCCCCTCTTCGGTGGTGCGTTTCCAACTGATTTCGGCTTTTGGCATTAGTTCTCATCCGGTAAATCGACGCCGGCGACCGCCATCGCGGCGATCCCTTCCTGTCGGCCAATGAACCCCAGCATCTCGTTCGTCGTCGCTTTTACGCCGATCTGCCGGGGACCGATGCCCAAGGCCGCGGCAATGTTCACTTTCATCGCGGAGGCATAAGGCATCAATTTGGGTTGCTGGGCGATGACTGTGACATCCACGTTGATGATCTTGCCGCTGCGGAATACAACCTGCCGGGCGGCTTCCTGCAAAAAGACACGGCTGGCCGCCCCGCGCCAGCGCGGGTCGGTGTTGGGGAAAAACGTCCCGATGTCCTGCTCGCCCAGCGCGCCCAGGAGAGCGTCGCACAGCGCGTGCATCAAGACGTCCGCATCAGAGTGGCCCTCCAGTCCTTTGCTATGCGGAATCTCCACACCGCCCAGGACGAGTTTGCGTCCGGCAACCAGCGGATGCACGTCATAACCGATTCCAACATGAATCATCGCTTTGGACTATAGGGCCGTCCAACGCGCCAACCAAGCAATTTGTGCCGCGCTTTTTATCTTTCAACCTGTCCGCGCTCGTATAACGTCACCCTGCTGCGGGCTTGACGCCCGCCATCCGACAGTGCCGCAGGACATGAAGCGAGGCAAACCGAAGAAAATGACCGCTCAACACCTGTTCAACCGGGAGTTGAGCTGGCTGGAGTTTAATCAGCGCGTGCTTGACGAGGCCCTGGACGCCTCCAACCCGCTGCTGGAGCGCGTCAAGTTCTTCGCTGCTTTCAGCGCCAACCTCGACGATTTTTTTGAAACCCGCGTCGCCGGGCTCAAGCTTCAGATCGAGAGCGGTGTCGTCGAGCGCAGCCCCGACGGCCTGACCGCCGCGGAGACCTTGACGGCCATCCGCCGCCGCGTACGGGTGATGGTCAAGCGCCAGTACGACTGCTGGCGCGAGCAACTCCGCCCGGACCTGGCTGGAGACGGCATTGCGTTTCTGAGCTGCAAAGAACTTGCCAGGGAGGATGCCGCATGGGTGGACAATTTCTACCGCCGGCAGGTCCGCCCTGTGCTCACCCCCCTTGGCTTGGACCCGGCCCACCCGTTTCCGAAACTGCTCAACAAGTCGCTGAACACGATTGTGCAGTTGGAACGGATGGATGGGGACGAGCGGGGCCAGCGTCTGGCCGTGGTGCAGGTGCCGCGCGTCCTGCCCCGCCTCGTCAAGCTGCCCCGTCAGGATGAACGCGAGCGGTGCTATGTCTTTCTGGGCGATTTGATCGGCCATTATCTGGCTGACTTGTTTCCCGGCGATTCCCTCCTGGGCTACTGGCAATTCCGCGTCACTCGCAATGGGGAACTCTACGCCGACGAAGAGGAATCCGCCGGCCTGCTCAAAGGAGTCGAACCTGAGCTGCGCCGGCGCCGCGAGGGCGAGGCGGTGCGATTGGAGGTTGAGGAGGGGTGTCCGCTCGAAATCCGCGCCCTCCTCCTGGAACACCTTCGCCTCGGGGAGGACGACATTTATATTATTGATGGCCCTGTCAACCCCATCCGCCTCCTCGCCCTGGCCGAGGGCGGCCATTGCCCCGAACTGCGCTTTCCGCCCGTTGTCGCCCCCGTGACCGCCGCCCTGCGGGAGGAGGGGTGCGTCTTCGCCGCCATCCGCCGGGGCGACGTTCTGCTGCATCACCCTTACGACAACTTCAGCAGCGTGATCGATTTTCTGCGGCAGGCCGCCGCCGACCCCAGCGTGCTGGCCATCAAACAAACTCTCTATCACATCGACGGCGATTTGCTCGTGGTGGGCGCGCTTATGGACGCGGTCCGCAACGGCAAGCAGGTCACCGCGGTCGTCGAACTCAAGGGCCGCACCGAGGAAAGCGCCAATCTGGTCTGGGCGCGCCGGCTGGAGGAAGCCGGCGTGCATGTCGTCTATGGCTTGGTGGGCTGCAAGGTTCACGCCAAGATGTGCCTGGTCGTGCGCAAGGATGACGACGCCATCCGCCGTTATTTGCATTTGAGCACCGGCAATTACAATCCATCCGCCGCACGGCTTTACACCGATCTGGGGCTGCTGACCTGCCGGTCCGATTTCGGAGAGGACGCGACCAATTTGTTCAACTTGCTAACCGGCATCTGCCAGTTTCCCGGCGCGTCCAAGTTGGTTGTGGCACCCTTCGATCTCCACACCCGAATGCTCGCCTTGATCGACCGCGAAGCCGGCCATGCCCGGAAAGGATTGCCCGCCCGTCTCATCGCCAAGATGAACAGCCTGGAAGAGCCGCTCATCATTGCCGCGCTCTACCGAGCCTCGCAGGCGGGGGTGAAAATCGACCTCATCGTGCGGGGCGTGTGCTGCCTGCGCCCGCAAGTCCCCCGCTTGAGCGAAAACATTACCGTGCGCGCCATCGTGGACCGTTTTGTCGAGCACAGCCGCGTTTACCATTTTGAAAATGCCTGCCAGCCGGAAGTCTGGATCAGCAGCGCCGACTGGACTCCCAACCATTTCTTCCGTCGCATCGAGGTGGCTTTCCCGGTTGAAGACGGCAATTTGGGCGAGCGCGTGCGCGCGGGCGTGCTCGAGCCGCTGCTGCGCGACAACGTCAAGGCGCGATTCCTTCAAGCAGACGGTTCCTACCTTCGCCCCAGCCCGCCCCGCGGCGCCATCCGGCATCGCAGCCAGAGCGAGCTGCTCCAGGCGGTGGAACCCCGGCCCGGATTCTTACCCGCCACCCAGGCGAAAACGGCCTGCCCGATCCTCAAACTGGCTCCCTGCCCGGCTTCATCTCCGCGAAAGTGACTTATGCTTCATACCGAACTGATTCCCGCGACCACGGACACCGAGCGGCGTCTGATGATCGTTTTGCACGGCTTGGGCGACAGCATGGATGGGTATCGCTGGCTGCGGCGCGCGATGGGGTTGCCGTGGCTCAATTATCTGCTCGTCAACGCCCCTGACCCTTACTACGGCGGCTTTTCCTGGTACGATCTGGACCGCAACCCCGGCCAGGGCATCGAGCGCAGCCGCAAGCTGCTCTTTTCCCTGCTGGACCAACAGCGTGTACTGGGGTTTCCATCCGATAAGACCATCTGCTTCGGCTTCTCCCAAGGCTGCCTCCTGGCTGTGGAAATCGGCGTCCGCTACCCTCACCTTTTGGCGGGCATCGTCGGCGTCAGCGGCTACGTGCATGAGGCGGAAAGCCTGGTTCACCAATTCTCTCCGGTCGCCCGCGGCCAGCGGTTTCTCATCACGCACGGCACGGTGGACCCGCTCATCCCCGTGGATTGGTCCCGGCCGCAAATGGAGGTGTTGCGTCAGGCCGGCCTGCAAATCGAGTGGCGCGAATTCGTCAAGGCGCACACCATCGCCGGCGAGCCGGAACTGGCCGTCATCCGCGACTTTGTTTGTGACGTTTCCGGCAAGAAGTAGCCGCTATTTCACAAGATAAGTCCAACAGATTTCGCCAATTCAGCCGATAGGTAGTCATGGGATGTTGTCATGGCAGGAATACCGTTGATTCATGCCGCAAACGATGAATTCGTCACGCTTCAATCTTGAGGGGAAAGCGGGCTGGTTTCGGAGCGCGTTGATCACCGGAGCGGTGGTTTTAGGTGTCTTGTTGCCCCGGGATGGCTTCGCTCTTGATCCGGCGTTGGATATTTCCCAGTACAATTGCCAGACATGGGGCCGGCAGAATGGTTTGCCCGTCAGCGGGATTAGGAGCATCGCCCAAACCAAGGATGGTTATCTCTGGATGGGCACGGCCATTGGCTTGATTCGTTTTGAAGGGACTGAGTTTAAGGTGGAGGATTTGGGCGAGATGCCCGATGTCTGGAGCAGTGAAATGGTGGACGACCTCTCCAAAGCCGGCGACGGGGGGTTATGGGTTTGCCTGAGAAGCAGCAGCTATGGGTATTGGAACGGCCAGACTTTTTCATTCCAGGCAAGGGAAGGTTGGAGCAACGCGGACCCCTCCATCCATTACGTGCGCTCCCTCCTCGAAAGCAAAGAGGGAACGCTGTGGCTGGGGACGGATAACGCGGTTCTTGAGCGGAAGGGTTCCGGGGATTGCAAGGAAGTGATCGGCATGGCCACCAACGCCTTATACAAGGCGGCCATTGGCAACGTCTTCGTTTGTTATGAGGATCATGAGGGCCGAATCTGGTTCGGAACTGAAGCAAAGGGTGTTTACTACTGGCAGGCCGGAAAGGTTGGCAAAATCCCCGACCCGGACCTGGATTCAAAAATCGTGCGGTCTTTGGCTGTGGACCGGCAGGGTCAGGTCTGGGTCGGCGCGATAGACGGATTGCGTTGTTATGACACAAACTTCGCGCGGAAGAACTTCCCGGCCCTGAATCGGGAAGTGGACGCATTGCTGGTGGACCGAGACGGCATCGTCTGGATTGGAACGGCGGGCGGCGGACTGGCGCTATATCGAAATGGGGCTTACAGCTTCCTGCGGAAAACCAACGGACTGGCCAATGATTACGTCGGATGCCTTGCGGAGGATCGCGAGGGCAGCGTTTGGGTCGGGACACGAGAGGGTTTCAGCCAACTTACCAACGTCAAGTTCAGGACCGTACCCGCGTCCGAAAATCCCGCCGCGCACGACGCCATCGCGGTGGCTGCCTCGCGCAAGGGCGGCATTTGGATCGGAAGCGCCGCCGGCCTGACTTATTTCGACGGCAAACCCAAGACTTACGGCGTCGAATCCGGGTTGCTCGACCCTTACGTCAAGCGAGTGTTTGAGGCGTCCAACGGAGACGTTTTCCTGATCAACGGGGGCAAGCTGGTGGTTTTTTCCGACGGGAAGGCGGTTACGAACTATGACAGCCCTGACATGTTGGTGGGGATGGCGGAGGACGGGCATGGCGTGGTTGTATCGGCGGGAGGCGCGCTTTATCGCGCGGGCAGGGATAACTTCAGGCCTTACGTATTTACCAACGGGGACCCCGGCATGGTGTTCATACTCAACCTGGCTTCGGGCCGGGAAGGCGAGATTTGGGTTGCCTCCATTGCCGGCGTTTTTCGCGTCAAGGATGGCGGATGCCAGCGGTGGGGTGCGGCCAATGGACTTTCCAATCTTTGCGTGCAATGGGTTTATTGTGACAGGGATGGAGTGGTTTGGGGGGCGACGCTCAGTGGAATGTTCCGGCTCAAAGACAACCAGATACGGTTCGTCACGAGAAACGACGGCCTGTTTGACAACAATATCTATTCCGTGATTCCAGACGACTCTGGCAACCTGTGGGTGGATTCAGCCCGCGGCATCTTTGAAATCACCCGCGGATGTTTCGATGATTTTGCCGATGTGAAAACCAGCCGGATTGAATGTGTGTCCTTTGACGGGCCGGAATCGGTCAAGCCCTCGGACAAGACCACGCAGGAACACATGGCTTGCAAAACGGCGGATGGCCGGATTTGGTTCCCTTCCGCCAATGGCGTGGTGGAGATTGATCCCGCGCATGTCCCCATCAACAAACTTCCGCTTCCCATTCACATTGACAGCATCCGCGCCAACGGGGTGGAGATGGTCGGGAGCAACAGTCTGGTCGTCCGGCCGGGCGCCGGCGAATTGGAATTCCATTTCACCGCGTTAAGCTTCATCGCGCCGCGCGACATCAAGATTCGCTATCTGCTGGAAGGTTATGACAAGGCATGGGTGGAAAAGAGATACCGGCATACGGCCCATTACACCAACCTCAAGCCGGGCCGTTACAAGTTCCAGGTCATCGCGGCCAATGCCGACGGGATATGGAACGAAAACGGGGACGCCATCGAGATTGAATTGCAGCCGCACTATTACCAGACAGGGTGGTTCAAAGTGCTTTGCGGAGGCCTTGGATGCGCCGCGCTGCTTGGCATCTGGCGGCTGGGCCGTCTGCGGCTCCAACAGCAGGAATGGCAAAAAACCCGGCGGTTTCTGGAAGCCGAAGTTCAAAGCCGTACCGCCGCTCTGGCCGAGACCAACAAATCCCTCCAGCAGCGCACCTTGCTGCTGGAGCGCGAGATTGAAGAACGCAAACGAATGGAACGGGAGGTTGAGCATGCGCATCTGGAATTGCTCCAGGTTTCCCGCATGGCCGGCATGTCGGAGGTCGCCACCAACGTCCTCCATAATGTTGGCAACGTCCTCAACAGCGTCAACGTCTCCGCCACCTTGGTCACCGAGAGAGTCAAGAAGACCAAGGCCCACTATCTCGCCAAGGTCGCCGCCCTGCTCAAGGAACACGAAGCGGACCTCGGCGCTTTTATCATCAGCGACCCCAGGGGCATGCAGTTGCCCTCTTATCTGGTCAAACTTTCCGACCATCTCATTGCCAGTCAGACGGCAACCATCGAGGAGCTGGAATTGCTGCGCGCCAATATCGAGCACATCAAGGAGATCGTGGCCATGCAGCAGAGTTACGCCCACGTCTCCGGCGTCAAGGAAATCGTCAACGTCCGCAACCTGGTCGAAGACAGCCTGCGCATGAACCTCGGCGCCTTGCAGCGCCATCGCGTGCGGGTCCTCCGCGACTTTCAAGACGTTCCGGCCATCAACGTCGAAAAGCACAAAATCCTCCAAATCCTCATCAACCTCCTGCGCAATGCCAAATACGCCTGTGATGAGTCCGGGCGCGCTGACAAACTGCTGACCGTGCGCGTCGCCCAGGAGAATGGAAGCCTCAAGATTTCCGTCGTGGATAACGGCGTCGGAATTCCCCCGGAGAACCTGAACCGGATCTTCAGTCACGGCTTCACCACCCGCAAGGCCGGCCACGGCTTTGGCCTCCACAGCGGCTCGCTCGCCGCCAGGGAAATGGGCGGGGCCTTGACCGTCCGCAGCGATGGCCTGGGCAAAGGCGCCTGTTTCACGCTCGAATTACCCATAACCTCGCCACCCAAAGCCCAATCAGGGCAGACTTGAAATTTCCGCTGGGTATTTCCAACGGCAAAAACTATCCTGACAATCGGACCGAGCTTGGCAGCCTCATCGCCGCGCCCATCGGCAATCCTGCCGGTGGCGCCGGCGCGACCAGGCGGCCATTCGGACCGCGCATGAACATCACACGGAAGTTTTGCCTCATCGCCGGGCCTTTGGCCGCGCTTCTCTCCTGCTCGGCGGCAGGCCCGGCCGCCCTCAAGGACGCCGTCGTTTTGATCGTCCGGCACGCGGACAAACCGGAGACCGGCGCCGGGTTGAGCGCCGCAGGCCAGGCCCGCGCCCAGGCTTACGTCAAATACTTCGGACAATTCCAGATCGACGGCAAAACGCTCAAGCTCGACAGCCTCTTTGCCGCGCGCGACTCGGAGAACAGCGTCCGCCCGCGCCTGACGCTTGAACCGCTCAGCCGGGCGTTGAACCTGCCGCTGCACACCGCCTACACCGACAAGGAGCCGGAAAAACTGGCCGCCGAACTGGCCTCCAAACCGCACGGGAAGAACATCCTCGTCTGCTGGCGTCACAAGGAGATTCCGGCGCTGTTGCGAGGCCTGGGCGCCGACCCCGCCGCGCTCCTGCCCGGAGGAGCCTGGCCCGACGACGTCTATTGCTGGGTCATCGAATTGCGTTTCGACGGCCAAGGCCGGCTGATGCCAAGCCAATGCAAACGCATCAACGAACATCTCACGGACAAAGACACCGATTAGGACATTTCTCGCGCAGAGTCCGCAGAGAGCCGCAGAGGAAGACAATCGACATTGGGCGTTGACTGGGGAAGAGCAGGAGAGCCAAAATGCCTCTCATGGACGGACTTTTATGCCTGGAGCGGCCGGGGGAATGGACTCCATGATCGCAGCAGCCCGGCGTTTGGATTGGCGCGCCGCGCAGATACCGGCGCCATCCGCGGCGCTCCAGCGCTGTCGAAAAGAACCAAAAATGTCGAATGTTGAGATGCGATCCCAATGCACGCGACCAAGAAGTTTGTCATTACGCTTGCGAGTATAGCGGTTATGGTTTTGTTATTTACTGGACTGCATTTCATGGATTATTGGTGATGTTTCAAAGCAGGGTTTTTCTTCAGCAGAATCAAATGTTTAACGACTTCGCCAATGATCTTTCGAGATGTCGAGGTCAACCTCGAAAAGAGGTGGCCTGCTGTTATTGACATTGATTTTTTAGAGTCAGAAGGCAGCCAATGATACTGACTGGCGCGATGGCGCGCCTGATTCTGCCGGGGGCAAATCGGGACGCGCAAGGGGGCTGAGAGGAACATAAGGAAGCGAAAACGAAAAAAATTCATCCAATAGATATGTTCCATTATAGACGAGACACAATCCATGCAGAAAGGGCTGCGACTTTGCAGGCGCGTGATGAATTCTGTCCTGCGCCCAGATCAAGCGGCCAGCTTGAGTTGTGTTTGAGGGGCCCTCTTCCAGTTTCGCGGGCGCGGGGGGTCACTCCGGCGGGCGGATGACGGCGATGATGGCGCGGGCGGGAGTCAGGTATTTTTCAGCGACGGCCTTGATTTCCTCCAGGCGGACGGCGGTGTAATGGGCGTCCTCGGTGTCGATGTGGCCGTAGCCCAGGCCGTAGAGTTCGTCCAGGGCAACCGCTATGGCCAGGCCGCCGAGGTCCTGGCGGGCGATTTTCTTCTGGCCAATGATCTTGGCCTTGCAACGTTCCAACTCCTCGGCGGTAAATCCCTCGGTGCGAAGCAACTCGGCTTCCTTGAGTAATTCCACTTCGACTTGCGCGAGCTTTTCCGGGGCGCAGCCGACGTAGAAGGCGAAGTAGCCGGGGTTCAATCCGAGAAAATTCTGCGCGCCGACATAATAGGCCAGGCCGAGTTTTTCGCGGACGCGAAGGAAGAGGCGTGAACCCAGGTCGCTGCACCCTTCCTGCAATAGTTCCAAGGCGTATCGGTCCGGGTTGTCAATGGTCAGGCCGGGAAAACCAAGGATCATGACGGCCTGTTTTTTGTCGCGGATTTCGGTGACGCGTTTGATGCCGTCCAGAGCAGGGGCGGTGGACTTGGGGGTGGCGACAGGTTCGCCGGGCAACCAGTTGGCGAAGGCGCGCTGCAAGGCGGACTTGAGTTGTTCGGCGCTGACGTCGCCGAAGATGGCGAGGACGGCGTTATTGGGAACGACCAACTTGTTGTAAAAGGGGGTCAGATCAGCGGGCCGCAACGCCGCCACGCTGCTCTCGGCGCCCAGCGGGTCCAAGCCGTAGCCGGCGTCGCCGAAAAGGCCGCGGCGCATGGCCTGGTTGCAGGACTGAAGCAATTGATCGCGTTGGGCACGGATGAGGTCAAGCTGGATGGCTCGTTCCCGCTCGAAAGCGTCCGCCGGAAACGAGGGATGAAGGAGAACATCCGTCAGAACGTCCAGGCCGGTATTGAGGTCGCTGCTGAGGACTTCGGCAGTGACTCCAAAACTGTTGTTGCCGCCAAAGGTGTCGATGTTGCCGCCGACCGACTCGATATCGACGGCGATTTGCTCCGCGGCGCGGCGGCGGGTGCCTTGCAGCAACATTTTTGAAACCATCTGGGTCAGGCCGCTGTCGGCAGCGGTTTCAGCCAGGACGCCGCCTTGGAAGACGGCGCGCAGTTCGACGAAGGGCAGGCGGTGGTCTTCCTTCACGAGCAGGCGCAGGCCGTTGGGAAGAACGAACATTCGCACGGCGGAGTCGGCGGCAACCAGCGCGGCCGGGGCGGGCTTGGGCGCGGCGCCCGCCGGCAAGAGGGCATACAAAGTGCGGTTGGCGGGTGTCAAATACGCGCGCGCCACCCGTTGGAGCGCGGCGGGAGTGACCTTGCGGGCGGCGGCGAGGTAGCGCTCGGAGAAATTCAAGTCGCTGGCGGCGACCCAACTGGAACCCAGGTCCTGCGCCTGACCTTGCATGGTCTTGCGCGTGGCCAGGGTGCCGGCGACGAATTGCTTGATGACTTTGGCCAGTTCAGCCGGGGCCGCCGGCTTGTCCTGGACGCGTTGGACCTCCGCCAGCAGGGCCTGGCGGGCGGCGGCGAATTTGTCCGCGCTGGTGACGGCGCTGATGCCAAAAAGGCCCTCTTCGCCCGGATTGTAAGTCCAGGCCTCCGCGGAAGCGACAAGGCCCTGTCTCTCGCGCACTTCGCGGAAGAGCCTGGAACTGCGCCCGCTGCCCAGCAGAGCGGAGAGGACATCCAGAGCCGGAGTGTCGGGATGGCGAACATCGGGTATGTGCCAGGCGAGGTGAAAGTAGGCCAGTTCGACGGCGCCTTCCTCAATGATCTCGCGCGCGGCGGTCTGGCGCGGTTCGCGGGGCAGGACTTGGGGCGGCAGCGCCTTGGCCTTGCTTTGGGCGAAGGCGCGCTGAACCTGCGCCACGACTTCCTCGGCCTTGATGTCGCCGGTGACAACGAAGAAGATGTTGTTGGGGACGTACCTGTCGCGGTAATAAGCCAGAATGTCCTCCGGCTTGAGCGTGTCAAAAATGTCCGGGTAGCCAATGATGGTGAAGCGATAGGGGCTTTTGGTGTAGGCGCATTCGAACAAGCGCCGTCCGGCGCGCCGTCCGGGATCATCCTGGTTCATGTCCATTTCGCGGCGGATGACGTCCAGTTCCTTGCTCAACTCGTCGGGTGGCAAGGTGGCGTTTTGCATGATGTCGCAAAGGATGTCGATGGCCACGGTGGCGCCGGTGTTGGGCACGTTGATGTGATAGACGGTGCGATCAAAGGAAGTGAAAGCGTTCATGTAACCCCCGGCCGACTGCACCTCCTGATCGATGCGGCTGCCGGGCCGGGTTGTGGTGCCCTTGAAAAGCATGTGCTCCAGCACATGGGACAAACCGGCTCCGAGCCATTTCCCCTCCGAGATGCTCCCCGTCTGGCACCAGGCCTGGGCGGACACCACCGGTGCGCTGTGGTCTTCCCGCGTGATGACCGTCAAGCCATTCTCCAAGGTCGCCAGCCGCGTTCCCGGCGGCATGGGTGGGATTTCGGCCGGGGCGCGGCGCGCACGGCGGTTGGCCGGTTTGAGTGGCAGACGTTCACCAGGCACAAGCAATCCCGCCCTATTCTTTTCACCGTTCTTCATCAGGCCGGAAACGATAAGGAACTTGCCACGCGGACGCAAGAAATGCCGGGCAATTCCTTTGGGCGGGGGCGCATTTCATTTTTTTCGCATCTCTGTCTTGGGAACGGCTTGAGCGATTGAAAATTGGTCGTTGAAGATCCACCTGCGGTCTTGTCCCGTAGGGACAATCAGAAAATAGCCCAACGTTTCAACGTTGGGGACGAAATCCAACCTTGCACAAGTCCCGTAGGGACGGCTGAATCGGTGCCATGTCCTACGTCAGTTCCTATTTTCATTGCGTCTTCAGCACCAAAGAACGCCAGCCGTTGATCCCGCCCTCGCTTCAGGATAGGCTCTGGCCGTTTCTGGGCGGTATCGCCCGGAGCCATGATATGAAGGCCATCGAGATTGGCGGCGTACAGGACCACGTCCATGTCCTGCTTTCTTTGCCCTCGATTTTATCGGTCGCCAAAGCGCTGCAACTCATCAAGGGCGGCTCCTCCAAATGGGTGCATGAGACCTTCCCAGAACACCGGCTCTTTGGCTGGCAGGTAAAATACGGCGCTTTCAGTGTCAGCGTCTCGCAATTGGACAAGACCATTCAATACATTAAGAACCAGGAGGAGCACCATCGGAAGATGACCTTTCAAGAGGAGTTTCTGGAGTTGCTCAAAAAACACCGTATCGCCTTCGACGAGCGCTATTTGTGGGAGTGAAATCAGCCGTCCCTACGGGACTTATGCAACGTCGAATTGCGTCCCCAACGTTGAAACGTTGGGCTATTCTCGGACTGTCCCCACGGGACAAAAGTCAGCGGCTCGCAGGGGACGGAACAAATTATGGGGCTGCACCGCTCGTGAAATATCGGCGTTCTTAAGGTGCTGCTACACGCTGATTTTTGGCTCGGCTGGTTTGGGCTTGGAGGGCGCCGGCTTGGACGGAATGAACGGTTTGCGGAAGGCTTCGTCGAAGGTGAAGTGCCCCTTGAAATCCTCGCGTCGGTCGGTTTCCGTTTTGGAGGCGACGCCGTGTTCGATCATGTTGAAGACGATTTCTCCGACGTCTTCGCAGGAGTGAATGCCCCATTCACCCAGAACCGTCGGCACCATGGGGCCAAAGCTGTCGAGGGCGAATTGGCGCAGGCCGTCCAGAAGCTCCTTGCCGTGGACATGCTTGTGGTCGCCCTTGGTGCGGCCGAGGGCGCGCTGTGTGTGCTGGAGAGCCTCCTGCACAAAGATGTAGGCTTCGTAAGGGTAACGGGGGTCCGCCGCCGCAATTTTCCGGATGTCGTCTTCGAGATTTACTGGTCGCATATCAAGTTTTCGCCGCAATGGCGCGGGATCACGGATGAGCCGCGCGATAAACCTTCACAGCCCAGCCAAATAACACCAACGCAAGAATAAGACACAGCACAATCTGTTCCTGTCTTGACAGATACCTCACCCAATCACTATACGCCAGATTCCAAATTTCCAAACTAAAATTCAAACCACGATGTTTACCAGGCGGCGGGGAACGATAATGACCTTTTTGACCGGTTTGCCCTCCATGAACTGCCGCGCTTTCTCGCTGGCCAGCGCCGCGGCCCGGATGTCCGCCTCCGGCGCGCCGATCGGCACGATGATTTTGTCGCGGAGTTTGCCGTTGACCTGCACAGGCATCTCGATGGTGTCCTCGGCGAGGACCGCCGGGTCAAAGGCGGGCCACGGCTCGTAGGCGATGGTGGCGGCAGCGTTGGGGCCGGCCATTTTGGACCGCAATTCCTCGGCCAGATGGGGCGCGAAGGGATGCAGCAACACGAGGAATTCGCGCATGACCGCCGCCGGTTTGGTTTCCCAGGTGATGGCGTCGTTGACGAATACCATCAGCGCGGAAATGGCGGTGTTGAAGCGGAAACCATCCAGGTCTTCGGTGACTTTCTTTATACAGGCGTGCAGCGTTTTGAGCTGGGTGGGCGTGGGTGGCACATCCCGGATGGCGCGGCTCAACTCGACGCGGGCCAGGCTTTCCGGGTCGTCCTGGCCGTGGGCGGTCTGATGCTGCTCGAATTCCGTTTCGCTTTTCTCATCGACAAACAAGCGCCAGACGCGCCCCAGAAAACGATAGACGCCCTCGACGCCCTTGGTGCTCCAAGGTTTGACCATCTCCAACGGGCCCATGAACATTTCGTAAAGTCGGAGCGCGTCCGCTCCATACTCGCGCAAGATGTCGTCCGGGTTGATGACGTTGCCGCGGGATTTGGACATTTTCTGGCCGTCTTCGCCCAGGATAAGGCCCTGATTGACGAGTTTGAAAAACGGCTCCGGCGTGGAGACATAACCCAAATCGAAAAGGACGTTGTGCCAGAAGCGCGAGTAGAGCAGATGCAACACGGCGTGTTCGATGCCGCCAACGTAGAGGTCCACTCCCGGTTTGCCGGCCGCCTGGCCGGGGGCGGTTCCCATCCAATATCGTTCAGGCCCCGCGCCGCAGAATTGGGCGTCGTTGCGGGCGTCGGTGAAGCGGAGATAATACCAGCAACTGCCGGCCCATTGGGGCATCGTGTTGGTTTCACGCCGGGAGCCATCGGGAAGGCACACCCAATCCTTGGCGCGGGCCAGCGGCGGCTCGCCGGTGGCGGCGGGTTTGAAATCCGTCAAGTCGGGCGGTTGGAGGGGCAGGGCGGATTCGGGAATTGCCTCATGGCGGAAAGCGCCGCCAGGCGCGGGCTTCCACAGGATGGGGAACGGCTCGCCCCAGTAACGCTGCCGGCTGAAAAGCCAGTCGCGCAGTTTGAAATTGACGGTTGCGCGGCCCAGGCCTTTTTCCTCGAGCCAGGCGTTGATCTTTGTCTTGGCTTCCGGCGTAGGCAAGCCGGAGAGGAAGCCGGAATTGACGCTGACGCCATCGCCGACGAAGCCGGTGGAATCCGCGCCGCCGGGGGCCTGGACGACGAGGCGGACGGGCAGATTGAATTTGCGGGCAAACTCCAGATCGCGAGTGTCGTGGCCCGGAACGGCCATGATTGCGCCGGTGCCGTAGCTGGCCAGGACGTAATCGGCGATCCAAATCGGAATTTTCTCATTATTGACAGGATTAACGGCATGGGCGCCGGTGAAGACGCCGGTTTTTTGCCGGGCCAACTCGGTGCGTTCGAGGTCGCTCTTCCTGGCCACCTCGGCTTTGTAATCCGCGACGGCGGCGCGCTGCTCCGGCGTGGTGATGAGATCGACCAGCTTGTGCTCAGGGGAAAGCACCATGTAAGTCGCTCCAAACAAAGTGTCCGGGCGCGTGGTGAAAACCAGGATGGCACGGTCGGCTTCGGGGATGTCGGAAGGGGCGTCGGCGAGGCGGAATTGAACTTCCGCTCCGTCGCTGCGTCCGATCCAGTTGCGCTGCATTTCCTTGAGGGAGTCGCTCCAGTCGATCTGCTCCAGGCCGCGCAGGAGGCGCTCGGCGTAGGCGGTGATGCGCAGCATCCACTGGCGCATCGGCCTGCGCGTGACAGGGAAACCGCCCACTTCGCTCCTGCCCTCGACGACCTCTTCGTTGGCCAGGACGGTGCCCAGTTCCTCGCACCACCAGACGGGGGCCTCGGTTACGTAAGCCAGGCGCTTGCCGTCGCGATGCTGGCGGAGCGCGTCCGGCGAGCCGGCGCATTCGGGCGGGCAGGGGAGGGTCTCAATCGGCTCGGCTTTGCCGGTGGCGGGATTGAACCAGGAATTGTAGAGCTTGAGAAAAATCCATTGCGTCCATTTAAAATAGCCGGGGGCGGTGGTGTCGATCTCGCGGCTCCAATCGTAGCTGAAACCGAGGGCTTTAATCTGCCGCTTGAAAACGGCGATGTTGGCCTCCGTCGTTTTGCGCGGATGCTGGCCGGTGCGGATGGCGTATTGCTCGGCGGGCAGGCCGAAGGCGTCCCAGCCCATGGGATGAAGGACGTTGTAGCCGCGCATCCACTTGTAACGCGCCAGCGCGTCGCCGATGGAATAGTTGCGGATATGGCCGATGTGGAGAGTGCCGCTTGGGTAAGGCAGCATTTCGAGCACGTAGAACTTGGGCCGGGCGGAATCCTCGTCGGCTTTATAGAAATCGGCGTTCTCCCAACGCGCGTGCCATTTGAGTTCGATCTGGCGATGGTCGTAGGGTTTTTCGGGCATAGTGGGGATGGAATTCCATCGTAGCAAGGCCGATTGGGCTATGATGGCCGAATGAAGCTGATTGCCATGCTGGCGATGGCCGCCGGCGTCCTCAGCGCGGCCGATACGCTGAAGATTTTCGGACGCGAATGGACCGTTCCCGCCGCGGCGGACTGGAAAGTGGCCGCAGACGGCGGCACGGAAACGTTGAGCCTGACGCAAGGCAAAGAGCCGCTGCCGGGGCCGCGGCGGCCGTTCCAATTCGCGTTGACGAATGTGCCGGACTACGCCAGTTTGACCGTCGAGGAGGATGCGAAGCCGCTCGTCCGGTCGGTGATGATCGTTTACGCCTACCAGGACGAAGCGCACTTCGACTACGCGCACCTGTCCACCGATACGGGCGAAAAGCAGCCGGTNNGGCACTGGTATCACGTGAGGCTCACGCATGACGCGAGGACGGGAGTTGTCCAGGTGACGGTGGACGGCCAGGCCGTACCGGCGCTGCAGGCGACGGACGTCAGCCTGGGAACGGGCAAGGTGGGCATCGGCTCGTTCGACGAAACCGGCGAGTTCAAGAACGTCAAGATCACGGTGACGGGAACTTCGGCCGGGCGGTAGGCGGAAGGCGCCATCTCAACCTCTTCGAAGCGCCGGCGAGGGGCGCACGACGAACGCGACGGCGCGCGGGTGGAGCGGCGGGGCGCTCTCGGACCGTGGCAGGGGAGCGACCGGGGTGGAATTGGCAGGCGGAAGCGCCTGCCCCACCTGGGATTGCGGAACGAACCCAATTTGGCAAACAGGTTGTTGATTCGATGGTGGTTGTGGGTGGGCCTCCGAGGGCCGATCTGCGGCGGTGGGGGCGGGATTGGCAGGCGGAAGCGCCTGCCCCACCACGGATTGCGGAACAAACCCAATTTGGATGACAGGTTGTCGATTCGATTCGGGTTGGAGGGCGGCCCGCGAGGGCCGATCAGCGGCGGTGGGGGCGGGATTGGCAGGCGGAAGCGCCTNNCAGGTTGTTGATTCGATTGGGGTTGGGGGTGGGCCTCCGAAGGCCGATCAGCGGCGGCCTTGCCTGCCGGAGAGCGCGGGCCGGTGGAGCGCTGGGCGTTCTGACGATTGGCGTCGATTTGTTTGGTGGTTGACATACTTCCTTCCCGGCTTGAGAGTAGCAGCGAGGCGGGTGGAATCGGGCTTGGGGAGAATGGGAAGTGGTTTTGATTCAGTAGGATAAGGATTTTAAAGTCTCGGTGACTGGCGGCCGGCGGCTTCGTTGAATCTTGCGCCCTGTTTCCGGGGCTGCGCGGGCGGGGCTGATGCGTCCCGAGGGATTGCGAATGGGGATTAACTCAAGCGCGCACGAGCGCGTCGCTTTCGTGATCGGCGTAGCGCAAGCCAGAAGAACATCCATTACGCAGGAAATGGCTGTTCGAGGCGATAAGAGTCATGTGGAGAGGCAGACTCAGCCGGCCGGAATCGAGAGGGATCAGCGGCTCCCGACGCACTTGGTGTGGTGCGTGGTAGCGCTCTGCGCGCTTCCGCTAGTCATGAGCGTGGCGGGCGTGGATTTTGGCTGGCCGGACCGGGCTCCGGACCTCGTAGCGCTGAGCCAACGGGCTCCGGCGGCCCGCATCGACGCGCTCCGTTACTGCCTGCAGGGGAGTTTTCTGCACAACTTGCTGGAATGGACGGCGGTGTGCCTGGCCGTGTTGACCGCGCTCATCGCTTTCATCCACTTCGCCCTGACGAGAACCCTGTTGGCTCCAATGATTGGCGCGGCATTGTTCTGGTCCGGTTGTGTCGACGCTTTTCACACGCTGGCTTCGGACCACTTCATCCATCGCGTGGCGGACGCAGCACGATTCATTCCGATCACGTGGACGGCTTCGCGCCTGTTCAGCTGCGTCGTGATGCTGGTGGGCGCGGCCATTCTGCTGGTGCGCAAGCAGGGGCGTGCCAAGTGGGACCGCGGGGTTTTGCTTGGCGCTATCGCCGCGTTTGGGCTGGGCTCCTACGCGTTGGTGTACTACTGCGCCAACAGTGAACACCTCCCACAGTGTCTGTTTCCCGGGCATCTGCTGACGCGGCCCTACGATCTGATCCCGGTGCTGCTGTATGTGGGCGTCGGCTACCCGCTCTTCCGGCGACTGGACGGGCGCGCGCGGAATCGGTTCTCCAATGCACTGCTGGTCAGCCTGCTGCCGCAGGCGGCGTCGGAGCTGCATATGGCGCTGGGCTCATCCAGGCTGTTCGACGCCAATTTCAACATCGCGCACTTTCTGAAGATCGTGGCCTATGCGGTGCCGTTAGCGGGCCTGCTGCTGGACTACATGGACACGTACCTTTCTCAGGCGAGTCTGGTGGCAAAGCTGGAAAGGTCGTCGCGGGAAAAAGACGAATTCGTCGGCATCATGAGCCACGAGATCCGCACGCCGCTGAACGGCATCATCGGCAACATCAGTCTGCTCGTGGATTCGGGGGTGACCGAGCAACAGTTGGAATATGCCGACACGATCCGCAGTTGCGGCGAGGCTTTGTCGGGTCTGGTTAACGACATCTTGGATTTGGCAAAGATCGACGCCGGCAAGCTGATTCTCGAACAGAGGTCTTTCCGCCCCGACAAGGTCGTGAAGGAGGCGCTGGCGGTGGTGGCGCCGGTCGCGACCAGGCGCGGATTGGAGCTAAGGCAATCTCTGCTCCCGGACCTTCCCGCGATGGTGGTGGGCGATCCGCAGCGCCTGCGGCAGGTCCTGCTGAATCTCCTGTCGAATGCGGTGAAGTTCACCGAGTGCGGGCACGTGGCGGTGGAGGCATCCCTGGCGGGGCGCGACGGCGACATGGCGGAACTGTCGTTCCGGGTGTGCGATACCGGCATCGGAATTCCGCTCAGCATGCAAGCGGCGATCTTCAATCCGTTCACGCAGGCCGACAGTTCCACGACGCGGCGCTATGGAGGCACGGGACTGGGTCTGCCGATCTGCGCCAAGCTGGTTGCGCAGATGGGCGGGAAGATGGAGGTTGAGAGCACGCCTGGAGCGGGCAGCACCTTCACCTTCACGGTTCGGACGTCGGTCACGTCAGCGGCGGATTCGATGCAGCAGGCACCGGTAGGCGCGCTGCCGCGCTCGTTGTTCCAATTGCGGATTCTGGTGGCCGAGGACAACGCGGTGAATCGGCTGGTGGCGATACGCCTGCTCGAACGTATGGGCCACCATGCCGAGGCGGTTTGCGACGGCCAGCAAGCGGTCGCCGCAGTGCAGCGGAACGCCTACGATCTGCTGCTGATGGACTGCCAGATGCCGGTAATGGACGGCTATGCGGCGGCGCGCGCCATCCGGGGCCTGAAACACGGGCAGCGGATTCCGATCGTGGCCATGACCGCCAATGCGCTGGCGGACGATCGCCAGCGTTGCCTGGACGCGGGCATGGACGACTTTCTCCCAAAGCCCGTTTCTACGCAGCAGTTGTACAACCTGCTGGAGGCATTGCGGGGTCCGGCTGACGTGGGGGCAGTGACGTAGGGCGATTGTCAAGGCGCCTAGCGAGGATGCGCCCGACGCAGAAGGCGGCGTGTGGCTTGGTGTCTCGGCTCCGTCCGCAGTCGGCCGCATAGGTCCTGGTAAGTCCCCATCCCGGAATGATTAGGAACGAGAAACGCGCTTGTGGCTGCCTTACCGCCCTCCGTCGCCGGGTTGTCGGCGTGTGGACCCGCTCCGCACCACGCTGCGACGGGAAGGTCCCCGTTTTGTCTTAGGTCAACGCCCATTCGGCTTGCGCCGTGGGCTACGGGCTGGCGGCGTTTCAGCGGGCGCCGGTGGGCGGTGCGGCACGGGATGCGATCTTTCGCCGGGCTGACCGGCGTGGCGGCTTGTTCTGGCCCGGAGGGAGACGGAGGGTCCGGCTGGAATCTTACGCCCCGTTCCGGGGCTGCGTCGCCGATCCGATGCGTCCCCACGGCTCACGCCGTGGG
>PLGF01000183.1 GCA_003138485.1 Verrucomicrobiales bacterium | reverse complement strand
CATTTTCAGCCTGGCGGTCTCACAGGAGTCCAAACCCAGGTGTCGAGCTGGCAGCGCGCCGCTCTGGAGCAGGTTTTGGGTCAACTGGATTCGGATCTTTTCCAACAGATCATGAGGGGTATCGGACAGGAAGGAACTGAAACGTTCCAGGCTGGGCGGTGGCTGATAGGGATCAAATCCCAAGGCCGACAAGAGGGCGGGACTTTCCAACAAATGGCGGCGCAGGTCCTGGAGGAAGCGGCGCCGAGTCAGACGCTGGTAGATGGCGGCTTTGAGCAAGGCGCTCCGGTCGCAGGGTTTGCGTCCTTGTTGGGCTGGGGCCTGAGGCCACGGCGGCAGGAAGTCGAAGAGCCTCTGCCACCGTAATCGGGGTGCCAGGTGTTCGGGGCGAAGTAATTCTGGTTGGTCTTCCATGCGATGAGTTTTGTGAAACCCCGCTGAAAAGAAAGGCTGCAGAGCATGATCAACGGTTGGTTTAGGATGAGCAAATGCCTGAACCAACGCGCTTAAGGAACATCCGAGGTGAAGGTTTCACAAAATGAGTTCATCCTAAACCAGGGCCAAAAACGCGCGATTGAGGCATCAAAACGACCGGGGATGGCCCCGAGTTGGCGGCGCCGGTTTTATAAGTGGTTGATGACAGGCAACTTGCAAGGTTTAGGAAACAGCCAAAAACGGCTCGCGCAAGTCGTTGATTATCAGTCACTTACAATTTTGTGAAACCCTGTTTGTCTTTATGATTTTTAGCCTTTCAGGCTTTTCTGCCTTAAAAACTCTATGAGGAGGTTGGAATGACGCTCCTTGGCGATGGAAAACAGGTCCAGTAAGTCATCGGCTGTGGGGTGACGAGGAAATGATTTGATAAGTTTACAATCCTCCTTGCATTGTTGCCACGGGAGCGGTGGCGGCAAAATCAGCTCAACGTGCGCCAAGGGCATGATTTCCTGGCGAAACCATTGGATGAGATTCTCCTCCCAAACCATCCGGGCCGGGCAGCAAACACATGTGGGCGGACGCGTTCTACTGTTCTCCACTAAAGACATGGAAACCTCGGGGATGTGCTTTATAGAGCAATGATGTGGGGACAGCCGCCCGCGAAGAACAACCAGCTTGTCCCTTGGCACCATATCCACGATGATGGACCGGTTTGGCGTGTGCATTTGGATGGTGTTTTCACTCTGAACGCAACTGGAAAGGAGTAGATCTTTAGGAAAGGAGCAAGGCCCGCGCTCTACAGCTAACTTGACAGACACTAGGAGATGAAACAGCTGGCGGGAGACCAGATCGGAGAATGACGGTTGTTTCATAATTGGCCTTGGGCGAGGCGCGCGAAGGCCAGGTTGCACCCGGGGGCGTCGGGGGTGTTCTCATGCCGGGGCATCATTTTGGCTCGTTGGTGCTGTTTCATGCTTAACGGACTACTTGCCCAATGACCCACCTGGGCACAGAAAAACGCTTCGGTGCGTTCGGAAGCACCAGGCTCCCGATGGTAAAGCTCGCGAAAGAGCTTAACCCCCTCAACTAAACAGAACATACCTCTCATACATCGGCTACGGATTCGACGGACTTGAGCTGTGATGAGAGCTATTCTACGGTGCATGGAAGCTGATATGGAGAGTCCGTTGAAATCGCCTTCTGGTCGAGCGAATGAACTGCGAATGGTCGGTTTGTGGGATGACCGGACTTTCCCTCGAGAATTGAAATCGTGGTTTGCCCACTGGAAGGGGCGGGAATGGCCCTGGCTGGCCTATTGAGGCCTTGGAAACCGTTTTCCCTCCTCCCGCCCCTGATCGCGTCCCAACCGGCGGCGGCGTGAGCTTGGTTGCCGCCCAGCGAGGGGAGACTGACCTTGGCTTCCAGCGTGGCCTGTAGAGGTCCTTCTTAGGCCACTGGTGCTGGCGGGTGGTTGCCACCCATCGGTTGGTGTTGGTGAACGTTGGCGTCAGGAGTGATCGAGGGGCGGGGGTTGGTGGCGGTGAGGCGATGTCTCGGGGGCGCTGACGGCGGCGGCGCTGGCGCCTCTCGACAACACGCACCGGCCTGATTAACTGCCTCAAGTCACTGGGCCGCTCCAATTGGGAAATGGCGCAGCGCTTGGGCGTCAGTGAAAAGACCATCCGCAAGCTGCTGCGTCCGCTGGGGGCGGCGTCCGACGCTGACATCGTGCGGATTCGCCTGAGCCAATTGTCGTTACACCAACCCCGGCAGTGGGGCACTTGCTGGCGGGGGGGCCAGCTCTGGGAACAGGTCGCTTTTTAAGACCGATGTCGCCCGATAGCTCCACGAATCAAACAATATTCGCGAGCACAGGAAGTTGAAAACTTCGACTTCTTTACTGAAAGCTCAGCTTTTGCTGACCAGTGGGGTGAACACCCCATAGCAGGCTCACCGTTGCCGGTTTACTCTCCATTCATGAAACGAAGAATGTCTCCAGGGATTGAAAGCATGAGCTGGCAAAAACCAGTTTGCTCGCGATTCTCAATTGACTAAGCGAAATCGGCAATTCTATGGATACACCAAATCTCCTTTCTGAACAGAAATTTGAAAAGAAACTTGTCGCACAGTTGGTCACGCCAGAGAAGATGAGTCCTTCTTTTGTCGCCGCCTGTGAATGCTCGAGTGGCGAAGAATCCCTTAACCAGGAGCTGGAATATCTGTGGGATGACTGCGACTCGTCTGGAAGGTCATACGAAGTGTATTTGGGGAAGATCAGCAGGAACCCCATCGTTAAAAGCAAGATCACGGGCAGGTATTTTGCACTGCCGTGGTCGAAGATAATCAAGCTCGCTCTGGCAAACGGCATTGATAAATGACTCAATTGGCCTAAGTGGTGATTCGCCTAAAGGGGCGAATGGCATGGGGGTATCACCTTATATCATTCCCTCATTCCCGGCATAAATTTGAAACAACTATGACAATATCACCCGCTCCCCACCCAGGAACTTTGAAAACCCCCGCCCCCAAGTCTAAACTCAAGGCCAAGGCTTACCAGAGTGTGAATCCTTCCGACGGCAAAACCTTCAAAACATTTGAGAAGCTGACCGATGAGCAGCTCGAGATTGCCATTGCAACCGCCGCGACTTGCTTCGAGACCTGGCGGCACAAGACATTTGCTGAGCGGGCGATCGTGGCTGTTAAAGCCGCCGCCATCATGCGCGAGCGCGCGGAGGAGTTCGCCCGCCCGGTGACACTCGAGATGGGCAAGCTCATCGAACAAGCTCGGGGCGAAGTAATGCTCAGCGCGGACATTATCGAGTATTATGCGTGGAACGCCGAGGGTTTCCTCGCGCCACAAGCACTCAAGCCCAACTCGGGCGAAGCCGTGGTTGAAAGCTCTCCATTTGGCGTGCTCTTTGGCGTCCAACCTTGGAACTTTCCCTACTACCAGCTCGCGCGGTTTGCCGGGCCCAACCTGATGGCGGGCAACGTAGTCATGGTGAAGCACGCGGGATGCGTGCCGCAATGCGCCCTGGCCTTCGAGAAGCTGTGGCTGGAGGCGGGCGCGCCCGCAGGCGCCTACACCAATTTATTTATTTCGTATGGCCAGGTCAATAAGGTGATCGACGATCCCCGGATCAAGGGCGTGGCGTTGACCGGGAGCGTCGGAGCCGGAAAAAGTGTTGCCGCGAGAGCGGGACAAAACCTCAAGAAGTCCACGATGGAGCTTGGCGGCAGCGATGCTTTCATCGTGCTCGACGATGCCGATCTGGACAAGACGGTCACTTGGGCCGTTTGGGCAAAAATGAACAACACGGGCCAATGCTGCGTGGCAGCGAAGAGATTCATCGTCGTGGAAGAACTGGCCGACCGCTTTCTCGAGAAGTTCCAGGAAGCCTTGGCGGCTCTCAAACCAGGAGATCCGATGGACCCCGCGACGACGCTCGGCCCTCTCTCCACCGAAGCGGCCCTGTTGCAACTGCTGGACCAAGTCGAAGATGCCGTCGCCAACGGCGCAATTTTGTTGATGGGCGGGAAACGGATTGACCGGCCGGGGTCTTATATGCAGCCGACAATTCTCACCAACATCAAGCCCGGGAATCCCGCCTTCCGGGAGGAATTCTTCGGGCCAGTCGCGCTTTTCTTTAGCGTCAAGAACGAGGACGAAGCCGTCGCGCTGGCCAACGACTCGGAATTTGGCCTTGGGGGCTCCGTCTTCACCCAGGACATAGAGCGCGGCAAACGGGTGGCGAGCCGCATTGACACCGGCATGGTGTTTATCAATCACCCGACCTGGACGGCCTCGGATCTGCCGTTTGGTGGCATCAAGAATTCCGGCTACGGGCGCGAACTTTCCAGCATGGGCATCCAGGAATTTGTGAACAAGAAATTGGTGCGCGTTGCTTCAATTGAAGCGCCAGCTTGAGCAATATTCACGACCTCATCCAAGGAGATACGACAATGTTAAACGCAACAAGCAAATCAGTGAGCGCCACAAAGCCCGTTTGGTTTGTTACCGGCTGTTCGACGGGCTTCGGACGTGAGCTGGCCAAACAGGGGCTTGAACTCGACTACCGCATGGTCGTGACCGCCCGCAATCCCGCTGACCTAAAGGACCTGGCCGGCATAGGCGCGGCGTTGGTGCTCAAGCTCGATGTCACGGATCAGAATCAGGTTGACGCGGCCATCAAGGCGGCGGAGGCGAGATTCGGCCGCATTGATGTGCTGGTGAACAACGCGGGCATCGGATATTTCGCAGCCGTGGAAGAAAGCGAGGAGAAGGAGGTGCGTCGAATGTTCGAGATCAACGTGTTCGGCCTCAGCCGGATGATTCAAGCGACGCTGCCCGGCATGCGCCGGCGGCGGAAAGGATTCATCGTAAATGTGTCTTCGCTCGCC
The DNA here is from genome assembly GCA_003138485.1 of Verrucomicrobiales bacterium. Lineage (GTDB taxonomy): Bacteria > Verrucomicrobiota > Verrucomicrobiia > Limisphaerales > Palsa-1400 > PLGF01. The sequence continues at coordinate 3,392 of PLGF01000183.1, read as the reverse complement.
GGACTGCGCTCCTTCCCGTCGCTCGGTTTTTACAACGCGACGAAATTTGCGGTCGAAGGTCTGTCCGAAGCGCTCTGGCAGGAAGTCGAACCGCTGGGCATCAAAGTGATGATCGTTGAACCAAGCGGGTTTCGCACCGATTGGGCCGGGCGCTCGGCGAACGAAAGCAAGCGGCAGATTGCCGACTATGCCGCGACGGCGGGAGTGGGGCGCCGGGAAATGCGCGCCGACTCGGGCAAACAACCGGGGGATCCGGTGCGCGCGGTTCATGCCATCATCAAGGCGGTCGAGTCTCCAAACCCACCACACCATCTGCTGTTGGGCAACGATGCGTATGAAGGCGCGATGGCCAAGGTCGAAGCCCTGGGCCGGGAATTCAAAGCGTGGGAGGCTGTTTCGCGCGGCGCGGATTTCCCGAAGGAAAAGCTGGGACTGGCGGCCTGATCGGAAAGCGCGGCCTGACCGCAGGAATGGCGAGATTCTCACGAAGTTGGCGGTGCTCTATGGCGCGATCGCGCGCGTTGGAAAATGAAGACGACACCTGTAATTCATACGGACCAAGTGGAAATGCACCGGAGTGGGCGCACGGGCTGGTTGCGCGCCGCAGTGCTCGGGTCGGACGACGCCATCGTATCGACCGCGAGCCTCATGATTGGTGTCGCGGCGGCCTCCGCATCGAAGCAGGCCATCATGATTGCCGGCGTGGCGGGCCTTGTTGCGGGGGCGATGTCGATGGCTGTGGGCGAATATGTTTCGGTTAGCTCGCAACGCGACGCGGAGCAAGCCGACATCGGGCGTGAGAATCAAGAGCTTGCGACCGAGCCGCAAGCCGAATTGCAGGAACTTGCCCTGATCTACGAGAAACGAGGCCTGGGGAAGGAACTCGCCATGAAAGTCGCGCAGCAACTCAGCGCGCACGACAGACTCGGCGCACACTTGCGCGACGAGCTTGGGATCGACCAGGCATCCCTTGCGCGTCCAATGCAAGCGGCGTGGATATCCGCCGCAAGCTTTGCGTTTTTTGCCACGATCCCAATTGCAGCTCTTCTCGTCGCGCCCGCGTCACTCCGCATTCCCTTGATCGCCGTCCTGTGCCTGGTGAGTCTGGCGGCTCTTGGCGCGTTTGGCGGTTATCTTGGCGGCGCGCCCTTGGGCCGCGCATCGTTGCGCGTTACTCTCGGCGGTGCCTTGGCGATGGGGGTGACCGCCCTCATCGGTCGAATTCTCGGCATTACCACAGGGTGAGCAGTGATGAACACACAGACAGCGTTACTCGATGTCCGCCGGATGAGCGATGCCGACCGGATTACGGTTGCCAGTGGCACGTCGGCCAACGAACTTATGGACAATGCCGGCAAGTCTGTTGCGCGGGAGATTCAGAGGCGCTGGTCTGTGCGTCCCGTCATCGTGCTCTGTGGCCCCGGCAACAATGGAGGCGATGGTTTTGCCGCCGCCCGCCAACTTTCCGAAGCTGGCTGGCCCGTGCGCGTTGCCCTGCTAGGACTGCGTGACCATTTGGCAGGCGCGGCCCTACATCATGCGGAGCAGTGGCATGGTTCCTTCGAGAGGTTGACGCCCTCTGTGCTGGATGGAGCGGAACTGGTGGTGGATGCGATCTTCGGGGCTGGACTCAGTCGCGCGCTTGAGGGTTCAGCCGAGGAAACGTTGATTGCCGCAGCTCGCAAGAAATCTCCAATCGTTGCCATAGATGTCCCAAGCGGCCTGATGGGGGATACCGGCGAAGTATTAGGCGCCGTTGCCTCCGTCCTGACCGTCACCTTCTTCCGGAAGAAACCCGGCCACCTGCTGCTCCCTGGCAGACTGCTGTGTGGCGAGGTTGTTGTCGCCGACATCGGGATTCCAACTTCCGTGCTTGAGCAGATCGAACCGGATACATTCGAGAACGACCCGATGCTCTGGATTTCGAGCCTGCCGCGGCCCACTGAAGGCGGGAACAAATATACCCGCGGCCACGCGCTGATCTCCGGGGGGTATCCGATGACCGGTGCCGCCCGGATGGCGGCCCGCGCGGCAGCGCGCGCCGGAGCGGGATTGACGACGATAGCAGTGTCCTCAATTGCTCTGCCCGTATATGCAGCGGCATTGACCAGCATCATGGTCCAACCGCTTGCTGTGCCGGAAGATTTCGTCTGCCTGTTGGACGATCAACGATACTCAGCTTTGTTAATTGGACCTGGTGCAGGAACAGGCGAGGAAACCCGCGCCCGTGTGCTCGCCATGCTGGCGACTGGCCGCCCCACGCTGCTCGACGCGGATGCAATCACAGCATTTGCGGACGATCCCAGTACGCTAGAACAAGCGATCACCGGCCCCTGCGTTCTAACACCCCATGACGGTGAGTTTCGTCGCCTCTTCGACCCAAGCGGCGACAAGCTCGTGCGCACGCGCGCAGCCGCCCGCCGCAGTGGTGCTGTCATCGTCCTGAAAGGCAGCGATTCGGTGATCACCGCCCCGGATGGTCGGGCGGTCATCAACAGCAACGCCCCGCCCTCGCTGGCCACCGCAGGATCGGGCGATGTGTTGAGCGGCATCCTGCTTGGACTCCTTGCCCAAGGCATGGAACCGTTCCTTGCCGCAGCCGCCGCCGTATGGCTGCATGGCTCTGCAGCCGCCGAATTCGGGCCGGGTCTCATTGCTGAAGATTTAACCGATCTTCTGCCGGGCGTTTTTCGCCGCCTCTATGGCCAGAAATGACATCATCCGCAATGGACCGCAGCTCGCTCAATCTACATGGGTCGAAGGCCATTCGCGGAACCGAAGAACTCTATGAATGCGATGGTGCTAAAGAAGATTGGAACTGCTCTTGAATGGACAGAACTCCCCGACCGGCAACCTGGACCGGGCGAGATTCGAGTGAAGGTGGGCGCCTGCGGGGTCTGCCGCACGGACTTGCATGTCGTTGATGGCGAATTGCCAGACCCAAAGGTGCCAATCATTCCTGGCCACGAGATCGTCGGCCGGATTGACGCGGTCGGGGCTGGTGTGGAAGGATTGAAAGTGGGTGAGCGCGTCGGCATTCCATGGCTCGGCCACACCTGCGGCGTTTGTTCCTATTGCATAGATGGCCATGAGAACCTCTGTGATCGCCCGCTCTTCACAGGCTACACACGCGACGGCGGTTTTGCGACGGCAACGATCGCCGATGCGCGCTTTGCGTTCCCACTCGGCGAAGCCGGTAGCGACACGGAACTTGCCCCTTTGCTTTGCGCCGGCCTGATCGGCTGGCGTTCCTTGGTGATCGCTGGCGCCGGCAAAAGGCTGGGGCTTTATGGTTTTGGCGCCGCCGCCCATATTCTGGCACAAGTCGCCAAGTGCCAGGGGCGGTCGGTGTTTGCCTTCACCCGGCCCGGAGATGTGACTTCGCAGTCTTT
>PLGF01000010.1:591-2954 GCA_003138485.1 Verrucomicrobiales bacterium | reverse complement strand
GTGACACACCCATCTGGAGCGCGACCAACATCCCCGCCGTGGGTTGGACCAATGTCCAGGTGATCACTACCGCGACCACCACCAACACGCTCCTTAAGTTCACCTTCGGTGGCATGGATCCTCTGGGCTTGGACGATGTAGACGTGGAAAATGTGTTCGTCCAATTCACGGCAACGCCGGCCGGCGGCGCCGCGCCGCTTCCTGTCAATTTCGCTTGCCCATCGGTTGATGACAACGGCCATGCCCTAACCGGCTGGAATTGGCATTTTGGCGACGGTTCGACTAGCGCATCCCAGAATCCATCCCACCTTTACACTCTCGGCGGCACTTTCACGGTCGGCTTGATCGCCACCAATAGTCAAGGCGGCACGGTCATTGGCTTTGGCCCGGCCATCACCGTTTCCGTGCCAGATATTCAATTCACAGCCAGTCCCACAACGGGAGGAGTTCCCTTGAGCGTGCAATTCAATTGCCCGAATAAAGACAGCGCCAGCAACGCGCTAACGTCTTGGTTCTGGAGTTTTGGCGATGGTTCGACCAGTCTTTCCCAAAACCCGGTCCACATCTATGGGAGTCCCGGCTCCTTCACCCCAACCCTCCTGGCCACTAACAGCCAGGCGGTGCAAGTTTCCGCGACCGGGCCAACCGTCACGGCGGCTGCTTGCGTCGGCCTGGTCGTCAACGGCGGATTTGAAACCGGCAATTTTACCGGCTGGAGCACCGGCGGCAATTTCACCTGGTGTGATGTTGACGGTGCCTCCGATGTTGCCCGCTCGGGAAATTTCGGTGCCTATTTGGGTGCAATGGGACATCTGGGCTACCTTTACCAGACCCTCGTTACGACACCTGGCGCCGCCTATCGCATCTCCTTCTGGTTGGATAATCCCACCTTTGACCCACCCAACGAGTTTGTCGTCTCGTGGAATGGAACAACTTTGCTGGACTGGTCGAATGCCCCTGCATTTGCTTGGACGAATATCCAATTCAACGTTACCGCCCCTGGCTCCAGTGCCCTTTTGCAGTTCGGATTCAAGAACTATGGGGATTTTGGACTCGACCAGATCGCCGTCTTGCCAGGCGTTATGAGCCCGCCAAGCTTGGGTCGCGTTTGTTGGTCGGGACGAAACCTAGTCATGAATACTGTGGCCGGACTCGGTGGAGCCACCTACCATCTTCTCACCAGCACCAATCTGGCGCTGCCCAATAGCCAATGGACTCCCGTCGCCACGTACTCTCCAGATGCCAACGGCGCTTTTACGATCGTTGTCACCAACGCTTTCGATCCGCTTATCGCCGGGCGCTTCTACATCCTCAAAACGCCCTAGGGCATGACGGCGCGGTAGAAGCGTCGCGCGTGGCCAACACCCAAAGCGTCGTTTGCGTCAATGATGCCATCCGGCCCGGCAATCACTGTGGCGATGGTGGTCCAGGCACCCGTGCCCAAATCGTCGCTGGCTTGGATTCTCCAAGTTTGTCCCGAAGAGGCATGGAAGCGGATCATCGAAGAGAGGGAGGGATTGCCGAGGAGTATTATTTGATTGGGTTGCGGACATTGGCCAGATGCCAGGTTCAGCACCTGGACTTGATTGGTAGCCAGACCGCCGTGGTAATCGGTGATGATGCAGGAAAAGCTGTCATTGGCAGGGAGAGTGGAGCCGTTAGCCTGGTAGATGAGGTTGCCGGCATTGCGGCGAAGCGTGGCCGCTCCTGAAACCGGCTGGGTGGTGGTGAGCAGGAACAAGGGGTCGCCATCGGCATCGGTCGCCTTGGCAAGAACAGAGCTGATGGGAAAGACCAGCGTACTGGAGGCGTTGGTGAGGGAGAGAACGCCCGTTGAGACAGGCGCATGGTTGCCCGCCAGAGGCAGGCGGGTTGCCAGGAAGGCGTGTTGCTGTTCGTTGGCCGTGGGACCGTCGCCGGCGATGGAGCCTGCTTCGTTAATGCCGCAGCCTATGACCTGATTAAGACCAACAAAGCCGGCCATGCCTCCAGGGAGAAGGTCGTCCAGATCAAAAGACGAATGGTCGGAGTAATCGGGCCGACCATCTGCGAAGTGGGCGGGCATTCCGGCGTTGGTGCTGCAGAACAGGGCAAAACCGAAGTACGGATAGGCTTCGAACTCGATCGAGCGAATCACATCACCGTGATCGTTGAAGCCGACGGGGATGGAGTTCCAGCCTTCCGCGAGAAAGGAAAGGTTCGTGCCGGAAATCAGGTAGGCGGCCATGACGCCGCCGTAGTCCGACCGAAGGCAGGACCCCAGGACATCGCCATAATCATTGATGTAGCTGGCGGAACTGGAGTCCACCATAAGATCGGCGGGAAGATTCGTCAGGGGATAGTCGGCCTGCAGGTTTTCCCGG
>PLGF01000010.1:0-468 GCA_003138485.1 Verrucomicrobiales bacterium | reverse complement strand
GCCAGAGAATGGCGTCGTAATTTGTCGTGCCGGGGACGCGCGCGGTTCCGACGATGTCGCCCTGGTCGTTGATACCGTAAGCTTTGCTGTCACCGCCACCCAAGGGATCGCCCAGGTCGGTCATGACGCCGGCGGACCAAACCCAGGCGCGTCCAACATTGGTGTTGTTGGTAACGCAATAGCCAACGACATCATTGAAGTTGTTCAGCCCGCAGGTGTAAGTAGAGTATTCTCCCGGCCAGAGAGCGCCGAGGTCGGTCACCTGGTAAAAGAGAGGGGCGACGACGACCTTGGTTGAGTTGGAAACGGTCGCATAAGGGTTTGAGACCAGGAGAGTATAGGTGCCGGCATTGGCATAGGAGGCGGTGAGGGGGCCATAGCCGTTGGTGGTTCCTCCAGGAATGGGGTTGCCATTGAGATACCATTGGAAGCCGCTCAAGGGAGTGCCGCCAGTCACGGAAGAGGTGA
>PLGF01000103.1 GCA_003138485.1 Verrucomicrobiales bacterium | reverse complement strand
AGTCCTCTGCTCTACCAACTGAGATATCCTGCCTAACTTATTGCAATCAAGCTATTTACAGCAATTCAAAGAACAGGGAAAACCCTCATTGCATCCCGCCATTGTATCCCGTATATTGTCCTCGATGAGAGCGACATACGATATGACTATGGCCGACGCAGAAAGCGTCCTGAATGACAAGAGAGACCGGCACTTGTCCGCTGACGGCAAGTGGCGCTCATTCCCAAAAGTCCCGAATTTGCTGCAATACGTCATTGCNNGAACATATTACGCACGCTGTAAGGTCAATGGCAAGCCAGTTCGAGCAAGTTTGGATACGGATGTGTTTTCAACTGCCAAACAGCGGCTTCCAGACCAACTCAAGAAGTTGCGGAAGCCGAAAGCGGAGGTTGGCACATTTGCTGATGGCCGGACGAAGTTTGAGGACCAGACAAATTGTGACCACACGCTGGCGGAGTTGTCCAAGGTCTATCGGCTCCGTTGCGTCAAACGGCTGCTCAAATCGTGGCCGGATCTCGACACGCGAAAGGTGGACGCCGTTACGGAAGCCGAGTGCCGCCAATGGGCGCAACGCTATGCCGAAAAATACTCGCCGCAATTCTTCAACAATACCCTCAACGTGTTCCGGCAAATTCTCGCTTTCGCCGGTCTTGGCCGGGACGCAAACCCGGTCTTCAAAATCAAACGCCTCGGCGTGCGCTCAAAACCTCTGGAACTTCCAACGACCGAACAGTTTGACCGACTCTTGAAGGAAATCGAAAGATCGGGCGCGGGCCAGGCGAAGGACTGTGCCGATCTGGTCAGTTTCCTGAGCTTCACCGGCTGCCGCATCGCCGAAATGAAACAAGCACTGTGGCGCGACGTAGATTGGGACCGCAACGAAATCACCATTCAGTCGGTCAAACGCCGCGCAACCAGCAATGCGTCGCTTACGCGAGCCATTCCGCTAATTCCCGCCTTGCGCCAGTTGCTCGAAAGGATGCGGGCCAAACATCAGCCGAATCCTGACAACCGGATTTGTCGCGTATCCGAATGCCAAAAATCGCTCACCCGCGCCTGCAAAGTCGTCGGCTGCGCCCGGCTCACGCATCATTCGCTGCGTCACTTGTTCGCCACCCGCTGCGTCGAAAGTGGCATTGATATCCCAACTGTCGCAGGGTGGCTCGGCCACAGCGACGGCGGAATGCTGGCATTGAAGATTTATGGCCACCTACGCCGCGAGCATTCGCAAAGCATGGCCGCGAAGGTGACTTTCGGATCTCACGCTGAAGGCGAATAGGTGTCAACAAGACCGGTTGTCGCAATGAACAAGACTGCGTCATTGTAAAACATTGGAAACCAAGCGCTTTCAGCGCCTTGAGGTTCCGGCAGTTCGTACCTGTAACTGAACACCGTGCCGTCGCCGACCTTGAACAACGGCAAGCAGGAAATCCTCTCTATCACTTCCGGACTTAGCTTTGGTTGGCAAACGAAGTCTTCAACGATTCGGTTGCTTCCAAGCGCTTGGCCCGTATGCTGTAAGAATAGTCCCCTGACGATCTTATTGACAACAACCTGTATCCTTTGACGCTCAAACGTCACCGCCCGCGCTTGTCCTACGTAAATGCCGCCTGGACTGAATTCAGGAACCCGAGCACAGGACTTTAAAAACCGTTTCGCAAGTAGCGGTTTTTCTCGGGCTTTTGGGAGTATTTTTTGATTAAGCAGAACCATTGATCGTGGGCTGTCGTTGCTGCAAGCCGAAACGACCAGTCTGAAATACTCGTCGTCCAACGAACTGGCGCTGTTACAGGTGTGACAGGAGGGAACGGTAATAAGATCTGTTGGGAGCGGTTTGGGGAACATCCCTCGTGGCGGAACGTGATCCCGCGTAGCCGCAGGCATCCACTGCAAATGATAGTAGAACCCCGGAAATAATCTGCCGACAGAACCTGTGTGCGGCTGGATTTCTTTCTCGTAGGTTCGCGCCACATCCTTCAACATACTCATGCAGTTTGGAGCGCCGGGGTCGGGCAAATCTTCGAATACCACAGAATAAACGCCAATCGCGCAGACATCGGAGACCCGATACCAGCGCAATCCGCGAATGACGATGTGCAGCAAACAACAGATTAGGCCCCAGGTCAGCATTTCTCTCCCGTGTTGCGTTGAGGATTCTCTTGCGCCGAGAGAGCAATCACATGTCGTGCGCACCCCTCCTCATGCAAGCTTTTCAAACCCAATACATCGATGTCCGCAAGCCACTCTGTTCCGGCGTTTGGGTAGTGCATCGTGTAAACCTCCGCTATTTCCGGCAGCGGGCGTAACTGGTCCAGTAGCCCCTGCAATGTAAGCTTGCTGTTGCCCCCGACGGCTATCACAGCGACCCACCTGTTCGGCGGGATTCCGGCTTTTTGTTTTTCCTCATTCGTTGCTCGACGCAGCGCCAGTTCTCCCCACTGGCCGCCGTCGGGCGATTTGAGAGAAACGTCCTCGCCGCCGGAAACGCCTTCAATCTTCTCCAACCTCTGGATTAGATCACGCTTGTTCACAGCCACGATCCTAACGATTTCGCATGTTTTCTGCAAACGGATTAGGCTGGTCATGGCACAGCCGACAGGCTTCAAAGATTCGCTTCGTGTTTCCTAAGAGCCGCAGTTTCCGGCGGAGCGAGCATTGTCAAGGTGGAGGCGGCGGGAGGACGGGGCACTACCTTGACAAGCGCAGCGGAGCCGTACAATGCCAGCGGCAAACACGAAGCACACATGGCTGGCAGCGTTTGCTGCCCAAATCGGTTGTGGCCATGTCTTTGAACATTTGCGGCGGCACGGCGACAAAGTTCAACGGCCCGTCGTTGGCCGTTCGCGGGACTATCGTTGACCGTTGCGGCATTTCTTACGGCAGCGGTCGTTGGTGGCTGCGGCGTTCTTGCGGCAAAATATCGCCGGACCCTGCGGCGACTTTTGCGGCACCGGTCGTTGACGCGTCGTTGGCCAACCTGTAACGAATGTTAGAGGTAAAGCGTCCCTTCTGCTTTTATGGGTTTCCAGCGAATGCGCTCCAGAAGTGAATAACGCCCGATTTGGCTTTTAGAGGTGGGGGTTTGGCTTCGGCGGATGCGCTTGCGAACCTTTGTTGCCGCGTTGTGCTGGCGGGCGCACGGGGCCAAGTCAGGTTGCTTTTGCGCTCTGGCGCCGCGCGGCGCACCGCGATTGCTCGCCCCAGAAACGGCCCCCGATCAATCGCCTTTCCATACAGCCGTCGCTCTCGCGCCTGGGTTGATTTGTCGGCAAGGCCAGACTTGAAAAGGTTTCCGGTTTGGTGGAGATTACTCCCGTGAACGCTGTAAAAGTAGATGAGACGCATCGAATTCTGGTTTCCGTGCTCCGGCCCGGCGACTATTACGAACCGGAAGTCCTTGGCGATAACGACGTTTTGCTTCGGAAAGTTGAGTTGCCACGCCGCAAGCCAACTTTTGCAGAGGCAATGGCTGCTATCGAAAACAGTCCGCTACGGTTCACGAAAAGCTGGGATGAGATCAAAGAGGAGACCCGGTGATTCTGTTTGACAGCAGCGTTGTCATTGATGCCCGCGACTCCGACAGCCCTTTTCACGATTGGGCCAAGCGCCAGATTGCCGCGGCGGTTCAGGAAGGCGGCGAAGGAGGGGCCGTGAACACCATCGTTGTCAGCGAGGCGTCAGTGCGCTCCGAGAATCGTGACGCTGTCCCCGCTTTGCTCGAAGGCTTGGGTCTGAAGTTGGTGCCATTGCCGATATCAGCGGCGATTCCAGCCGCAAAAGCATTTGCCATCTATTTGGACCGATTAAAGAAAGACGGACGGAAAACGGAAAACCGCGTTCCACTCCCGGACTTCCTGATCGGCGCTCATGCCAAGGCCGATGGAATGAAGCTCGTCACGCGCGACCCGGATCGCGTTAAAACCTATTTTCCAGAAGTTCAACTCGTCACTCCTTAACCGGCGGTTGGGGACGCAACTTCTCAGAAAGTCAATACGAATGCCGTTGCATCCCTTTTTGTATCGCTGACGGCGTTTATGCAGCGAAAAACCGCCAGTCGGAGCAAAAGGCGAAGGAGTGCAAAGCGTTGAATTTGCGAGGGAAATCAGTGATAGTGCCAAATGGCAAAAGAGAGCAAAAAGTGCGTTCTTGGATTTTCAGTCCTCTGCTCTACCAACTGAGCTATCCTGCCAACCGTTCCGCAGCCGGTCCCACGGCTTGCGCGGGGAAAATGCTGCAACGACGCGGCGCGCGGGCCATTCCACCCTTGTCCACGCCAGAAACCCACTTTAAGCCAGCGCAGCGCACCGGCGCAAGCCCGGAATGGGGAAAAGTTGCAGAATTGCAGAGCCTCAATCATCCGCTTTCAGATGGGATGACCGGCTCTTTCCCAATCAGGACACGCTGCCCAAAGGCGGGTTCGGCAATCTGATTGCGCTGCCGCTCCAGAAACAGGCCCGGCAGCGCGGTAATACGGTTTTTCTCGACGAACGATTCGCGCCATACTCCGATCAATGGGAGTTCCTGGCCTCCGTGCGGCGAATGAGCCGGGCGAAAACCGAAACGCTTGTGCGCGATGCGGAATCCAAAGGACGGATCATTGGGGTTCGCATGGCTTTGGCCGATGAGGATGATGACAGCCCATGGACGGCGCCCCCGTCGCGCCGCCGAAAGGAACCACCCATTCCAAGTCCCCTGCCAGATACACTTGACATAGTTCTCGGGGATCAAATCTATATCGCCAAAGAAAATCTCCCGCCCGGGCTGCGCAACCGCCTGCTGCGTTTGGCCGCGTTTCAAAATCCCGAATTCTATCGCGCGCAGGCGATGCGCCTGCCGACTTACGACAAGCCAAGAATCGTTTCATGCGCCGAAGATCATGCGAAGCATATCGCCCTGCCCCGCGGGTGCCTGGACGACGTGCTGGAGACGCTTGGGGCGCTCAAAATCAAGCCGGTTCTCAGCGACGAACGCCACGCCGGCACGCCTATGAAAGTGACTTTTCACGGCACATTGCGGCCCGATCAACAGGCGGCCGCCGAGGCTTTGCTCGCACATGACACGGGTGTTCTGGCGGCGACGACGGCGTTTGGAAAAACCGTCGTGTCCGCCTGGCTCATGGCTCAACGCGGTGTCAATACTCTGATTTTGGTTCACCGCCAGCAACTTCTTGAGCAGTGGATCGAGCGCCTTTCCCTCTTTCTGGGAGTGCCGCCCAAGACCATTGGCCGTTTGGGCGGCGGACGCCACAGGCTGACCGGCTCGCTCGATGTGGCGCTCATTCAGAGCCTTGTTCGCAAAGAGGCGGTGGACGATCGCGTCGCCGACTACGGCCAACTCATCGTCGATGAGGGCGAGACCAATCGAAGCCGGCGTAGTGAGTGATTTCATTCCACGATTTCATCATTTAGAGTTCTCCTTTGAAGGCTTTGTCGAGGATGGCAGGGAGCAAGGCGTCCAGCTCGGCGGCGGTCTCGGCTTGCAGGCGCTTCAGCGCGTCCACCTCCGCCTGCAACGCGTCCAACTCGGTCCCGATCCGGCGCTGCTCGGCGAGCGGCGCGATTGGGACTTCTATTTTCGCAAGTTTTGAGCCGTGAAAAGGTCAGTGAAAGGGTCAGCATTTTTGGGGTTGACTTGAGCGGCGACCGAAAATGAACGGACACCAAGTTCCCCGGACCCTTCACAGGGCTTGCATTGCGAAAAAGGCAGGAATTCAAATTGCGAATGGTTTTGGCGCGAAACCCCAGTTTTACTGAGGTCTGTCAGGAGGAAATCACGGCAGATGTGACGCATGAAATGCACTCCCGTCGCCTGGGCAACAGCGAAATTTCTTGAAACCGGTCCGGTCAGTCAGTATTCCGGCGCCATGAAATCCGTTCTTGAGCCGGGAATTTTCATGCCGACATGACCATCCGCCAGTCCTTATGACAACCTTCTCCGTTTCCATTTCCTGCCTGGCGGCGGCCCTGCTGGCCGTTTCGCCCGCGGCCGACGGGCAGACCGGTATTGCACAGAGGAAGCCGGTGTTCGGCGGCGCGTGTGAGATCTGTCCGTGGGGAGCGATGGCTGAAGTGGTGAAAACGGCCATGAAGCCCTACGGGTACGACGTGCAGATTTGCTATAATTGCAACGGCGCCGACGCTCCGCGCATCGTCAGCGAAGCTCGGAAGCCGCCTCCTTACAAGCCGGATCCCGCGATGCCGGAGAACCTCGCCCCGCGCAACGCGCCGGACTTGGGAGCGGTTGATTTCGGCGCGGTCGCCATCCAATTCCTGCGCAACGCCTACCGGGGAACCGGCACGTACGCCAAAGACAAGCCCATGACGAATCTATGCCTGATTGCCAATATCCAGGACCCGAGTTATGTGCTGGTCGCAGCGAGAGCGGAGACGGGTATCACCAACCTGTCGCAGATACGGCAGAAACGCTGGCCGGTGCGCATCCTGACTGCCGGGATCGGCGGCGACTCCACGCGCATCCTGGCTCACTTTGGCCTGTCGAGGCAAGCCGTTGAGGCCGGCGGCGGCCATGTGGGCAACACGGCCGAGGATCGGGAGAAATTCGATGTGGCCATCGGAGGGGGCGGCGACATGACGACGGCGCCGGAATGGAGGGTATGGACGGAGATCAGCCAGAAATTCGACCTCAATTTCATCCAGTTGCCCGATGATCTGCTGGCGGAACTGGCGCGGGAGGGTGAGCAGGAGCGCGGCACCATCCCACCGGGGCTGTACCGCGGCGTTGACCGCCCGATCCCGACGGTCGTGCGAACGGGCACGACGATCTATTGCCGGACGGACACGCCGGACGAATTTGCCTACACGGTCGCCAAAGCGATGGACGAGCAGCAGCAACTCCTGCAATGGAGCCATCTGAACTTCTCCTACAACATCCATACGGTGTGGAACGGTTACGAAGTGCCGCTGCATCCCGGCGCCGCGCGCTACTATGAAGAAATGGGCTACATGCAGTGACCGGCTCCCAACGGTGCGTACGCGGATCGCGACGGAAGGGTGGGGTCGCCCGCTTTCTGACGCTCCAGCGCCCCGACGGGCATGGGCACGCGGCTACTACCAGCCGAAGTGGACCTCTACCCATTACACGCTCCTCGACATAAGGAACCCGGAGCCCGGAGCGTCTCAGGAGGTTTTGATTTTACGGGTGGGGATGGATTTATTATCATTCGCGGCTGATCTATGGACAATCTCGAAAACGAATTGAAGGACCTCAAAGGGTTCATCGCCGAACTCAAGGCGGACCGCGCCCAGACAAAGGAGAATGAAAAGCGCCAGGCTTGGACAAAGTACGTCTCGCTGACGGTGGTCATCATCGCGGTGGTGGGTTCCGTTGCGGCGCAATGGTCGGGCGCATACGGCAGCCGGGTGCAGATGAGCCAGGCACTGGCCTCTGATTATTGGAATCTTTATCAGGCCCGGTCGGTCAAGGGCCATTTGCTGGAAGTCACGACCAACGTGCTCGCCAAGGCGGGAAATTCCAGCGACCCCGAAATTCAAAAAATGCTCAAGGAGTATGGCAAAGAGGTGGCCCGGTATGACCAGGGCAAGGAAGAGAGCCAAAAAATCGCCAAGGCTTATGAGGAGGACCGCGACGCCGCCGCGGCTTTGGGAAAGAAATTGGGGCCGTCGCTTCCGCTTTTCTCGGTGTCCATCGCGATGGCCTCAATGTGTTTGTTGACGAAAAAGAAGCCGTTATGGCTGGTGGCCATCCTGGCGGCCGCTTTCGCCACAGTCATCATGGTGTCAACGCGCCTGGCCGAGGCTCCGCCCAAAGGTCCCGAGGCTGTTAAAGCGTATCTTCCCGCCAGACCGTCTTCGCCCCAGGAAAAACATGCCGGAACCAATTAATTTGCGCAAAACCTTGGAGACTTTTGGCAGGGCGAGGCTCCAGCCGAGCCTTTTTCGGGGGGATGCTCCGCAGGAGCGTCGCCCTACCAGCACCACCTTTTCGGTGCATTGTTCCGTCGTTTCGCTAATGCTTCGGATTAATATGCGCGAAACCGCCGCCGTTTTGCTCTTGTCGTTTTGTAGTCTCGCGGCGTCCGCGGCGGCGGATTGGCCCGATTTTCGGGGTCCCTGGTTCGATGGGCGCGCGACGGCCCCCGGCCAAACCAACCGGCTCGGCCTGCCTTTGCATTGGAGTGAAACCGAAAACGTCAAATGGAAGACTCCCATCCCCTATCGCGGCTGGTCCTCGCCCGTCATTCTCAACGGGCAGATTTGGGTGACTACGGCCACGCCCGAAGGCCACGATTTCTTCGCTCTTTGCGTGGATCAGCAATCCGGGAGGATTCTTTTTAACCAGAAGCTCTTCCACTGCGATAACCCCGAATCGCTGGGGAACGATTTGAATTGCTACGCCTCCCCGTCGCCTGTTCTGGAGCCGGGCCGTGCCTATGTGAGCTTCGGCAGTTACGGCACGGCCTGTGTGGACACCGGCAACTTCAAAGTCCTTTGGCAGCGCGACGATTTGCCGTGCCGTCACTATCGCGGCCCTGGTTCGTCGCCGATCCTGTTCAGCAACCTTCTAATCCTCACGCTGGACGGGGTGGATTTGCAGTATGTGGCGGGGTTGGACAAGAGCACGGGCAAGACGGTCTGGAAGACGGACCGCGCCGCCCATTGGAAAGACCTGGGCGCCGACGGGCGGCCGATGCGCGAAGGGGATGCGCGCAAGGCGTATTCCACGCCCATCATTATAGACATTGACGGCATCCCGCAAATGCTCAGCGTGGCGTCCTACGCCGCCTACGGCTACGATCCCGCCACGGGGCGGCAATTATGGATGTTGTCGTGTGAGGGTTTTTCGCCGGCCTCCCGCCCGATCTTCGACCAGGGGCTGGCGATCTTTGCGAGCGGAAACGGCAAGGGCGAGTTGCTGGCATTGCGACCGGATGGCCAGGGCGAGAGGCCGGCCAGCGCGGTGGTCTGGCGGGCCGCCCATGCGGGGCCGACCCGGACTTCCGGCGCTTTGGACAACGGGCTGCTTTTCATGGTCAACGAAGGCGGCGCCGCCTCCTGTATTCAAACCGCCGATGGCGCCGCAGTCTGGCGGGAACGAATTGGCGGCGAATACTCCGCTTCCGTGCTTTATGGCGACGGGCGGATTTATGCCTTCAGCCAGGAGGGAAAAAGCACGGTGTTCAAGGCCGGGCGCGCGTATGAACCATTGGCGACCAATCAACTGGCCGGCGGGTTCATGTCTTCGCCGGCCGTTTCCGGCGGCGCTCTCTATCTTCGCACCCGGACCGATCTCTATCGCATCGAAGAGAGCGGCGCGAGATAGGCCGCTCACCTTGCCAGGCCCGCCGGCACCCCCATGCGCGGCGGCAAAACGTGACTGGTCTTTGGCAAAACATGTTCCTCAAGTTTGGCCGATTTCTGCCGATACGCTATTGATGAGAAGTCGGATGTGGCCGTTTGTATCATCATGCTGGCGATTCTGCCGGCGGCTGGCGGACAGCCGCCCTCGCCCGCAGGAATTGCAACGGGAAATAAACCATGGTGACTTGCGGGTTTGGGTGTACCTTATGTAGCAAACCATGAAGGAACTGAAAATAGAGATTCCAAACAACCATCGCCAGAGGTCGCTGGCGTTGCGGTCATGGGCGTTGTCGCTGCTGCTTTTGCTGCCTGGGCGCGGGTTCGCCTTGGATCCCAGCAGGAGCATTGTTCAGTATAATTGCCGCTCGTGGACGCGTCAGCAGGGGCTTCCGGCCAACAGCGTCAGGGCCATTACCCAGACCAAAGACGGATACGTCTGCCTGGGAACGTCAGTGGGGTTGATGCGCTTCGACGGGGTTGACTTCCGGCTATTGGATTTGAAGCAAGTGCCGGAAATTCGCGGCACGGCGATACGGAGCCTGGCGGTGTCGCAATCGGGAGGTCTGTGGATCGGGTTGACTCATGGCTCGTTTGCCTACTGCAACGGGAATGAAATAACGCTTCGAGGCAGGGAGGAGTGGGGTGGCACCAGCCTGAATGTGTTCGCGATCACGGAGGCGACTAATGGCGACCTGTGGATTGCGGGACAAGGCCAAGCCAGCCGGTTGACTAAAGCTGGAGCCTTCGAGAACATTCTACCGGAAGCGGCCAGCACCAATTACTATGAAGTGAACACGGCGTTCGAGGATTCGCGCGGGCGTATTTGGCTGGGGACCTCAGGGAGAGGGCTGTTTTACTGGCAGCGCGGAGTGCTTCACAAACTGCCTTTTGCGGCCCTGGACAGGATGATCATTTGGTCGGTCGCCGAAGACAAGCAAGGGCGCATTTGGTTTGGAACGGATTCCGGCCTTTACGTGCTGGACTCCGATCAAACAAAGGCGCCCATTCTGATTTCAGCGCATGAGGCACATGTGGTGTTCATTGATCGTCGCGGCGCAGTCTGGGCGGGCGCCGACGGCGAAGGGTTGCTCCGCTACTGGAATGGCGCGCTCGCCTGGCTGCGAAAGGTGGACGGCTTGTCGGACAACGCTGTCCGGTCTCTGGCGGAGGATCGGGAAGGCAATCTCTGGGTTGGAACGCGGCATGGTTTGAACGAGTTAAGCGATATTAAAATTCCGACGTTCGGCCTGGGAGAAGGGTGGCCGGGCGAGCTGAAGACATCGGTGTGCGTTGCAAGAGACGGGGGCTTGTGGGTGACCACTTCCAGCGGGTTTCTCCACAGCGATGGCCGAACCAACGTAAGCTGGTATTCGGCGGATGTGGGACTGAGCAATTCCTACGTGACGAGGGCGTTGGAGGGCCGGGATGGAAATGTGTATTTGGCCACCGGCGCGCGCGACATCGAAGTTTTCGCCGGGGGGAAGATCGTGGCCCGCTATCCGAACAAGGAATGGCCTTCAGCCCTGGGCGAGGACGCGGAGGGCGTCGTCGCCGCCGTGGGCGGTGAACTTTATCAGGTCGGCACCAACTTCTATCGGCCGTATCCGTATAGAGCGGGAGGCAAACTGCCCATGAGTTATGTGTATAACATGATTTGCGGCAGCGATGGCGCATTGTGGGTTGGCTGCCCGGGCGCTCTATTTGAGGTTAAGAACGGCGCAGCCACGCGATGGCCGATTGAAAACGGTTTTTACGACACGGGCGTGCTATCCGTTTTTCAGGATGGCGACGGGGCGATTTGGGCGGGCATGACCACGGGCATTGCCAGACTCAAGGACGGCCTCTTTCGCTACATCAGCCGGAAGAATGGACTGTTCGACGACATGATTTACAGCATGGTCCCGGATGATGAGGGCTATTTTTGGATGGACTCTGAAAGCGGCATTTTTCGTGTCAGCCGACAGAGTCTGAATGATTTCGCCGACGGCAAGTCAATCGAGGTCGAATGCGCGGGTTACACCGACCTGAATGTGATTAAAAGCGCGGAGGGAGACCGCTACCCGTATGGTTGCAAAACGCCGGACGGGCGGATTTGGTTTCCGACGGTTCTTGGCGTTGCCATGATTGATCCATTACATCTCCCCTCCAACCCGGTGGCGCCGGTCGTTCACATTGACCTTGCGCGCGCCGATGAGAGGGAATTGGACCGGGCTGGCGACACGGTGGTTCGTCCGGGGAAAGGGGAGCTGGAGTTTCACTACGCGGGGCTGAGTTACATCGCGCCTCTGAAAATACGATACCGCTACAAACTGGAAGGTTACGACAAGGACTGGGTGGAGGCTGGGAACCGCCGCACCGCCTTCTACACAAATCTCAAGCCGGGTCCGTATCATTTCATGGTCCAGGCCTGCAATGAGGACGGTGTCTGGAACACGGCGGGGGACGACATCGCGCTGCAGCTACTGCCCCACTTCCGTCAGACTGCCTGGTTTTTTGCGCTGATGGCGTTGCTGGCCGGCCTTTCCTTGTCCGGCGCTTACCTTTGGCGGGTCGCGCGCCTGCACCGGCGGGAGGAGAAACTTCAGGCGGCCCACGATTTGCTGGAGGCCAAAGTGGCCGAGCGAACCGTTCAATTGCAGAGCGAAATTGAAGAGCGCAAGCGGATGGAGTTGCAAGTGAAGGCATCCCACATGGAACTGCTGGAGATTTCCCGCCAGGCCGGCATGGCCGAGGTGGCCACAGGCGTGCTGCATAACGTCGGAAACGTGCTCAACAGCGTCAACGTCGCAGCCAGCGTGGTTACCGACCGCGTCAAACAATCCAGAACGTCCTCCGTCGGCCGGGTCGCCGCCATGTTGCAGGAGCACGCCGGCAACCTTGCCGAGTTCATCACCCACGATCCCAAGGGCCAGCGCCTGCCCGCCTTCCTCTCCCAGTTGGCCGAGCACCTGGCCTCAGAAAGGACCATCATTCTGGAGGAACTGGCCAGACTGCGCAAGAACGTGGAGCACATCAACGACATTGTCGCCATGCAACAAACCTACGCCAACGTGTCCGGCGTCATCGAAAAGGTCCAGATTGCCGACTTGATTGAAGACGCGCTGCACATGAATGAAAGTTCGCTTTTGCGGCACGAAATCAAAGTAGTGCGCCAATACGACAAGACATCATCCGAGATTAATGTTGACAGGCATAAGATCATTCAAATCCTGGTCAATCTGATCAGCAACGCCAAGCACGCCTGCCAGGAGGCGTCCGTCCCGGACAAGCAGATCACCATTCGAGCCACCAACGGCGGCGACTCCATCCGCGTATCCGTCGGCGACAACGGCGTTGGAATCGCCCCGGAGAACCTGACCCGCGTCTTTTCCCACGGTTTCACCACCAAGAAGACCGGGCACGGGTTCGGTCTGCACAGCGGCGCGATCGCGGCCAAGGAGATGGGAGGCACATTGACCGTACAAAGCGACGGCCCCGGCCGGGGCGCTGTATTCACCCTGGAATTGCCCGTGCGGCGCTGACATCAGCCCGGGCGTGGCAGGATTAAGAACAGATCACGCGGACGGCTCGGTGCCGGCGAGGTACGGTTCGAGGAAGTTCCGGGCCAAGAGCAGCCCTGTTTCTTCCAGCTTGAGGCCGGCGTCGCGGTCGCGGTAAACCGGGTCGTGCCAGCCTTCGATGTTCAAGTCCGAATCGTAGCCGGCGCGCAAGAGTGCGCGGATGATTTCCGGCCAGTCGGCCTGGCCCAGGCCGGGGAAGCGGTGTTCGGCCACGCCGGGATGGCAGGGGCCGTAAGTCTCCAGCAGGGAACGGTCGATGAAGGCGTCCTTGGCGTGAGCGTGAAAGACGCGCGCGCCAAAGCGCCGGAGGTTGGCGACCGGGTCGATGAACTGGCAGAGAAGGTGGCTGGGGTCCCATTCCAGGCCGAGGTTGTCGCACTTGGTGGCGCTGAAAAAGCGTTCCCATAAGGCGGGCTGGCCCATGATATTATAGTGCATCAAGGGCAGATACCAGGGGCCTTGCGGACAATTTTCAAAGGCCAGGCGCACGTTGCACGCGGCGGCCCGGCGCGCCAGCGGCTCCCAAAAGGCAAGCATTTGGGGGAGATAATTCTCCAGCGGCTTGTAAAGAGGATTCCCGCCGCGCTGGTTCCATTCCAGTTCGATGACCGCTCCGGCAAAGCCCGAAACGGTGGGGATGCCCATGCGCGCCGCAACGTCGATGGCGCGCTCGAATACGGCGCGGGCGGAATCGGTTTGTTTGGGGTCGAGCGGGTTTCTGTAGAGAGCGCCGATGGCGGAGATGCGCAGGCCGCGTTCGCCGGCTTCCTGTGCCAACTGGTCGGCAAATGGCTGCCAATCGGCGTGGGGCGGGGCGGCGGGAGACTCGGCAAAGCGCATCCATTGCATGGAACGGAAGCCCAGCTTCCGCGCCCAGGCCATTTCGTCCGCCCGGCATAATACGCCTATCCGCATGGCGGAGAGGATGGAGGAACCAGCGCCCGGTTGGCAACCTCGAAAGCTGTTTTGCCAGACGCTTTACACCAGCGCCGCGATGGCCCCGCGCAGATAGCCCGCGCATTCCATCACGTAAAGCTGCGGGTTGTCCCCGTGAGTTTCGTACTCCAGTCCGATGTGCCAGGGAAATCTCCGGGCGGAGAGCGCCTTGAGCAATGAAACGATGTCGATGACGCCGTGGCCCAGTTCGGTCGGGCCTCCTGCGCTGGCCGCCTGGGTCACATCCTTCATGTGCATGTCGTGCAGCCGGTCGCCGCAGCGTTCGACGCATTCCACCGGGTCCACCCCAGCCCGAACGGTGTGGCCGACGTCCATACAGATGCCCATGTGCGGGTCCCGGTCTCTTATCGCGGCAAGAATCTCCAGCGGCGACGGGTATTTGTCGCCCGGGCCATGATTGTGAATGGCGATGAGAATGTTGAATTCCTTCGCCTTTTTCTCGACCAAATCCAGCGCATCGGACGCGGGGCTGCAAACAATGACCGGCATACCCGCATCCCTGGCATATTCGAAGACGGACTGGGTTTCGGCTTCGTCATTTTTCAAGTAAATGACGCCGCCGCCCATGAGTTTGAGACCGGCGGATTCGATTTTCTGGCGCGCCGCCTGGCGCTCGGCGGTCGTGCTCTTGAGCGGCAAGTGGACGTCTTTGAGATTGATATACTTGAAGCCCGCCTGTTGGGTCATGGCGATGGCCTGTTCGAGGGTGAAGTTGCGGTAGGTATAGGATGCGATGCCCAGTTTGAGTCCGCCATCCGGGTTGTGTGCCGGCTTGGTCACGGCGGCAAGGGCGCGGCCGCCCAAAGTCGCGGCGGCCAGCGCGGTTGAGGAGGCGGCGAGGCTTGTTTGCAGGAAGCGGCGGCGATCAATTCTTTCGGGTTTCATACATTGCGATGAGCCAGTCATTCACTGCGTTGCGATTGCAGGGAGACTGATAAACCCGACTGAGCGCGGTTTCAACCGCTAAAAATCCGTGTAATGTCCCCCAATGAACGCGCCGAAGGAGGCGTTGAAGTGTTCCTTGACTGGCGGCGGGGACAACTCCGCGGCAAGAGCTTTGGGGTTGGAACCATGATCCAACACAAAGCTGCTCCCGATCATGGCCGGCCCCATGCCGTTGCTGGCGGCATTGGGCGGCGCGCCGGGGGCGCTGGAACTGAATTGATGAGGGGTTTTCGACGAAACACCGGATGTGCTGCTCATTTTTAAATTACCTGGTTTGCGGTCTTGGTTGATTTCACGGAGCATTCCGCTCTGAGGCACCTATCGGATGGAATCGACCGGGACTTGAGAAAAAATGGCGACCCTAAGGGGAATCGAACCCCTGCTCCCGCCGTGAAAGGGCGGTGTCCTAACCGCTAGACGATAGGGTCGTCAAAAAGTGTTGCAATATAGGCCCTGGCGGCGGCTTGTCACGCCCAATTCCGCTCCCCAGGCGGGCGGTCAGATTTTCCCGTAGAATTCTTCGACAACGGCGCGGAAATTATTC
Source organism: Verrucomicrobiales bacterium (assembly GCA_003138485.1). Lineage (GTDB taxonomy): Bacteria > Verrucomicrobiota > Verrucomicrobiia > Limisphaerales > Palsa-1400 > PLGF01. The sequence continues at coordinate 6,191 of PLGF01000103.1, read as the reverse complement.
TGGCCCACGTTCACGATCTTCATTTCCCGCTCGGCGTTCTGGACCGAATCGCTGGCGTGCGCGGCGTTGACCATGATGTTGGAGCCGAACTCGCGCCGAATCGAACCGGGCGGCGCTTTGGACGGGTCGGTGGGGCCCAGCACGTCGCGAATCTTTCCGATGGCCTCGACGCCTTCGTAAATGAGGGCGATGCACTTTTCAGTGCCCGGCTGGGTGAGGAGGGCCGGGGCGCATTCGGCGGGAGAACGGCCCGACATGAATTTGACAATGTTTTCAAACTGATTGTCGCCAAAGGTTGGGCCGAGGATTTCGCCCAATTGTTTCTCTTCCGCCGCCGGCACTTTGAACCCGAATTCCTTTTCCAACGCGGCCTTGGCCCTGGCAGCCACCACGTCTTTGAGCTTGGTGCGCAAAACTTCGCGGACGGGGCCGTAAAACTCGGAAGCCTCGGCGACGCTCATGCGATGGACTTTGATTCCGACAATGTAAAGGCCGGTGCGAGAGAGAAAATCGATCACGTTGCCGGGCCGTCCGGTGGCGAACCGGAAGTTGTCCGGCTTGATGAGCACCAAGGTGCGCTGGGTCGTTTCATCGGGGCCATAGACCAGGGTGCCGTTGACGATTCCGCCATCGGAATCCGAGTAGCGCGCCCAGAGTTTGAGCTTGAGTCCCGCTTCTTCGAGCATCGGCGAGGCCAGGACGGCCGGCTCGAAATAACGGACCTGTTCGTGTTCGTCCAGAACGAGGTCCCCGTAGGTGTCTCGAATGGTTTCGCCACCGCGGCGGTCGGTGGCGATGTTGCCGATGACCGAGCGCACTTTGCGCACGGCTTCCTCGCCGCGAAACAGGAGCATCATGACGCGGCGGGGCCGCTTGGTCTTTGGGTCCGGGGCCAGGTTGCGCAGGATATAGTCGCGGATCAATTCCTGGACGCGGCGGTCCTGGGGGTCCGCGGCTGAAATGATGAGGTCGGAGTACTGCTGGACCAGGTCGAGGCTGGGCGCGAACATGCGCGCGGCCACCAACTCCAGTCCGGTGCGGGTAATCAAACGCGCCAGAATGCCGCCGGTGCGCGACTTATGGAGCGTGTACGGAGTGATGATGGCATAGGCCAGTTGTTGCGCCATAAGGATGTCAAAAGGATGTCAACTTGGCTGGATGGGTGTCTTGGGGGCGGCGGCCGCCGGCGCCGCCGCTTTGCTGCCGCCAAGGATTTTGAACATGACCACGCCGCAAGTCGGACACTTGCCTTTGATCGCCTTGCGCCCATTCTTCATCGTCTCCTCAACCGCCTCGGAGATTTCTTTCTTCGCTTTGCACTTAAAACAATATCCTTCAGCCATAAAATTCAACTCGACAAGACGCTTCAGGCGGGCCTGTCGCAGTGTCCACAGTCTAGCCGCCGCGCCTTGCAACCGTCAACTCGTAAAAGTCCATGAAATACGTAAATGGTTGATGCGCAACATTATATGACAACGCCGGCGGCGGGGAAAAAGGGGCGATTACACCCCTTTTTTCTCTGGCGCCGCGTCAAGCACCCTCACAACGCCCCGGTTCGCATCCACTTCAATCCATTGGCCGGTCCGGATGATTTGTGTGGCAGGCCCCACGTTGACCACGGCCGGTATCCCGTATTCGCGCGCAACGATGCTGCCGTGGCTCAACATGCCGCCCATGTCCATCACGATCCCGGCGGCCGCGACAAAATAAGGCGTCCAGCCCGGATCGGTGAACGGAGCAACCAGGATTTCTCCGGCTTGCACACGTTGATCGGCGTCTGACCGCAGGATCACGCGCGCCCGGCCTGTCGCAACGCCCGCGCTCACTCCGAGGCCATGAAAGACTTTCGTCCCTCCATCCACCGCATCGGGCACATAAGCACCCGGATCAAACCGGCCGACGATCACCGCGGGTGGAGTTAGTTTCAGGTTTTGCTCGTAAAGCTCCCGCCGCCCGGCGACGAGCGCGCGCAGGTCTGTCCCGGGGTCGCAGAAAGAGGCGTTCTGAATTTCCTCAATTTCCAGAAAAAAGACATCGCTCTCATCCGCCAGCCGCCCGCGCGCGGCCAGGCGCCGGCCCAACTCCAACAACAGGCGGCGCAGAAACGCAAGCCGACGGATGAACTCGCTCTTGACATTCTCCCGGAATCCAGCGCCCTTTTGCGCGCGAAAAAGGACGAGCCGGAAGAGTGCTCGTTGCAGAGGATTCTTCAACCTGGCGGCGCATTTGATTTCAAGAGCCATGCGCTCGCCCGCCAATACATCCTGCCGGCCGACCGGCCCCGGATGCCCCGCGTTGATCGCTTCAACGTAGCCGCGAACAATGTCCAGGACGAAGTCGGGGGATTCCGACCAACGGGCGTTGAACAACTCGATTTCGCCGCGCGCGTGGTGTCCATGCCGATGCATAAACGCATCCCACCGGGCTTGAAAAGCCTGCCCGCCGCGGCAACCCTTCAACCGCGTTGCAAAGGCCGTGAATGTCCGCTCGCCGAGCAGCAACCTCATGATCTCCGGTTCCCGGGCCGCGTCTTCCGCCAGCAGCCACAGTTCATGCCCAGCCACCGCGTCATCCATGTCTCCGACTCCCGCCAGCAGCCGGTTCGCCGTGCTTCGCCCTTCTGGTCCGAACCAATGTTCGCACAGGTAGAATAAAACCGCGGGGTAAGAACCCCCGATGCCGAACGCATCGAGCGCATTCACGTTCCATAGCGCTGCTGGAGCGGACGATGCGCGAAGCGTTGTCAACAACTTGTCGTCGGACAGCGAGCCGGGATCGACAAGGATAAGGACATCAGTGGCGCGCCGGAACGATTCCACCGCCATTTGTCCGCGCCGGGTCGAAAAGAAAAGAAACCTCAGCGCGAGGGCTGGCAGGCCGACTGCAGTCTGCCAGGGATTAATCTCAATCCGAGTCAGATCGGCTTTCGAGATGCTTATCTGTTTCAACGCCAGCATGGTGTCCTGCCTTCCGCCCATGAGTTCTTCCAGTGTTTGCTTTTTCAATCCTGGTATCCGACTTCCTAAAGCACAAAGTGTGTTGAAGTTGAAATACACGCGGCCTGCAATCACGCCGAACACTTGTTCAAGCCTGATCTGAACACACCCTCGCAACAACCGGTTCCAGAGATTGTCCAAGGCTATCCGCAGGAGCGACAACGTCATCGGGGTCGCCACGTCCGGCAACACTTCGCCCGCATTGGCGTTGGTCCACACCTGCCGATCCTCGAAGCTGGTTCCCGGCCCCTTCCTCAATGTAGTTACCGCCCGCGCCTGCAAGAGCCAGACCTCCCCGCCGCGCACACTCCACTCGATGTCCAACGGGCCGCCCAAGACCCGTTCCACTTCAAGCCCAAGCGCCGCCAATCGCACCGCCGTCTCGTCATCCAACACTGGAGCGGCCACCTTTTCCGCCGCGAGTTGCTGCTCGCGGACGCCCTCTGCCGCGGCAACAATCTCCACCCGCTTCAAGCCCGTCTCACGCCGGACCACCCGCGGCCCCGAACGCGACACGGCCACGCAGTCGGGCGCCACCTTCCCCTGAACCACGACTTCGCCCAACCCGAACGCCGCTTCGATGAGAATGCAGTCGGGATCGCGGCCCGCCGGATCGGTGGTGAACATCACGCCGGCGGCATCGGCGTCAATCAGTTGCTGGACGATGACAGCCATCTGCGCGCGGCCGGGCGCGACGCCTTTGCGCATCCGGTACGAAATGGCCCGCTCGGAGAACAACGAAAGCCAGCAACGTTTCACCGCGTCAACAACCGCGTCGCAGCCAGCCACGTTGAGAAAGGAATCGTGCTGGCCGGCGAACGACGCCTCCGGCATGTCTTCAACCGTCGCGCTCGACCGGACGGCCTGCGCGGCGGGAGGTTCGTGCCCCAAGGCTGCCGCCATGGCATTTGCCACGTCGCCCGGCATGACGATTGCGCTTAACTGCCGCCGCACCTCTTCGGCGGCGACGCGCAAGGCCGCCGGGTCTTGAGGATCGCATCCTTCCAGGGTTTTCAACCAATCCGCAATCCGGGGATCGGATTGAATGAACCGTTTGCAAGCATCCGTCGTGATGACAAATCCGGGCGGAACTGGCAACCCGGCGGCGATCATCTCCCCGAGATGAGCCGCCTTGCCCCCAACGCGCGGCAAATCCATGAGGCGAACCGTGCTCAACGGCATGGTGTATGCGCCCGCCGGGTTTGCCCGTTCCTGAGTCTTAATCACAGATTATTTTGACAATGGCCGCCCCGAAACCTCACGTCATGCCGGGCTGGCCATGACGCTTTTGCGGACAATTTTGCGCAGTTCTGTTTTCAGGACTTTGCCGGTCGCGTTGTGCGGCAGGGCGGGCATAAAAACGACGCGCCGGGGCACTTTGTAGTCGGCCAGTTGCCCGCGGGCGAAGGCCAGCAGAGGTCCCTTGTCCACACGCGCGCCCTCGTGCGCGGCAATGAACGCCAGAGGCTGCTCCCCGCGCCGCGCGTCGGGCACCCCGATCACCGCCACTTCCTTGACTCCGGGATATTGATAGAGAACCTCCTCGATCTGGCGCGGATAGACGTTGATGCCGTTGACCAGCAGCATGTCCTTTTTTCGATCTGTGATGTAAAAGTAACCGTCCGCGTCGCGGTGTCCGATGTCGCCCGTCAGCAGCCAGCGGTCGCGCATGGTCTCCGTCGTGGCGGCGGGCTGGCGCCAGTAGCCCAACATGACGTTGGGGCCGCGCACACAGACTTCCCCCGTCTGGCCGGGCGGCAGCAGTTCGCCCGCGTCGGTCTGAATGGAAACCTCCACGTCGGCAATGGGCCGCCCAATCGAACCGTCCTTCCACGGGCCGGCGATGGGCTGGAAGGAAACGACCGGACTGGCTTCGCTCAAGCCGTAGCCTTCGAGGAGGGGGATCGGAAACCGGGCGGTGAATTCGCGCAGAATTTCGCCCGGCAACGGCGCGCCGCCGCTGATGCAGACGCGCAGCGGCAACGCGGGGGGCGCGGGACCGCGGGCGAGAGCCCGAAAGAATTGCGGGACGGCCGGCAAGAGGGTGGCCTGGTGCTGCAGGATTTCCATGAGGACATTCTTGGGCGGATGCAGGGTTTTGATGAGGACCATCGAACCTCCGACCAGCATGGGAAGCAGCAGGCCGACGGTCAGCATGAAGCTGTGAAAGAGCGGCAGCACGACGGCAAACCGATCCGTGCCCACCGCTTCCAGCGCCAGCCGGCAACTCTCCACGTTGGCCAGCAGATTGCCATGCGAAAGCATCGCTCCTTTGGGATGGCCGGTGGTGCCCGACGTGTAAATGAGCACCGCAAGGTCCCCCTCGGACAAATCACAAGGGGGCGCCGCCCCGGTGTCCCCGTCCGCGCCAAAGGACTCGGTGTGGAGCGATTGCAGCCCGCGTTGCGCGACTGCCAGTTGGGACAGCCCTTCATCCATCGTTTCATCTACGATGAGGACGTTGATGCCGGCGTCGGCGACGATGAAGCTCACTTCCGGCGGTTTGAGGAAGTTGTTGATGGGCACCGCGACGGCGCCCGCCTGCAAGATGCCGAACAGGGCGGGCACGAATTCAGGGCAGTTCCTGAGCCAGATGCCGACGCGGTCGCCGCGCCGGACGCCGCAGCCCGCGCGCAACCGTTCGGCGACCCAGAGGGACTGCGACCAGAGATCGTGGTAAGAGAGGGAGGCATCGCCCCAAAAGAGGGCCGTCTTGGCCGGGTTGCGTTGGGCGGTGGAAGCGAAAGCGAGCGCCAGATTCATTGAAGCTCCGAATGTTCTCGAACCCGCGCGAAAGCGCAAGTTTGAAATTCTCAAGCACGGTGTCCACCATGCCACAATGTCCACCCGCGGTTAAGAATTTCGCCCGTTTGCGCCCCGTGAGAACTCCAGCCCCCGCTTTTTATCATGCACAANNCGTAATTTACCGTAATTTTTTAACCACGGATGGACAGCCCGCTTTTTTCCATCCCCTGCTTGCGATCGGCAAGACCCGCCGCAATTCGGTGCAAAAAGCAACACCACGGCCCCAAAAGCGGGAAACGTGGCTTACGGCGCACAGCGGGCGTGGCGGTTCGCGCCACGCACGCCGCCCGGTGCAGGAACGGGCCGCGCCAACAGCGTTTCAAAGAACAAGCCTGCTTATGAAATGTAACACGCCACGAAGGGATTGCGAGAGTTTTTTTTGCAGATGTG
>PLGF01000113.1 GCA_003138485.1 Verrucomicrobiales bacterium | reverse complement strand
GTTTGCGGGCGCGGAACCGCCCCCTGGGTTTGGTGAAAATGCGCGGGCTTATGCAGGCTTATGCACCCTTGTGCATGATAAAAAGCGCGGGGGCTGGGGCGCTTGCGCGGGCCAGGCAAGCTTGAGATCGTTGATAATCAAGGACATGCAACTCAGAATTTGGAAGTTTTTGAGGGATGCCAGGCATACGGCTCGGCGGGAGCGGTATTTAGGGAAAAGGGAGCGGCTCCGCAGGAGCGTCGCCCTACCGAGGCGTTTATGGCAAGGGCGGGGCCTTCTGCCGAGCCGGGCGTGTTCAAAAACTGACATGCGCCTGTGAGATGCTCCGGTGAGTTATCAGTATTCATAAAGCCGTCCGCATTCCGTCCTCACGCTATCAAAGAATTCGCCCACTTGTAACCTGACAGCCATTAAGTTGCCTTATCCATATGCGCAAAATCCGCCATTGAAAACGACATTCGAGCCTGATCGCCTGGTTTGCAGCGCGCCCACTCTCTACACCACGCGGCTGGCGCGCGATGCGGATGAGCTTCGGGCCGCCCAATCCTTGCGTTTCCAGGTCTTCAACCTCGAATTGAACGAAGGATTGGCGCAGTCCTACGTCACCGGTCTGGACGAAGACCCTTTTGACGCCGTTTGCGATCATCTCATCGTCGAACACATCTCATCGGGCCAGATTGTCGGCACGTACCGTTTGCAGACTGGACTGAACGCGGCGGCGCATTGTGGTTATTATTGTGAGCAGGAGTTCGAGTTCGGCATGTTCGAGCCGTTTCGGATGGAAACTATTGAACTCGGACGGGCTTGTGTCCATGTCCAGCACCGCAATCTGGTGGTCCTGGGCCTGCTGTGGAAAGGCATCGCCGATTACGCCTGCCAGCGGGAGGCGCGGTATCTGGTGGGTTGCAGCTCCCTGACCTCCACCGACGCGCAAGTCGGGGCCTCTGTCTATGCCAGCCTTTGTCGCAGGCATCTGGCGCCGCCATCCTGGCGCACCCGGCCGTTGGAAGCTTGTGAATGTTCCCTGGAGCAATTCGGCGCCGAACCTGTCGCCGTTCCCAAACTGCTTCGCGCTTATTTGACACTTGGCGCCAAAATCTGCGGGCCGCCAGCCCTGGATCGCCAGTTCAAAACCATTGATTTCCTGACCTTGCTTGACTTGGACGCCATGCCACCGAGTGCGCGGCAACATTTTCTGACCTGAGCCGCCCATGAAAGCGTGGCTCCGCAACCCCGTCGGCGTCACCGTCCGGCTGCTCTGGCTGGGCGGCGTGCTGGTTCTCGGCGCATGGAGCTTCCTGCGGTTATGGACGCTGCGCTCGAAAGAGACCTTCCCCGCGACGCGAGGTTTGTGGCTGCAATCCACCGCGCGCCGCTTGCTGCATATTTTTGGGCTTGAACCTCAATTCATCGGCGTCATCCCGTCGAAAGGTCTGCTGGTCTGCAACCATCTGAGCTATCTGGACATCGTGGTCCTTGCGGCTGGCGCGCCGGCGGTATTCGTGGCTAAAAGTGAAGTCAAGTCGTGGCCGGTTTTTGGCTGGTTTGCCAGCCGGGCGGGAACGATCTTCGTCAAACGGGAGAAGCCGGCGAAAGCGGGCCAATTCGCCAATGAGATCGAAGCCGCTCTCAACCGCGGCGCGCTTGTGATTCTGTTCCCGGAAGGCACCAGTTCCGACGGCCGGACCGTGCTGCCGTTCAAGTCCTCCCTGTTGGAACCGGCCGTCCGCCAGCCTCATCTGATTTCGGCGGCGTTCATTCATTACGACCTGGCCGGCGGCGACGTGGCCGAGGAAGTGTGTTACTGGAAAGACATGACGCTCCTGCCGCATCTCATCAATTTGTTGAGCAAGCGCGGTCTGCGGGTTTCAGTGCGCTTTTCCCAACTTCACGAAGCCAGCGCCAACCGCAAACAACTGGCGCGGCAATTGCACTCGGAAGTCACGCGCTTGATGGAATCCGGGGCCATGGCGAACGGAGCGCCCGCCGCCGGTGTCTTTTATGAAGCTTCGAGACATCCCGCTGGGAGTGCTCATCAACATCCAATCTGCGGGGAGAATTGCGGGCCGCGTGGCCCCCGATGCGAAGTTCCGCTGACCTTTATTAACGGGCTGCTAGTGCATCCGCCACCAGAGCGCCATGAGGAAGATTCCGGTCAGCCCGCCCAGGGGGACCCAGATAAAATCCAGCATGTGCCAGCGGCGTCGTCTGCCGTCTTTTTCCGGCCGGAATACCAGGACAATACAGAAGGAGTAAACGAGAAGAAAGCCGCCCATGGCGCAGAGAAGGGGGACTGACTCAAACGCTGATTGCATCATTAACTGGCACAAGCCGCTCCGGCGGTGTGCGTATGTCTCAAACCGCCAAGCCTGTTTCGCCGTATTAGTTAACGAAATGTTAGCAAGCAGAAGCGGAAGCGTCTGTCAGGAAAACCTTGATTCCCATGCGAGGCAACCCCTTACACCACGCCCATTTCCCTTGCTTGAGCCGCCAGGTGGCCGGCCTCAGTCTCCTCACGGAGAAGCGCCAGCGCCACCCGTTCCAACAGCTCGGTCGAAGCGGGCGCTCCGGGTTCCAAACCGCCCTCCGGCATCCCGCCCGGACCGGTGCCTGGACGCCCTTTGAACAGCATCGTGGGCAGCGAGCCGGTGGAAGGCAGGCACCGCAGCATGTCGATTACGTCCGGCCCGTCCATGTCCGGCAAAGTCGCATCGACGACCACCAAATCGGGCAGCAAGTTCCGCGCTTTTTTAATGGCGTCCAGGCCGCACCCCGCCACGAACACGCGGTGGCCGGCCAGCCTGAGGTTGACGGGAACGGACTGCACAACGCCGGCCTCGTGGGTTACAAGCAGAATTCGCTTCTTCATGGTGCGGGATTATCAACCCCGCCCGGCCAAACGCAACGACGGCAAGGCAAAAACCAGGTTACGTTTGGGAGTCAACGGCGGCGCCGTGGCGCGGACCTACTCGTCTTTCTTGGCTTTGACGGCGGTTTTTCTCTTGTAGGGGGAATGGAGATTGAAATAAATCCCGCACAGCGGCCGCTCATTCTCCGTCTGGCTCAGGATGATCGTGACCTGTTTGTCCAGCGCGATCCCATGGCGCAGATGCGGGCCGCGGCTGACGTAGGCGCGAATGGCCTTGTCCATCAACGATTCCAGCGCGTCCTTGCACTCTTCGGGAATCTTGTCAATGCAAACGATGTGCTTGTCGTAAGCTTCGAGGGCTTCGGCTATCTCCGAGTGAAATGTCTCGACTGTCAAATCCATGTTTTATGCCTCGCCCGCCGGCGGTTTTGGCGCGACGCGCGGGCCTAATAAAGCGCTGCCGAGGCGTATCATAGTCGCTCCTTCTTCCACCGCCACTTCAAAATCACCGCTCATGCCCATGCTCAGATGCGCCAGGGGCGCCCCCAGAATGTCCTCGCATTGCCCTTTTAACTCGCGCAGGCGCCGGAACACCGGCCGCACCTTTTCCGGGTCCGGCGCGTACGGGGCCACCGTCATCAGCCCATGCACTTCGATTTTCGACAGCGCGTTGAGCTGCTTCAATTCCCCCAGGACCCTGTCCGGCGCGTATCCGAATTTGCTCGATTCGCCCGCGACGTTCACCTCGATCAGAACGGGCATCGTCCGGGCGGATTTCTCCGCCCATTTGTTGATCTCCAGCGCCAGCGCCAGGCTGTCCACGCTCTGGATCATGGCGAAGAAATGCACCGCGTCGCGGCATTTGTTGGATTGCAAATGGCCGATCAGATGCCATTGCAGACGGCCGGGGCATTGGCCGATCTTCACCCGCGCTTCCTGCACTCGATTCTCCCCAAACAGCGTCAAACCCTCCGCCGCCGCCGCGCAAACCGTCTCCGCCGGATGCCCCTTCGAGACCGTCAACAGCGTGACTGACCCCGCCTGACGCCCGGCGCGCGCGCAGGCTCCGGCAATGCGCTGGCGCACGTTGTTTAGGTTGGCCGATATATCCATAAAAGTGCCGCCACGCGCGCGGATGTCATGTTTGAGATTTCAAACGTCAAATCTCAAACCGCTCCCCTTCAGCACAAGCCCGCCGTTTCCGGGAAGCCGCGCAAAATATTCATGCTTTGGACCGCCTGGCCGCTGGCGCCCTTGGTGATATTGTCGATCGCGCTCAGGACGATGAGCCGCCCGGTTCGCCCGTCCAACCGCCACGCGATCTCAATCACGTTGCTGCCCGCAACGGATTTCGTGTCTGGCAGTGTCTTCCCATCCAGCAGCCGGACAAACGGCTCCGCGCCGTAAGCGGCCTGGAAACAGCCCTCAATTTCTTCCCCCAACGCCGCCATTTCCTTCCCCTGCCCCGCCGGCCGCGCCGGCTCAAGATACAACGTCGTGAGGATGCCGCGATGGATCGGAATCAAGTGCGGCGTAAACTGGACCACCACCGGCTCCCCCGCCGCCAAGCTGAGTTGTTCCTCGATTTCCGACAAATGCCGGTGCTTGGGGATGCCGTAGGCCCGCGCGCTCTCGTGGCATTCCCCAAACAGGTAATCCAACTCCACTTTCCGCCCCGCCCCGCTTACCCCGCTCAACGAATCCGCAATGATCCCGCCACTCTTCACCAAACCCGCCTTCAACAGCGGCAGCACAGGCAACAAAATGCTTGTCGGATAACATCCCGGCGACGCGATCAGCGATGCCTCCTCGATCTCGTCACGATGCGCCTCCGGCAAACCATAAACGGCCCTCTCCAGCAATTCGGGCGCGGGATGGTCCTGTCCGTAAAACTCCTTGTAAACCGCGGCGCTTTTCAGCCGGAAATCCGCGCTGAGGTCGATCACCTGGCAGCCCAGTCCGATCAGCGGCGCCGCGAATTCCGCCGCCACGCCGTGCGGCAGCGCCAGAAACACCACCTCCGCCGCCTTGGCCAGAAGCTCCGGCTTCGGCTCGCTGAATCGCAGGCCCTGGGAGCGCGGATGATTGGCAAACTTACGGAAAACCTGCCCCAACTCCTTGCCGGCATGTTGCCGGGAAGTCACCGCCGCCAGTTCCGCGTGCGGATGCTGCAAGAGCAGCCTGACCAATTCTTCGCCCGAATAACCGGACGCGCCCACAATGGCAACCTTCGTCTGATGTGTCATGGGAATTTTAATGGCAAGCCTGCTCCCGCCAAGCGGGAAATTCAAGCCCGAAGTCCGCAGTTGGCCCGCCTCGGGCGCAAATCAGCTTTTGTAGCGCAGACTTCCAAGTCTGCTGTGCCGCGGGCTTCCAAGCCCGCTCCGGCGATGACTTTGCGCGGCGCGCCGATTTGGAAGTCTGCGCTACAGCTAAAGGCCTCGACAAAAGCTGATCTGCCCCACCGCCTCTTGGATGAGTCCGCATCCACATCACCGAAGATTCGGGTCTTAAGGGGCGGCGACAACTCCGCAATTACCGCTTGCTGTACTGGAAGCGTTTGCGCGCGCCGGGCTGGCCGTACTTCTCGCGCTCCCTCATGCGCGGGTCCCGCGTCAGCAGGCCCGCCGACTTCAACGTCGGGCGCAACGCCGCGTCCACCAGGAGCAACGCCCGCGCTATGCCGTGCCGGATCGCCCCGGCCTGCCCGCATGGGCCGCCACCCTCCACGTTCACCCGGATGTCATATTTGCTGGCGCTTTCCGTCGCCACCAGCGGCGCGGACACCATCGTGCGCAGAGTGTCGGTCGCGAAATAGTTTTCGAATGCCCGCCCGTTTATGACAATCTTCCCGGAGCCGGCCGCCATGCGCACACGTGCCACGGCCGTTTTGCGGCGTCCCGTGCCAAGAAACTCTTTGATCTCTGCCATAGAAAGTTCAGTGTGGGATTATTTTGCCGGCGCCAACTTGGCCGGCTGCTGGGCGGCGTGCGGGTGTTCGGCGCCCTTATAGACTTTGAGCTTGGTCATCAAGACCCGCCCCAGGCGGTTCTTCGGCACCATGCCCCGCACGGCGTGCATGATGAGCTTCTCCGGCTGCCGCGCCCGCACTTGCGCCACCGTCGCGTATTTCTCGCCGCCCTTCCAGCCCGAGTACGACATAAACTCCTTGTCCGTCTCCTTCTTTCCGGTCACGCGCACTTTTTCCGCGTTAATGACCACCACGAAATCGCCTGCGTCGAAATGCGGCGTATAGACGGGTTTGTCCTTGCCGCGCAAAATATTGGCGACCTGGACGGCCAGACGGCCCAAAACGGCCCCGTTGGCATCCACGACGTGCCATTTGCGCTGCTCCAAATGATCTTTCGGCAAATACGTTTTCATCAAAACCCTTTTCCAAGGAGCGGTGAACCTATCAAAGCCCCGCGCTAAGTCAACACCCAAAAAAACGATTTTTCTCGGCCCCCGCGATTCCCCGGGGCATTCCCGTGCGCGTCAGTCCGGCGGAGGTCCTGCGGCAAGACGAACCAGCACCCCGCCGCGCTCAATCCGCACCAACTCGCGCGCCAATGGTCGTGACAACCAATCCAACACCGTCGGCGCGTAAGGAGCCAGCGTCTCGTACCGGTTATCGCCAGCCACCATGATTTCCACCGGCAAGGGAAGCGTGGCGAGGTTTTGCTGGAACTGGACGTTCTGATCCACTGTGAGAAACGCGTCAAATTGCGGGCAGGCAGGCGCGAGCAATCTGCCATTGTTCAATCCAGACCATCCCATTTCATACGCCGTGCGGGCTTGGTGCCCCAGCAGCAGCCGGCCAAAACGTCGCGGGACACAGTGGTCAAGCAGCACTTTCACCGAACCTCTTCCATCAAGCGCAATCCGGCCACGTCCAGCACCGTGCGAATTTGTTCCCGCGTCACACCGGGAAAGTCATCCAAAAAAACCTCCGGGGAATCACCCGCGCTCAAGTGATCAAAAAGGCTCTTGACCGGCACACGTGTGCCGCGAAACACGGGTTCGCCCCCCATCCGTTCGGGGTCCTTCTCCACGCATTCAGCCAGACGGCGGGCCGCTTCCCGGGCTTCATTTTCAAATGTCACTGCCATGAGAATTACTCTAAACCATCCAACGGCTATTTGCCAACTCCGGCTGCCGTTGAACTTTTTATCGCATCCGGCATTCCACTCTACGAAGATGCTGGTAGTGGCTGAACACGAACATCTGCCCGTGCAGCAGGCCAGGGCCGGGGAACCGGAAGCCTGGAATGCTCTGTTTCGACGCTACCAATTGCCCTTGTATGTTTATGTCTTTGAATTGGCCCGCGACGAGCAATCCAGCCTGGACATCGTCCAGGAAACCTTTATTGCCGCCGCCCGCCACATCGGCAGCCTGCGCGACGACGAGAAATTCGGCGGCTGGCTCTTCGGCATCGCGCACCAGAAATTTCTCCAATCGTGCCGCAAACAGAACCGCGCCGCCGCCCTGCGCGATGAACTGGCCGCGGCGCCTCCCGATCTGGATGACGCCCCGGACGATTTGCTCATCCGCCAGGAACAGGAGGCCCAGTTTATGAGCTTGCTCAACCAGCTTCCCCCGCCCCAACGCTCCGTGTTGCTCCTCCATTTTATCGAGGACTTTTCCCTGGAGCAAATCGCCGAGATCACCGGCGCGCCTACCGGCACCGTCAAATCCCGCCTGCACTACGCCAAACGCGCCTTGCGGCAAATCCTGGAGGACACTTGAAAACTCCCCGTCAAATCCTGCTGCGACACCATCAAAGCGCCGCGCCGAAACTGGACGGCATCCGCGCCGGAGTCGTGGCGGCGATCAACCGCCCGCCTGCGCCGGAAACCATGTCCTGGCGCGAAATGGCGCGTTCGTTGCGCTGGCATCTCGCCGCTTTGAGCGCGGCATGGATGGTGGTGATGATTCTGAACATGGATCGTTCACCCAGCCCGGTGGCGATGATCCCGCGCGATAAAATGCCGCCGCCCGAACAGATTTGGGCCGCACTGCGCGAGAATCGCCAGCTCCTCATGGTGGAATACGGCGAGGCTCCGGTGGTGGAAGCGCCCGTCGCGCCGGGACGCCGGAGTGAAATCAAACCTGAACAACTGGAGGCTTAACATGACCGATCAACCAAAAACCGCCCTCTCGATGTGGGAGCGCAGCAACATCGTTCGTTCTTTCCGCTGGCTGTTCAGTTGGCGGGGGATACGGCGCGTTGTCATCGTGCTGGCATGGACCGTGACGATCATTGGCCTGTGGTATGGCGAGGAAAACTGGCGGGGACGCCGCGCCTGGAACCAACACCGGCAAGCCACTGAAGCGCGGGGAGAATCACTTGATCTCAGCGCCTACATCCCAAAACCAGTTCCCGACGACCAGAATTTTGCCCAGACGCCATTCCTCAAAGCGACTTTCCTTCAGCCCAATATTCCTGTACTTACGAATGACCTCTACGCGCGCGCCGCAGACCATGTCACGAAAACCAAATCCGTGGAAGCGGACAAGGGTCGGCGGCACTTTACGGACCTGGCGGCCTGGCAAATGGCTTCCGACGCGCTCCAGAGCGGCGCATTGAAGCGCGACCAAGAATTCAAGACCGACAAAACCGGCCTGGCCGCAAGAGCAGCGGCGGCGCCAGTGGTTCTGGATGGATTGAAAGCCGACGAGGCGATTTTTGCCGAACTGCGCGCCGCCAGCAGCCGGGAGTTTTCGCGCTATCCGCTGAAATACGACTTGGAAAATCCATGGCGTATCCTGCTCCCGCATCTGGCGAGGATCAAACAGGTCTGCCAGCGCCTGAATTTGGAAGCCTGCGCCGATCTCGCGTCCGGCCAGCCCGGCCCGGCGCTGGCCGACGTGAAGCTCATGCTTTCTCTGGCCGATTCCATCAAATCAGAACCGTTCATAATTTCATACTTGGTGCGTGTGGCTTGCGAGCAGATTGCGGTTCAATCGGTTTGGGAGGGCCTGGCCGAGCATGCCTGGACTGACCCCCAATTGCAGGAGATTCAGGCCCGATTCTCTTCCTACGATTTCCTGGCCGACGCGCAGCAGCCTCTGCTGGGGGAACGAGTCTGCGGGATTCTGACAGTTGATCTGGCCAAGAAGACGAGCTTCTTGGCTATTGGGGATTACCAGGGTCGCGATACGGGGTGGTTTGAAAAGATGTTATTCAATCGAATCTGCCCGCTCATCCCGTCCGGCTGGTATGACCAGGAGAGACTGAATTACTGCACACTGTACGACGCACAGTGGAAAGATGTCGTAAACCTGGCCGCGAAAACGGTTTCACCTTCCACCGCCGAATTCAACGCCCATGACGTGAACCGGCAAATCCAGGGCGTGAGTTCGGGAAAACCGGAATCGGGATCGGGTTTTAAAGCGCTCTTGCGCCACCGGCTGGTAGTCACAATGATGGAGCCGAGTGTTCACCGTTTCGCCGCCAAGATCGCCATCGCCCAGACCGGCGCCGACCAGGCCGCACTGGCCTGCGCCCTGGAGCGATACCGCCTGGCCAATGGCCAATTCCCCGAAACGCTGGAGGCGCTGGCCCCGCGCTTCATTTCCCACGCGCCCAACGATGTCATCACCGGCCAGCCTTACAAATATCGCCGCGACGCCGGCGGCCAGTTTATTCTTTACTCCGTGGGTTGGAATGAAAAAGACGACGGCGGCACGCCCGGCAAAACTCTCTTCGACCTTGCGCAAGGCGACTGGGTCTGGTCGTATCCCGCCATGGAGCCTTGAATCCCAATCCCAAGATCAAAATGCTCAGATGCAGGCGTCCGAATCGGTTTTCAGCCGCAAGAGCATTCACTCTGATGGAACTGCTCGTCGTGATTGCCATTATCGCCGTTTTGGCCTCGCTCCTCTTGCCGGCGCTCTCCAAGGGCAAGAGCCAGGCCCATTCCACGACTTGCAAGAACCATCTGCGCCAGATGGGGCTGGCTTTGCAATTGTATGTAAACGATCACGAGAACAGGTAGCCGTCCTACATCAGCCGTGTTGAATCCCCGCTGCACCACGGTGCGGATGACCGCAACTCGCGTTTCTGGTGGGCAAAGTTGCTGCCGTATTACCCGGTGAAATGGACGGACGTGAAATATCACTGTCCAGGATACAATGGCGTAATTGCCGGGATGGAGTTTACCAATTATCCTCCTCATTCTATAATCCACATGGGGGCTCCATTTGGCAGTTACGCTTACAACGCTTCGGGGGTTTCCATGCCTGGTTTCGGTATGCCTTATGATCCGGATTTGGGACTTAAATTCCTGCCTCCCAGCGTGTTATTGAACAGCGAACCCTTCACAGGTCTCACTCCAGTTCCTGATCAACGGATTATCGCGCCGAGCGAGATGTTTGCCATCGGCGAATCCAGGTTCTTAAACGCGCAAGTCAATGGGTTCCCGGGGGGGACTGATCGACTGATATGCGGCCTCCTGAACTGGAAAGGACCATTCATTAACGAATTTTTTGACCCGGCACGGCATGGGAAGACGTATAATCAGCTTTTCCGCGATGGTCACATCGCGGCGATGAATCCCTGGGTTCTGTTCAATCCCACTAATACCGCCGCGATGTGGAACCGCGATCACCAACCGCACCCGGAGTTGTGGGCCCCTTGATCGAAATGCCGCTCCGCTTAAATCGCTTCCCAGACCAACACGCCCTAAATCATCACGCCCGAATCGTCGTCGCGCACATGCAGGTACTCGACGATGCGCGCCACCGATTCGGCCACCGTCGCCTGGTCGGTGCGCAATTCCAGATCCGGCGCGGTGGGCGCTTCGTAGGGGGCGGACACGCCGGTGAATTCCTTGATCTGATGCGCCCGCGCCTTGGCGTACAATCCCTTGGGATCGCGCGCCTCGCAGACCTCGATCGGCGCGTTGACATACACCTCGATAAACCTCCCCTTCTCCACGATCGCCCGCACCAGTTCCCGGTCCGAACGGTACGGCGATATAAACGCTGTCACACATATAATGCCCGCGTCCGCGAACAGCTTCGCCGCCTCGCCCACCCGCCGGATGTTCTCCTTCCGGTCCTGCGGCGAAAACCCCAGGTCCGAACACAGCCCGTGCCGCACGTTGTCGCCGTCCAGGATATAAACGTGGCGCCCCAGGTTGAAGAGTTCCCTCTCCAATTCCGTGGCGATGGTCGATTTGCCCGAGGCGGACAAACCCGTCAGCCAGACGACGCACCCCGATTGCCCGTTGCGCACGTTGCGCTGCTCGCTGGTGACTTTCCCGCGGCTCCAATAAATGTTGTGGCTCTTGTGCAGGCTGTCGGCCGTGCGGCGCGGGTAATTGCCCGCCGCCACGATGCCGCCCCCCGCCACCTCGAACCCGTCCACAATCACGAAACGCCCCGTCGCGATAATGTCCGCGTGGATGTCAAAAGCAATCGGGCGCCGTGTTCGCAACGTCAATTCAGCCACTTCGTTCCTTCCCACAAAAGACTCCGGCCTCTGGATGGCTTCCAGCGTCGCGGAATCAATCACCCGCTGGATGGAGTCGATTTCGCACTCGGTCTCCTGCGTGGCCAGCTTGAGCTTGTAACTCCTGCCCGGGATGAAGGGGGCGCGGCCCATCCAGAAAAGCCGGGCGTTGAACCGCGTCAACTCGAAGGGCGGCTGCGTCTCCAGCGACGCCACCGCGCCGCGCGCCACGAAAACCTGCTCGGTCAGGGTTATGCCGATGGATTCGCCCGCCTCGGCCCGGTCGGAAGCCGGCGCGTTCCAGCGTTCAATAGTTTTGACATTGCTGACCTTGTTCGCCGGGGTGAACACCAGCCGGTCCCCCACTTTCACCGAGCCGGATTCCACCCGGCCCGCCAGGATGCGCCGCTCGTCAAACCGGTAAATGTCCTGTATCGGCAGCCGCAGCGGCTGGCCGACCGGGCGTGTGGCGGCCTGGAATTGGTCCAGCGCCTCCAACACCGTCGGCCCCGTCCACCACGGCATCAAGACACTCCGCACCGCCACGTTGTCCCCCTGGCGCGCGGCGATTGGGATGAAACATCTAGGCTCCACGCCAATCGAGGCGAGAAACTGCCGGAAGGCGCGCTCCACCTCGTCGAACCGCGCGCGCGAATAGGCGCAGAGGTCCATTTTGTTGACGAGCACCACGATCTGGCGGATGCCCAGCAGCGCAAGCAGGTAGCCGTGCCGGCGCGATTGCTCCTGCACGCCCTCCTGGGCGTCGATCAGCAGCAGGGCGGCCTCGGCGTGCGCCGCCCCCGTGATCATGTTCTTGAGGAACTCCTTGTGCCCAGGCGCGTCAATAATAACATACTGCCGCCGCGCCGTCTGGAACCAGATTTGCGCGGTGTCGATCGTGATGTTCTGGTCGCGCTCGGATTGCAGGGCGTCCATCAGGTTGGCCCACTCGAAGGGCACCCCGCGGCGCTCGGCCACCGCGCGGAGTTGTTCCAGCTTGCCGTCGGGCAGCGAGCCGGTGTCGTGGAGCAGGCGCCCCACCAGCGTGGACTTTCCGTGGTCCACATGGCCGGCGATGACGATTTTAAGCTGTTCGGAAGGTGCGGAGGAACCGTTTTGCATGGAGGTGGTTTACATGTAGCCGTCGCGGCGGAGTTTCTCGAAAGCGTCCTCGCTTTCCTTGTCCTGCGCGCGCCCGGAACGCTCGCTGGTTTTGGTGTGGCGCAGCTCCTCGATGATCTCGCCGACGGTCCGCGCCTGGGACTTGATCGGAAAGGTGCAGGGCGCGCACCCCAGGCTGCGATAGCGCTCCCCTTTGGCATTGGCAAAATAAAGCGGGATGACCGGGATGCTTTCCCGCTCGATGTACTCCCAGATGTTCAACTCCGTCCAGTGCAGCAGCGGATGGATGCGGATGTGCGTGCCCGCTTCGAAATCGGTCTTGAATTGGTCCCACAATTCCGGCGGCTGGTCCTCCACGTTCCATTCCATGTTCTTGTCCCGCGGGCTGAAATACCGCTCCTTGGCCCGCGTCGGCTCCTCGTCCCGCCGCACGCCGACAATGACGCCGGTGTAATGATGTTTGTCCAGGACGGCTTTGAGGGCGTCCTTCTTGAGAGTGCCGCAACATTCCACCCGCGTGGCGCGGCCGTTGGGATAGGTGGTTCCGGCGGCCAGGACCTTTTCATTCTTGCCCACGACCAGTTTCAAATTCCATTCCTTCACCAGCTTGTCCCGGTACTCGATCATGCTGGCGACCTTGTAAGTCGTATCGACATGGACGAGGGGAAAAGGCACATGCCCGAAAAAGGCCTTCCGCGCCAGCCACAGGAGCACGGTCGAGTCCTTGCCAATGCTCCACAACATGGCGAGGTTCTCAAACTTGTTGAACGCCTCGCGCATGATATACACGCTCTGATTTTCCAGTTCTGAAAGGTAATCCATGTTCACGTCTTCTCGTCCGCCTTCGACCTTGCCAGCCCGGCGGGTTGGAATCAAATTTGAAAATCGACTTTGTGCGTCATGAAAGTGTGGATGCCGCACTCCACTTTCTTGAAACCGGTCCACCGCCCGGCCCGTTCGTCCTCGTCCCCCCCCGCCTTCCCGGTGCAGGTCATGCACCCGATTGACTTGTACCCCTGGTCGTGCAGCGGGTTGTAGGGAATTTGATGCTGGCGGATATATTGCCAGATCGCTTCCCGCGACCAGTTGGCCATTGGGTTGACTTTCACGATGTCCGCTCCGCCCGGCCCGTCCAAGTCGTAAAGCTCAATCACCCCGATGCGCGCCCGCGTATCTGATTGATGGCGGCGCAGTCCCGTCAGCCAGCAATCCAGATCGCGCAGCTTGCTTTGAAGAGGCAGCACTTTGCGCATCGTGCAGCACAGGTCCGGGTCCCGCTTCCACAATTCCGCCCCCTGCGCCTCCGCCTGCTGCTCCACCGTCAGGTCGGGAACAATCGATTCGATATCCAGGCCGTAAAAATCCTCCAGACGCCGCTTCAATTCCAGCGTCTGCGGAAAAAGCAGGCCAGTGTCAAGTGTAAATACAGGAAACTCAAGGCCGGCCGTTTTGGCCAGATGCAGCATCACCAGCCCGGACCCTTGAAAACTCGTGCCGATGGCCGCCCTCCGGCCAAACCGGCTCCAGGCCCAACCCAGAATCTCTTCCGCGGGCTTCCCGCCATATTCCCGGTTCAGCGCGGTCGCCTCGACGCCCGTTATCTTGCCGGAAGGCGCCTCCGCCGCAAGGTTCGGTATTAAAGCAGTCGTTTGCAAAGCAGGATTTCAGGCGGACGCCGCTTCGGGCAGCAGCACGCGATGGCTGAAGTCGCCAAACCGCTCCGCGCCGATCCGTTCGCGCGCGAATCGCGCCAACAGCGGCCGCAGTTCGCCGACCAGGTCCTCGTTCTTGACACCCTCTTTGTAGAGCCGGCAGAGGCGGGTGCCCGCCTGGTTTCCGCCCAGATAAAGTTGATACTTGCCCGGCGACTTGCCCACAAGCGCCATTTCGGCCGTGTAAGGCCGCGAGCAGCCGTTCGGGCAGCCCGTCATCCGGATAATGATCTCTTCTTCCGGCAACCCCGTTTCCACCATCAAGTGCTCCAGGCGCGTGAGGACCTCCGGCATCACCCGTTCCGACTCGGCCAGCGCCAGCCCGCAGGTCGGCAGCGCAGGGCAGGCCATGGACGCCCGCCGCAACGTTCCGGCCTGGTTTTCCACTGGCACACCGTGCCCGGCCAGCAGCCGCGTGATGCCGTCGCGGTCTTCTTCCTTGATATTGACAAGCAGGATGTTTTGGGACGGGGTCAGGCGCAGATCGGGCCGGTACTGCTCCACCACCCGCCTCAGTCCGCTCTTGAGCCGGTAATCTCCAGCGTCCTTGATGCGGCCGTTCTCGACAAACAGGCCCAGAAAATAGTTGCCGTCATTTTGCCGGCGCCAGCCGTAAAGGTCCCCCTGGCGGGTGAAGGCAAAGGGCCGCGCCGCCTCCAGTTTGAAGCCCAGCCGGCGCTCCAGTTCCTCCCGAAACCACGCCGCCCCGCGTTCCTGGATCACGTACTTGAGCCGCGCGTGTTTTCGATTCGTCCGATCCCCGAAATCCCGGTGGATGGTGACCGCGCCTCTTGCCGTTTCAATCACCCGCTCCGGGCTGATGAATCCGATGACATCCGCCAGGCGCGGATACGTTTGAGTGTTGCCGTGGCTCATGCCCATCCCGCCCCCGGCCAGCAAATTGTATCCCGCCAGCCTGCCCTCTTCCACGATGGCCACGAACCCGCAATCGTTGGTGAACACGTCAATGTCGTTGAGGGGCGGGATGGCGAACGCCACCTTGAATTTCCGCGGCAGATAGCTCGCCCCGTAGAGCGGGTCCACAAACCCGGCGTCTTCCGCCGTCAGCTTCAATTCCACGCCCTCCACCCACATTTGATGATAGGCCCGCGTCTTGGGCAGAAGCGCGTCGGATACCAGCTTCGCCTGGCGCTGAATCTCATCGACCACGGGGCTGGTGGCGGGCGTCGGCGCGGCCATGACGTTGCGATTGACGTCCCCGCAGGCAGCCAGCGTCGTGGCCATCGCCTCGTTGATCGCGCGCATGAGCCGGCCCAATTTGTCCTTGGCCACGCCGTGGAATTGAAATCCCTGCCGCGTCGTGATCCGCAACGTGTTGTAGCCATATTGCGAACTGATCTGGTCGAACGCCAGATACACCGACGGTTCGACCGCGCCTCCGGGCAGACGGCCCCGGACCATGTAGATGTACTGCTTGCCTGTCTTCCGTTTATCGCGGTCATCCTGCTGATAAATGCCGTGAAACTTGAGAAACTCGCAGTCATCATCCGAAAACCGGTCCTTCGCGGGATCGGCCAAAGTCTGCGCGATGGTACCCGCCAGCAAAGGGTCTCCCGCTTTAAGCTCCTCATTGTGCGTCAGTTTGGGCGGCGTATCCGTTTTAATCATAAGCGACATACTCATAATACTAATGTTTAATTAAAACCTATTTTCAGCCCCTGTCAACCCCTTTTCAAGCCCAAAGCTCAGGGCACATTGCTTCTGGCTGGTCTTTGACCTTGAAACGCGGCTCGGTCGCGGGCAGATTGCCTCCATGCAATCTGTCTTTACAGGGTCTGTTTACGTCGTGCGCGATAATATCGACACCGACCAGATCATCTCCGCGCAGTACCTCAATCTGGTTCCCACGATTCCCGATGAGTATAAGAAGCTGGGCACTTACGCGCTGGCGGGCTTGCCCGACTCGCTTTACCCGATTCGCTTCGTCGCGCCGGGGCAGCCGGTCGGCGCCTACCCGATCGTCGTCGGCGGGCGCAATTTCGGCTGCGGCAGTTCGCGCGAACACGCTCCCATCGCGCTGGGTTCGGCCGGCTGCAAAGTCGTCCTGGCGCAGAGCTTTGCCCGCATCTTCTTCCGCAACTCCGTCGCCACCGGCGAATTGTACCCTTGCGAATGTGCGGACCGCCTCTGCGAAATCCTCAAGACCGGCGACGTCGTAACCGTCGATTTGGATAAACTGACCGTCACGGCAAAGGCAACGGGTAAGGTGTATTCGCTCAAGCCGCTGGGCGATGTCAAGCCGGTCGTTGACGCGGGTGGACTGTTCAATTACGCGCGCAAAACCGGGATGATGCCGGTATCCCCAGGCTGAAGTGCTAAATTTCCAGGTGGAGCGCCGGGGGCGGTTCGCATTGGAGCGCGTTGGCGGCCGGGCTGGGTTGATCCAGTCGCCCCTGCCAGTGGCGGATCAGGGCAAGGACTGCCGGGACGGCCAGATGTTCGTGCCGGTCGGGGTATTTCCTGAGATTGGCGTCGGCCAGCTTGAACAAAGCCGCCGCCGGGCGCGGCCGGTCCCGCCGCAGATGCACAAACGCCCCCGCCAGTTGGATCAAGCCCTTGTAAAATGAGCCGTTCGGGCCGTTCCGGCTCTTGAGCCACAAATGCTCCAACACCTCGTGCGCCTCAAAAAACAGCCCGCGGTTAAACTGGTCAAAGTAGCCGAGATAATACGGATCAACTCCCCCGGCGCAATCAGGCCCCATCAGCCGCGCAATTCGATGGCTATTCTCGCTCACCAGCCATTATAGCAGAGGCGGGGCCAAATTTCATCCTACTTTTCCCTTTGATCGCGGGCGGATTCCCTTTAAGTTTTGCGGCATGGCTAAACCAGTTTTAGGGCGCGGGCTGGGCGCATTGTTCAGTGGCGCGGGCGCGCCGCCCAAGCCGGGCGACAATGCGCCTGAGGCGCTGCCGCCGCCCGCCGCCGCCGGCCAGCGCGAAATCGTCCAACGCGTGCCGGTCGCCAGCCTGCGCCCCTGCCCTCTCCAGCCGCGCAAGGATTTCTCCGCCGACTCCCTCCGGGAATTGGCCGACTCGATAAAGGAACAGGGCATCGTGCAGCCACTGATCGTCCGGCGACAGGGGGAGATTTTCGAGTTGATCGCCGGGGAACGGCGCTGGCGCGCCGCGCAAATCGCCGGGCTGGCCGACGTGCCGGTCATCGTGCGCCAGGCCGACGACCGCGCGGTGCTGGAATTGGCGCTGATCGAAAACCTCCAGCGCGAGAATCTCAACGCGATCGAAGAAGCCCAGGGCTACGCCCAATTGGTCGGCCAATTCCAGTTGACCCAGGAACAGGCCGCCGCCAAGGTCGGCAAAAGCCGCGCCGTCGTCGCCAACGCCTTGCGTCTCCTGAAGCTGGCCCCGTCCTTGCAGGCCTTCGTCCGCGATGGCCGCCTTTCCGTCGGCCATGCCAAGGTCATTCTCGGCCTGGATTCGCCCGAAGAACAGAACCTCGCGGCCGAACGCGTGCTCAAAGCGTCCCTCAATGTCCGCAAAACCGAGGAATTGGTCAGCCGCCTCCAGAATCTCCCCGCCCAGTTAAACGGCCAAAAACCCCGGCCCGCCCCGCTCTCCCAAGATGCCCATCTGGCCGCCATGCAAACCAAGATCCAGCAACACTTCGCAACCAAGGTTTCACTGCGTTACCGTGACGGCAAGGGCGCCATTGAAATCAAATTCTTCAGCGACGACGACCTGGAACGAATTCTCAAGGCGGCGGGAATTGACCTCGATTGATCCCCCCCGCGGCAAATGCCAAAAATGAATTCAAGCCAACTCCGCGCCCAATGCGCTCAACTCTTGTTGACCAAGGCCGCCTCCGCCGCCCGCTTGACCGCCTTTGTCGGCCTGGACGGTTTTGTCGATGAAATCCTCCACGTGGTGGACAAACGCGAGAGCGCCGAAGTCTATCGCCGCCTTCCGACCATCACGAGGCTGGCCGCGCAACTGGCCGCCGCCGCGGGCAAGAGCACCAACATCGAATTAGTCAACCAAATGACCAAACTCGGCGGCAACGGCCCCATCATGGCCAACGCGCTGGCCAGCTTCGGCATCCAGGTCACCTACCTGGGCCTCCTGGGCTACCCCAGCCTCAATCCCGTCTTCGCCGATTTCGCCCGCCGCGCCGAGGTCCACAGCATCGGCAACCCCGGCACGACCGACGCCCTGGAATTCGACGACGGCAAAATCATGCTCGGCAAACACGCCTCCCTTAAGGAAGTCACCTGGGAAAACATCCAGGCCCGGTTCGGACGCGAGCCTTTTGCGCAAAAATTTGGGACCGCCGACCTCGCCGGCTTTGTCAATTGGACGATGCTCCCCTACATGAGCCAGGTCTGGGAAGCCGTTTTGCGGGAAATCTGCCCGGCCATGCAGGGACCGCGCCGCACGATCTTCTTCGACCTTGCCGACCCCGAGAAGCGGACGCGCGCGGACATTTTGCGCGCGCTGGACCTGATCGGCCAATTCGAACAGTACTTCGACGTCATCCTCGGACTGAACGAAAAGGAGGCGCACGAAATCGGCGCCGTCCTCGGACTTCCACCGCGGGACGCGCCGGATTTGTCGTTGGAGATCGCCGCCCAGCTCAAGGCCGGCACGCTGGTCGTTCATCCGGTCTCCTGCGCGCTGGCCGTCAGTCGCGGCAAAGTGGATTTCGTCCAAGGCCCCTTCACCGCCAAGCCGCTCATCACCACCGGCGCGGGCGACCATTTCAACTCCGGTTTCTGCCTCGGCAGGCTGCTGGGATTGGACAACCAGATGAGCCTGCTCACCGGCGTCACCGCCAGCGGCTACTATGTGCGCACCGGCCAAAGCCCGTCCATCGCCCAAATTGCCGCCTTCATGCAGGAACCCGTCAAAATGCAATCCGCCGCCGCACCCCCTCCCTAGCGCCATGCTCCTGGAAATCGTCAAATACGGCCACCCCGCCCTGCGCCAAAAAGGAGCGCGGCTCGAAAAAATCACGCCCGAAATCAAGAAGCTCATCGCGGACATGCTGGAGACCATGTACGCCAACAAGGGAGTCGGCCTGGCCGCGCAACAAGTCGGGCGTCCATTGCAGTTGACAGTCCTGGACGTGCGCGGCGCGACCGATCGCCCCTCCACCATCGAAGTGGACGGCAAGGAAGGCGATCTGGCGGCGCTGATGCCGCTGGCCCTCATCAACCCCGAAGTCAAACCCCTGGGCGAGCCGGTGGCGGGACCGGAAGGATGCCTGAGCTTCCCGGAAATCTATGGGGAAATCAAACGATCCCCCCAGGCGGAAGTGCGCGCCCTCAACCCAGCCGGCCAGGAGATCACATTCAAGTGCGGCGGCCTCCTCTCCCGCGCCATCCAGCACGAACTCGACCACCTCAACGGCATCCTGTTCATCGACCGCATGACCCGCTCCGAAAAAGAGGAACTGAAATCGCAGTTGGACGACCTCCAAGCCGCCACCAAAGCCGCCCTCAAGGCCAAGAAATAGTTTCAATTTGAGTCAACTCGAAGAATAAGAAATCACCCGATTATTCTTGCGCTACCCCCATTTCCGGTATAGTTTGTGACACGCGTTAGGCTGCGTTCGATGTTCGAACTCCTCATCGCTGGTTGAAGAATGGATTGATTGATTATGAACTCTTTAAACGGTTTTGATCCGGCTGACGTCATCGCCGGTTCTTTCGTCATCGGCCTAATTGTGACGAGTACGGTCTTAATGGTTCGCCGCCGCAGCTACGGGCGTATGGGATGGCGGATCCTGGCCGTGGCATTTTTATTACCGCTTCTTTTTAAACTGCTTGCCCTACTGTTCCATTGCGAATCCAAGGTACCTGCGCTCGTTCTGCTTGGAGTGGCAATACTTTTATGGTTGATTGGATCTGCTCGCTGGTATATAAGGCATAAACCATCGCCTTAAACATCTTCACGGATTAATGCAACGGGCTTTTCAGTTGCTTCAATCTTATTGAGAAAGCCATCCTTGCCCGCTGGTAATGCGCAGATCCCATTGCTCTTGCCAGCTTTCAAGAAAGGCTTTGAACTCAAACTGTTTTCGAAGTTTGTCTATCGTCTCCTTCGGAAACGCTTTGAACTGTTCCGGGATTTTGTAGCCATCAAGCAACCCGGAGTAGTCTCCATCTGTTTTGTAAGTCCCGGCACGAAGAACTCCTGTTTGCGTGGGACCGATGCCATCCACATCCTGCTTGACGTTCAACTCCAACTCGACCCGGTCATTCGGCGCGGTCTCGTATTTACTGGAGGAATTGAATTCGAAATAAATCTCACCCGCTTTTGGAATCGGAAACGCCATCGGTTCCCATCCTTCGCTCATCTTGCCGCTGGAGAAGATCACTATTTCGTTGGTTTGACCGCCGCGAATAATCCGCAGCACAAGTCTTCCCGCTAGAATGTCTTCTCGATGCATAAACGTCCAGTGGTGCTCCGTTTGTCGCAACGGCAGTTTCACAGAGATCGTCCTCATTTCCGGCTGTGCGTTTGTGGTTTGATTCTCTTTGGGCATCTTCGCCATATCAAGCGCGTAACCACGATTGTCAGCCGTCATCAAAACAACCATTGAAATACAGATACTCTTCGCGATCAGCCCCATCAGAGTGCGGATGTTATGCGGGGTTCGTTGGCCTCTAATCATATCAGTATCTTTCATCGCTTCTTCACCTACGGACGAGCTATGCTTCCCGTCGAACAGATCCCAGCAATCTTTTCCACATGCCGCACGCAACAATACTCCACGCCGAGACCAGCAACCGTCTCTGATCATCCCGCATTCCATAAAATCGCGCGCATGTCCGAGAAACGTCCTAACACACGGCCCTGGCCAATCTCTCAACGCCAAGCCACTCCCTCCACCTCCCAACAATAAGAAGACCGTGGCTTCCAAGCAAAAGATAGCTCACCAACCATTTAACAATTCCATTTTCACAACTCCTGGATACCCCCATCCAATCAAGCGGGCCTCCCAAGCAGGGACAATAGCCTCGAAACCCTATCCACGCCAGCACAAGGTGATAACACGCGAATACACCCGCAAGCCAAGCGACGCACATCAGCCTGTTTCTAACACTCCTACTATATATTAAATAACATATTACGCCAAGATCAATGATGGTTGAAATCACCATTACTTCGTGATTTGTCAACCGCGCCAAGAACGGATCTTGTTGCAAAAGGTATTTCGATCCCCGAAAAAGCTCAACGATTTTGAGCAGCACACTCCCAAACAAAATCACGCCGCTCGAACGCAAAAAGAACAGCGATAAACCATCACATCCGCTGAAATCACTACGTTTCATAAGCTATACGGCTCGAAAATGGCCCGGCAAAGCCAGCCCGCCCCACCGCCGGCGCATCCCGAAAACTGATTTGCAGTTCTTGTACTCATCGATCAACCATCGTCAGACTAACTTACCCCGTCGAAAGAGAAATGTCAACGGTGCGAGAATCAACACCAACATTACTCCGATAATGAGCGTATTCGAAAGACTATTATGATGATACCGCAACGGAGTTGCAGCGTACGGATTTTGCACCCAATCACGCTTATCCCCGTTTACCCGTTCAACGAGATAATCCGGGGGGAAAGATCGGGCAGATACGACCCGTTCATCAAAATCCGGCTTCAAGTCAACCATTTTGAAAGTCACGGTCCTTGTTATAGGGGCGTCAGCCTGGACAGACCGTTCCGTCTGGTAAAACAGGGGAAAATTTTCTGCCCGATGTCGTGGACGGGGAGATTCAATGTGGCGCTTGCGAGGGGAGCAGGACATTGTCAATTCATGAGGCTTGCTCAGGGTGAGGGGCGTTCAGCAGAGGGAACACAGAAGTCTCCGGCCAAGGTCCTGGATGGCGAACTGGATTTTTCCGTTGCAAGACGGGCAGAACAATTTCGGGGTAAGAGCCGCCTGCGCCTCCCGCCCATCAGACAGAGCCAAATTTGCAGTCTCGAGTCTGCGCTTAATTTCGCATTGTTCAATTCTCGTCTTTCTCTTTAGATTTTTGCGTAATAATGATTGTCGTTAATAATGGCAAATTACGCACAAGCCTGGCCCTTAGCTATGGGGTGTTCACCCCATGTACATCGTCAGCCCGCGCCAACCGAAGTCCGAAACCCTGCCGGCAAACCGATTATACCGCCCGCGCCTGCCCGCAGGTCAGTGCCGAACCGTCTTTTTCCCCCACAGAATGCCCCCGGTTCGCCGAAGCCGCCGCGCTTGAACTTTCATCGGTTCCCATTAACCTCCCGCCATGACGATTCTGCCCCTGATCGGGCGCGAGTTGCGGGTGCGGGCGCGCAGCCCGGCTGCCTATTGGACCCGCTGTGGAGCGGCTCTGGTCGGATTCCTCATTTGCCTGCCTTCGATCGAGAACGTGAACCGCTCCCCGCAAGCGGGCGCAGCCGCCTTCAACAGCCTGGTCGTCGCCGCGTTCATCCTGTGCTCCTTTTCCGGCTTCCTCACGGTGGACGCGATCAGCCGCGAGCGGCGCGAGGGGACGCTGGGTCTGCTATTCTTGACGCCCGTGCAGGCGCTGGATGTGCTGCTGGGCAAATTCGGGGCGGCGGGCCTTGCCAGCTTGTGCATTCTGGCCGCGTTGGCGCCGGTGCTCATCCTCCCGCTGCTGGCCGGCGGCGTCAGCGGCGGCGAGGCCACCCGCAAGGTGCTGGCTTTGTTTGATACGATGATTCTGTCGCTGGCCGCCGGTCTGTGGGCGTCGGCCCGGGGGCGGTCGTGGTGGTCCTGCGCGTGGACGGCGGCCGGGGTTCTGGCGGGCGTCATGTTCGGCCCCCTGTTTCTGGAGTTCATCTATCCGGTGCTTCGACCTCTTCGTCTCTCCTGGTCCGGGCCGTTGAGCGCCCTCACTTGGGCCGGTGATACCAATTATTCAAGTTCCCCCGCGCACTACTGGGTTTCAATCGCGAGTGTCCACGCCATTTCATGGCTTCTGGTAAACGCCGCGGGAATCCGATTGGGCCGCGCGTGGCGCGAGGGTGATGATTCGGAGCCGGTTCGCGTCCGCCATGCGACGGAGCACGAAGCGTTTGCGGCTGATGAGACGCTCCTGAACAGCGCGCCGCCGCAGGGCTTCATGCTCTTTAATGTCAACATCATCAATCCAAAGCACGAACCGCTGGCGCCCGGCCAGGCGCCCTTGGAGTGGTTGGCGGGCCGCCAGATCGGCGTGAGGACGGTTGTGTGGGCGGGGGCGCTGCTCGGGTTGGTGTTTTATCGCGGCTTTGGGTTATCCCCGCAAGGCATGCCTGTATTCGTGATGGAAGGCTGCTTGTTCGCCTGGGCGGCCAGCCGCTTTTTTATCGAGGCCCGGCGCAACGGTGAATTGGAACTTCTTCTGACCACTCCCGAGGGAGGAAAGACCATCGTCGCGAGCCAATGGAAATGGCTGTTCGCCGTATTCTACTGGCCCGTGGTGACGCTTATGGTTGCGCCGTTCGTGGAGCTTGTCGCGGCCCTGTTCGACCGCCACTCGAACTTTCTCATCATCGTCAACATGTTGCTATCTGGTGTGAACACGGTGGCCGGGATAGCGGCGTTGCTGTGGGCCGGGATGTGGTTTGGCTGGTCTCAGCGCTCACAAACCGGCGCCATCCTCCGCATTATCCTGGCGGCCCAAGGCGCGCCCTATCTTATTTTGATGGTCTTTTCCCGGGTCATTTTCCCTCTTCGTCACTCGATATATAGCCCCATCCCGGCATCCGCTGGAACCCTTCTGGGAACGACCCTGCCGCGAATTCTCATCCTGCTCTATTACCTCTGGCTCATCCCCTGGGCCTCGCGCCGTCTGACAATCGAATTGCGGACGCCTCCGCTGGAAAAGACAGGCCTATCCGCATGGCGAAGAGGCGCATTTCTCTTCAGCCCGGTCGCCGATGCCGTGGAGGACGATCAAAAGAAATCTTCCGGATGACCTCCTCACCCCTGCCCTCTTTCTCACTGGCGCGGGAGAGGAAGAATCGTCGGCCGCCCATTGGACAACCGACAGCGTAATGAGCCGGACGGCCACACATACCGCCAAGACCTTTCCATGGGCACATTACTTTTCTCAAGAGACAGGGTATTCCTCAACAATGCGATCCTTTTGATCCGTCCGCCAGGCTTTTTGCAGCTTCCAGGGGCTGTCCTTGGATGCTTGGGAAACAGTATAGTGATAGGCGCCCGTTTTGCCCTTCTTACGGATGCCGAACGTTACAGAGTTCGAGTAGATTTCAAGAGCTATCGTTCCTTTATCATTTTTCGACCAGCCGGGTTGCCGGCCTTGTTGCTTCAAGTTCCGCAGGAATTGCTCCGCCCCGTTGATTTTCTCCACGGAGATGGCCCCTCCAAGATGAAGGAATTCCAACGCCTTCTCGAAAGCGGCATCGTGGCCAGTCTGGCTGTCAGTCATGGAATTCTCCACCCAATAATCCGGTTGCAGAATGGCGCCGTTGGACGGCAGCGCCCGTTCGTCGTATTCGGTCGGCAGTGAAACCAGGATGCCTGAACGAGGGAGCTTGAAGGGCGTCATGGCGGTCGGGCCGGTGGGATTGTCGGCGGTGGTGGTCCCCACAATCGCCGCCAGCCCATTGTCCTGCATCAGCCCGGCAAGCAGGGAGGCGGCGCTGTGGGTGTTTTGATTGGCCAGAACGATGATTGTTCCGCTGAACACAGGACGGTCAGGAGGGATGTGATAAGGTGAATGTCGGTCGGTAACATTGGCGAAGAATGGACGTTCCTGATCCGGCGACGGCAACAACTCTCTGGAGGGAGGTTC
Source organism: Verrucomicrobiales bacterium (assembly GCA_003138485.1). Lineage (GTDB taxonomy): Bacteria > Verrucomicrobiota > Verrucomicrobiia > Limisphaerales > Palsa-1400 > PLGF01. Next base: position 15,183 of record PLGF01000113.1, on the reverse strand, counting down.
AGCCCCAAACTTCTCCAGATACCACGCATGAAATTTCTGGAACTCTTTGGGATCATAAAATGCGAAAACTTCCGGATTATATTCAAACTCCCGGGAATCCAGCAGGTTGGTGCGCGGAGTGAGGAAATAAAGCAGTTGCTTGCACAACTCCGTTTCCCCGCCGCCGTTGTATCGAAGGTCAAGGATCAGGTTGGTGATGCCTTGCCGGTTGATGTCCCGGATGGCGGAGGAAAGATAATCCATCAACATCGGACGGTCCGGGTCATAAATGCCCTCCAAGACGGCGTTTGGATGCTTGCGATGGAACTCGAAACCCAGCCAGGCCCGCACCAGGGGGCGGACCCACGGATTGACCATGTGCAAGCCATCGAGAATGGCGGTCTTGTCGAAACAGGCGTTGAATTGAAGGTAGGCGAGATTCTGTTCGGTGAAAACCCGGCAGTCATACTGGTGTTGCGAGCGGGCGGTGATCAAACTAGGGACACCTGGAGCGCGCTGCCACTGCGCGTTCTCTTTCCAAGTTGGCGCAATCCAAACCGATGGATGGCCGGCGAATTCAAGATTGACGCGGTTGCTGACCGAGGAGGTCAACCCGGCAAGCCGATACATCTCCGGCCGGCTGTAGCCCAAAGGCTCAAGGGCGGTTCTTCTCATCCAGAGGTTCTCCGCGCCGACGTAGCCAAACAGCTTCTGTTCCACCTCGGAAACCGGCAGGTCATTGATCGCCGTGATTTGTTGTCCGATCAGGGAAGGGTCGCATGGGCGCGCAATGTCCGACACATACAGGTCATTGCTCGCGTAACGGATTTGGAACGGGTAAAGCCCAGTGAACTCCACCGGCTTGGGATTGTACGTGATACGCGCGTGCTCATTGTTAAACGCCGCCAGATAACGGCGGATGCTCAAGACAAACGTTTCGTGGCTGCAGCGGGCTTGACCAAGGTCCCGGAGAATTTCCTGCTCCATGGCCGCGCGCTTGTCCGGAGGAAAGTAGCGGTCCTCCAACGGAACAACTTCCTCCCCCAGTGTTTTCAGATACAGAAAATCCTCCTGATACCCATTGGGCGCGACCAGCCCCGTCACCGGTTTGATTTTCACCGGGTAAGTCTTCATTGCGTGCTCCGCCAGAAACGAGCGGCAACCAGTTGAGCCGAAGGACAGCACGACGCCCAACAACAGAAACCAGTTCAATCCCACCCGGTGCAATAGCATGGAAAAACGATTCTTCATGCCATGCAAATCCAACCGCTATCACAGCAAGGTGATCTGGAGCTTCTCCTTCTCAATCCCTTCGCTCAGGCTCTCGATGCGGGCGCGGCGGCGTTCCATGATGTGCTTGTCCATTTGCGGATCGTAGGGGACGGGATACTTGCCGTTATAACAGGCCATGCAAAAGGCGTTGGCGGGCAGGCCGGTGGCGCGCACCATCCCGGCTTCGGACAGATAGGCCAGGGAATCGGCGCTGAGGTAACGGCGGATTTCATCGATCGTATGGTTGGCCGCCATGAGCTTGCGGCGGTCGGGGAAGTCGATCCCATAGACGCACGGGTTCATGTGAGGGGGGCAACTGACCAGGACGTGGACTTCCGTCGCGCCCGCCTCCTTCAAATTGTTGACTCTGGCCTGGCAGGTGGTGCCGCGGACAATGGAATCATCCACCACGATGACGCGCTTGCCCTTGACCAGTTCAGTGATGAGATTGAGTTTGACGCGAACGTCGAAGTCCCGGATCAACTGCGAGGGCTGCAAAAAGCTCCGGCCCACGTAGTGGTTGCGGACGAAGGCCATTTCGAAGGGGATGCCCGATTCGAGCGAGTAGCCCAGCGCCGCGCAATTGCCGCTGTCGGGCACCGGGATGACCAGGTCCGCCTCCAAGGGGTGTTCGCGGGCCATTTCCCGCCCCATTTCCACGCGCACTTTATAGATGTTCCTTCCGGCTATGTTGCTGTCCGGCCTTGCGAAATAGACGTACTCGAAAATGCAGAACGCGCGCGCGGTGTGGGCGGGAAAGGCCTGCAGGCTGCGCGGGCCGTTTTTGTCAATGATGACAATCTCTCCCGGCTCGATGTCGCGCTCGAACCTGGCGGAGATCAAATCCAGTGCGCAACTTTCGCTCGCCAGGACCCACCCTTCATCCAGCCGTCCCAGGCAGAGCGGACGGAAGCCAAAGGGGTCGCGAACGCCGATCATCTCCTGCTCTGTCATGATGACCAGGGAATAGGCCCCCTCCAGGCGGCGGACGGTTTGGAGCAGATTGTTCTCGTTGCCCCCCACGGAGGGCTGGCAGAGGAGATGAAGGATGATTTCGCTATCGACCGTCGTTGTGAAAATGGCGCCACCGGCCTCCAGTTCCTCCCGGAGTTTGGCCGCATTGGTGAGGTTGCCGTTGTGGGCGATGGCGATCTGGCCGCGTTTGCCGTCGCCCGTCAGCGGTTGAGCGTTGCGGAGGTGGGAGGACCCGGTGGTCGAATAGCGGGTGTGGCCGACGGCCATGTGGCCGACGAGATCGTGGAGGATTTCGCCCGTGAAAATTTGAGACACCAGCCCCATGCGCTTGTATTCGCGGAATTGCCGGCCGTCGCACGCGACGATGCCCGCGCTCTCCTGCCCGCGATGCTGCAACGCGTACAGGCCGTAATAGGCCAGTTCGGCGGCGTTGGGATGCCCGTAAACGCCGAAGACTCCGCAATAATGCTTTGGATAGTTCTCCATTTGATGCGACTTCCAGCAACCAATGAAACTCAGCCGGAGCCGCCGCCGCAAGCTCATTCGCGCAAAACCGCACCAATGCGCCTCAAATCCAAGAAAGGCCGGGAATTTTCTGGCTGCGGCGCATGAGGCGTTACTAAAATGCCGTCATGCCATCATTTGACATAGTATCGGAAGTGAGTTCGATGGAGATCGAAAACGCGGTGAACCAGGCGAAAAAGGAACTGGCCAACCGGTTTGATTTCAAGGGGAGCAACGCGGAAATCACGCTGGAAAAAAATGAGATCAAACTGGCCGCCCCCGACCAGTTCAAGATCAACGCGCTCCACGAAATGGTCATCAACAAGCTGGCCAAACGCCAGATCAGCATGAAAAGCGTCGAGTCGCTGCCGGCGGAAGTTTCGCCGCTGGGCCATTCGCGGCAGGTGGTCAAAATCAAGCAGGGCATCGAACAGGCTGTCGCCAAGCAAATCACGGGATTTGTTCGCGACGCCAAATTCAAAGTCACCACCCAAATTCAGGGCGACGCGATCCGCGTCACGAGCAAGAGCCGGGACGATTTGCAGGCGGTGATAGCGGCGGTGCGCGGGCATGAATTTCCGGTGGCGGTGAGTTTTCAGAATTTTCGCGATTGACATGAGTTTCCCGGCGCGCATGCGTTGGCTGGCGGCGGCGTGGGTATTGGCCGCCAGCGTCCAGGCGGGACCTGTGACGTTTTATGTGGCGCCTTTCGGAAACGACCATTGGTCGGGCGGGCAGCCCGCGGCCAACGCCACCCACACTGACGGCCCCCTGGCCACGCTGACCCAAGCCCTGACAAGGTCTCGCGACGCGCGCGCAAAGGGGGCGGCGCCCATCCAGATTATCCTGCGCGAGGGCGATTACCATTTGACCGCGCCGCTGGTGTTCACGCCGGCGGATTCGGGGTTGCTCGTGGCGGCATATCGCCGCGAGAGGCCGGTGATATGCGGCGACGCCGCCATCACGGGCTGGGGCCGTTCCAGCGTCAATCCAAATTTGTGGCAGGCCCAGGCGCCGGGGGCGCGCGGCGGCGGCTGGACTTTTCATGAGCTTTTTGTCAATGGCGCGCGCGCCCAGCGGCCGCGGCTTCCACGGGTGGGCTTTTATCGTGTGGCCGGCGCGGTGCAGGGGCATCCGCTCCAGTTGCATTTTCATGCGGGCGACATCCGGCCTGAATGGGCGGGGAGCGGGGACGCGGAGTTGGTGACGCTGCAAGCCTGGGCGCAGACGCGGAATCAGCTTCAAGAGGTGAGGGAGGGGACCAACGTGGCATTGCTGGCGGGCGACGCGCTGCCGAACAATTTTGAGGAGAACGCGCGGTTTTACATTGACAACGCGGCGGTCGCTTTGCGGCCCGGCCAATGGCGGCTGGACCGCGCTTCGGGAGTGGTGACGTATCGCGCGGTGGAGGGCGAAGATGTGGCGCGCGCGAGGATCACCGCGCCGCGCCTCTACGATCTGGCGCGGCTGGAAGGGCGGGAAAACAGCCCCGTGCATGACATCGTTTTCCGGGGCCTGACTTTCGCGGGGGCGGACTGGCCTCTGAGGGGCGGGAGCGACGTGGACATCCAGGCGGCGGTGGAGGTCGGGGCGGCGTTGGAGGCTCGATTCGCGCGGCGTTGCGCCATTGAACAATGTATGTTCACCCGGCTGGGCGGCTACGCCGTCGACTTCGGACACGGATGTGAAAGCAACCGGGTGATCGGGTGCGAGATGCAAGATTTGGGCGGCGGCGGGGTGCGTTTGGGGGACTCGGACGCGCGGGAAGCGATGGAAGCGCCCAATTTTGGGAACGTAGTATCCGACAATCATATACATGACATCGGAGTGGTGAGCGCGCCGGCGGTGGGGGTGCTGGTGCTGTTAAGCGCGTCGAACCTGGTGGCGCACAACGAAATCGACCACAGTTTTTACAGCACGATTTCTGTCGGATGGTCCTGGGGCTACGCGCCCAACGCGTGCCGGGGGAACATCATCGAGTGGAATCACCTGCACGATTACGGCCAGGGGATGTTGAGCGACATGGGGGGCGTTTACACGCTGGGCGTGCAGCCGGGGACGGTGGTGAGGGAGAATCTTATCCATGACGCGAACGTGTCGGTGTACGGCGGCTGGGGACTTTACACCGACGAGGGCAGTTCGGGGATCGTGCTGGAAAGCAACATCGTGTACCGCTGCCAGAGCGCGGGGATGCATCAGCATTACGGGGAGAGCAATCTATTCTACAACAACATCTTCGCGCTGAACCGGGAATGCGAGCTGGCGCGGACGCGGGCGGAGCCGCGTCGCTCGTTCACTTTCAGCAACAACATCATCTATTTGAGTTCCGGCAAGGTTTTCGGCGGGAACTGGGGGGGGGCGGGGATTGAGATGGACCACAACCTTTATTTTGACACGCGGACCGGGCCGTCGCACCCGCCGCTGGACGGGGTGGTCGATTTCGCGGCGTGGCGGCGCGGGGGCCGCGATGTTCATTCGGCGTTTTTTGATCCGGAGTTCATCGCGCCGGAAGGGGGGGATTTCCGGCTGCGCCCCGGCGGGGGGGGCTTGCGGTTCGGCATTCATCCGCTGGATTTGCGGGAGGCAGGCCCCCGCCGGAGGTTCCTGCGGCAGTAAAGCGGGGCCGGCAAGGTCACGTTCGTGCTTGCGCGGGCGGCGGCGGTGGTTGCATAGTGGGCGATATGAAGAATAAAGCATGTTTTTCGCTGATGTTTTCGGGTCTGCTGGTTTTGGCGTCCGGCTGCGTGGGGACAAATGACGGGCGCTCCACGGGGGGGCTGCCCATTGGGCGCGACACGATCTCGGACCGCTACGAGAGGCCGGTGAACCAGTTGGCGGCCGCCGCGCGCGTGGTGCTGAACCGGAATGGGAAGCTGCTGGTGGATAATTCTGTCAATAATTCATTTGAGGCGAAGGTCAACGAGCACAAGGTGTGGGTCAAGGTGTTCGCCGTTGACAGCAAGGTCAGCGAGGTTGACGTCCAGGTGCGCGGGTCCGTCGGCGGGGATTTGGTCGAAGCGCACGAGCTTTCCAAGCAAATCGCCCTGCAGTTGATGGCGGCCGGGAATCAGTAGCCTCCGCGGGCTTCGGACGTTTTGGGGCGGAGCGGGGAGACGTAGTTGCGCCAAGGGCCGGCGGGGCTTGGGCAATCGCCTCCAGGCGTGAGAAAGCGGCATCGATTTCAAGCGGCGGGGCAATGGGGTTTCCTCTCCACTTCCGGCTTCAGGGTTGCAGGATTTCCGCGGGGAGGGAGGCGATCAACTGGGCGGGCAAACGCGGGTCGGAACTGCCGGGGACCATTCGCTCCAAGGCGAGATGGCCGTCAACAAACACCACGTTGGCGCGTTGTTGATGGCGGAATTGGGTGTTGGACTGCGGGCTGGGGAGGCCGACTTCATAGTCAATATAATACCATTCCTCGAACATCGGCTTCGAGGAGGAGGCGGGAGCTTCAAAGGTGTTGACCTGGGCGGAGTCCGCCAGAAACGCCAGATGGGAAGGCGCGGCCAGTTTTCTCGTGTTGAGGGGAGGCGCGTAGAGGGAGGTATTGTAACCGTAATCGCAAGTCGGCACGGAGGCCTTCAACTTGAACTGCGGCGAGGAATAGGCGAAGGCGGGGCAGAAATCCACGCCTGTGCCGAGCCAGGGATACAACGGGCCGCTGGCGGGATCGAAAGAGCGGGTCTCCTCCGCGCCCTGCCCAAGCAAACCAAACCAATAATAAGTGCCGTTGGTCGTGGTGGCGCCGACGTAAGGGAAGGTGAATCCGTTATTGTCATCCCAATACATCTGCCCCGCCATCACAAACTGCCGAAGATTGCCGCCGCACTTGACCGCTTGCGCGCTCATTTTGCTCCGGCTCAACACGGGCAGGAGGATGCCCGCAAGGATGGCGACGACCGCGATGGCGACGAGAAGTTCGATGAGTGTGAATGCTTGGGGCGCGGTTTTTGCGGGTGGCGTGCCTTGCTCGCACGGGGTCATGCCGCGCTCAGCCGCCACCGCCTGCCCAAGGCATTCCGGGCAAAGGCAGTCGGATGCCGCCTGGACGGCAGCGAGCCGAGGGAAATGGCCGCACCAGCAGGCGTTGGGAGCGCGGCATGAAAACCGGGCCCCGCAACGCGGGCAGGTCTTTTGTTCCGATTCGCTCACAGGTCGTTAATCCGTCCGAAGGGCGGCCACGCGATAAAACTGGCACGACTGGATTGAATTGGTGTCTTGCAAGATCAGGTTGCCGCCCGTCCCGGCGGCCACAGGTCCGTTGGGGGACCATGTGACAAGGTCGGGGCTGCTGAAGAGAAGGTAGTTCCAATTGGTGAGAGAGGCAAATTGCACCTGCGCCACTCCATTGGTGAGTGCAGCTTGCAAGAGAGTGACCGGCAGCGGCGGCACCGTCAGAACTATGTTGGCAATCGTGCCGTGGGCCAGGATCGAACCGGGAGGTTCCGAATTGACCTGGGAGTAGCTTTCCACCGCGAAGGCGTCCAGATGATAATCGCCGAAATTCGTGCCCATTTCGCTCAAATCCACGACGATGCTCGGAAGGACCGGCACCCCATTGGTGGTGATGCTCAGGACACACGTCTCATCGGCCGCCGTGTAAATCATGGCGACATGCATCGCGATGTTCACCGGCAATTCCACCACGCCGTAAGAACTGTCGCCCGCGTAGTAAAAGTCATTCGAGCTGTCAACAAATACCGGCCAGACGGTATTGGTGTCGGGGTAGGCTCCGACGTCGTCCCATTGGTAGAAGTCAAATTCGGCCAAGTCCGGCTGGGTTGGATAGCCATTCCGGAAAAAATTCGCGCTGGTCGCCTCGCCATAATTGAGCAACCCGGTGGAGATGGGAAAGTCCGACGGAAAGCCTGGATTTACCCCGATGGCATAGTCCTGGAGAACCAAATCAAACGACATGGAAAAACTGTCGTTGGTGCCCAGAATGGCGCCCAGAGGATGGTAGAAATAACTGTTCGATTGGGAGGAATCCCAGGTGACGTCGAGCAAGTGGTTGGTGGAATCCCACTGGAACAGGTTGGTGTCGCCGAAAATTTGCCAGCCGTTTTGCAACGGATTGGCGGCAAAATTCTCGGTGATGGTGGCCGCGCGCGCGGCGCAGAGCAGGGACAAGCCGGCCAGGGCCGGCGCCAGTAACGATCTTATTTTCATGACTGATCTATCAACGGAACGATTGCGATTGAGAGACCAGAGCGAAGCCTGAAAAGCAAAAAACCTTCAGACTCCGGCAAAACCGAGAATGAAGGCATTCAAAGAGTCCGCGGCAAAACAGTTGCGGCGGGCTGGCCTCATCCTTCTCTTTGTCGGAGAAGTGGCCGGAATTGATTCCGGCCCGACGAGCGTAACCGCGCTGATGTCCTGACTAGGGGGTATCTGACCTTGCTCCCGCCTTCCCGGTCCACGAAATGGAACCAGTGGCGTTGGGAGTTTGTAACCCGTCACAGTGGCGCAACCGTCCTCGAATCTCACGAGGTTCCCAGCGTTGGCTACGGCTTGGATGGATAACCATCCTTCGACTTTCAAAGAACGCGCCATTGATATCCCATCCCGTCCGCGAACGCAAGGGGAATCGTGTTTTATTAACAATCACAGCCGCTCCAGCGTCACTTCCGCTGAGACGGCCGGGGGCGGCGGTTTGGGGCTGGTGAAGCAGCCGCGCCAGAAACCCAGGCCATAAAAGACGTGGCTGGTGAAGATCAAACCGAGCATGGCCGGCAGCCAATGCGGCTTCTTGACAGGAACAATGGCCGCCGCCTGGACAAACGCCGCCGCGCCGTAGGCCGCCAGCGCCCAGCGCGCCACCGGCGGCAGCCACGGCAACGCCACCAAAAACAAACAAAACAGCGGCGGAACGAAGTTCGGCGCGGAACGGAGGGTCGGATGAAGACGGAATTGTTCCGCGCGGCCGCGGCCGTAGTTCAAGAGCATCTTGCGGAAGGCCTTGAATGTTGGACGCGGGTGGCGATAAACCAGGAGCTGAGGGTCGTAGAGCAGGCGGCCGCCGCGTTTCTGCAATTCGTCCATCAGGGCGTTTTCTTCATTCGGATACAGCGCCTCGTTGAATCCTCCCAGTTCCAGCAGGGCGTCGCGCCGGGCCAGGAGATTGCAGAGGATCAGTTCCTTCTCGCTGGTGGCCCGCAAACGGCCGACGCTCCGGTAACGCGCGCAACTAGGCCCAAACGCCAGCCATGCGCCCATAGCCAGCGCGAACATCTGTTCCAGGGCGGGCGCTTCCGGCGGACACACGTTCGGACCGCCCACCATTTTCACGTCCGCGGAACTGAATTGGTCCGCGGCGCGCCGGAGATTTCCCGGCAGGGGGCGGGAATCGTCATCCAGGAAGTAGATGATTTCGCCCGCGGCGGCGCGGAGGGCGGCGTTGCGCTGAACAGAGGGCTGTTTGCCGCGAGCCAGGAGGATTTCCACCTTTTCCGGCGGATAATCCAGTTGCCGGGCCGCCGCCACCGCGCGCACTTCGCACTGGTCCGGGCGGGCCGCGATGATGACGGTGACTTTCGGCAGAGGGTCGATCACGGGAAAAAGCTAAAGTCTTGCCGGGAAATCGCAATGCGGAAGAAGGAAAAAAGCGGGGCGAGGGCAGCTCACCGTTTTGCTCGACGGCGGGGCGGGGATGGCGTATGATTTTCCAATGCCGGTTTATCTGCCGCCTATCTCCCGGAGACGTTTCCTCAAGCGTTCGCTGGCCGCCTCGGCTCTCATGCTGGCGGGCGGATGCGCCACGCCCAAATCAACCGCCGACGGGGAAGGTTGGGCATTGCTTTCGGATATTCACATTGCGGCGGACGCCAATTTGATCCACGGCAACGTCAATATGACCCGCAATTTGCGGTTGGTGACGGAAGAGGTTGTGGCGCGGCCCGAACCTGTCTCCGGCGTGCTGATAAGCGGCGACCTTGCCTATAAAAGCGGTGAGGTGGCGGATTACGCGGCCGTGCTTGGTTTGCTGCGGCCCATGCGCGAGCACGGCTTGCCGATTCATCTGGCGCTGGGCAATCATGATCAGCGCGAGCATTTCTGGACGACCCTGCCGGACGATAAATCAACGCTTGTCAATCCGCCCGCGCGCCAGACGGCCATTGTGCGGACCCGGCACGCCAATTGGTTTGTGCTCGATTCTTTGATGGTGACGGGTGCAAGCCCGGGAATACTGGGCGGCGTCCAAAGGGCCTGGCTCGCCCGCGCTCTGGATCAAAACACGGACAAACCGGCCCTCATCGTCGTTCATCATAATCCCGCCCTGCCTGGAGCCATGGGCAGCCCCCTGGAAAGAAGCGCGCAGAGCATGGGGATTCTACGCCCGCTCGATTCCCTCCTTGGCGCAGCCGCTTCGCTGGAGGACACCACGGAGCTGCTGGAGATTTTGCGCCCGCGCCGGCACGTCAAGGCCTGGTTCTTCGGCCACACGCATCGGTGGGGCGTCACCCACGATGAAAGCGGGCTGTGCCTGGTCAATTTTCCGCCCGTCGCCTACCTATTCGACGAAGGGCGTCCCAATGGATGGGTTCATGCCATGTTGAAACCGGGTGGTGCGCGTCTTGAACTCCGCTGCCTGGACCACGCGCACAAGGACCACGGCCAAGTCGTCAATCTTGTTTGGCGCGCGTGAGGCGGGCGAACGGGACCAGAGCCTCAGATTCCGGCGGATTTAAAAATCCGAATCCAAATGCGATCACGGTTGTTTAATTGTGAGTGCGTCAAATGCCTCAACTTGCCATGTTGCCGGGAAACGTGGAGATTGTAGGGAAGCCACTCTTATGAAATGGTCGCGCCTGATTCTACTCGCTGTCGTCGCCGCGCTGGGCGTTTGGGCTTGGACGGCTTTGCATCCCAGCGCCGAACGGCTCATTCGCAAGCAACTGGATGGCGTCGCCCGTGCCGCCTCATTCGGATCCGGCGAAGGCAGTTTGGCCACTTTGGCCGCCGCGGATAACCTGGGAGATTTCTTCTCGACAAATGCCGATGTCCAGGTGGAGCTTCCGGACCGCCAGGAACACAGACTCGCCGGGCGGGAGGAGATTCGGCAGGCGGCGATGGCGGCGCGGGCGGCGGTGCAGGCTTTGAGCGTCACCTTTCCCGGTGTCACCATTATTGTGAACGCGGACCGGGAATCCGCCGTGGCGGATGTATTGGCCTTGGCGCGGGTCCCCGGCGAGCGGGACACCATCGAGCGGCAAATGAAATTCACCCTCCGCAAAATCGATGGCCAATGGCTGATTGTCAAAGTGGAAACCGTGCGCGCATGATTTCCCCCGAGGCAATCATTCCAATGCGCGACCAACTGAGAATGCCTGGCCAATGAACTTGCCAATCCCGTAATAGCCCTGCGTGTCCGGCGCAAACACCAGAGGTTTGACTTTGGTTATATCAGCCAAGCCGCCTGTGCCCATCACGCTCTCGTCCGCTTTCACGTCCACGACCTCGCCAACGAACTGCGTGTGGAGACCCAGCTCAAAGACATGGGCCAGCTTGCATTCCACGATCAGAGGGAACTCCTTCACATACGGCGCATCCACCAGATCGCTTCTCACCGGCGTCAACTTCGCGGCCGCCAACTTGTCCCCGCTCCTGCCGGAAACCACTCCGAAGTAATCCGCCTCCCGGACGTGCCCTTCCGACGGGATGCTGATGGTGAAGGCCTTTCGAGCCAGGATATTGCCGTGAGTGTAGGTAGCCTTGCGCAGCGACACGGCGACACAAGGCGGTTGGGAGCAGCAGATGCCGCCCCACGAGGCGGTCATCACGTTGGGCTTGCCCTCGTGATCGTAGGTCCCCACCACAAACACGGGCGTCGGGTAAACAAGGGTTTTAGCGCCTAAAGAATTCTTCATAGACGGCATGATTTTAGCGCGGATGAGCATAAACACAATATTTTCCCCGGCACCTAAAAAAGGAATTCGCCAGGCCCATCGCCGCCATGTTATAGTTTTGGGGTGGAAACAATTGAACGATTGAGCAACCCGCCGCTGGCCCGACGGCTCGGCGATGCCGTTCATGTGTCACCATTGCTGCGCAAGATCTGCCAGATGTGTGGTTGCCCGGAAGATCGTGTCGGCGAATGGCTGGTTAAATGTGCCGTCGGTCGGGGAGCCAGCCACTACGAGCGGGATTTTCCCGAAGACCTCCCTCCCGACGATCCTGAGTTGAGCGATGAAGAACTCGCTGTGGCATTGTGTCTTGGCCAGCATCCATACAACTCGACGTTCATTCGCGTCGCCGCGCAATTGCTGAGTTCACCGCGCACCAACACCCCCAAGCTCGCCAGACTCGCGGTGATGGAAAGGGTGGAACCGGTATTGCTCCATATCGCCACCGTGGCGGCGCGTTTTGCGCCGGAGGCGCAACCTTGGTCGTATTTGCTTCGCCACCTGCCCAAGCGGCTGGCGTGTCCTCAGAATGCTCTCCCCCACTGGTCCCGCTTTGTCAGCCAAACCGGCGTTACCTCTTTCACGGGCGGCCCGGACATCAAGTGGCTTCGGCGGCGCGAACCTCCCGCATGAGCAACCCGCTTCGCATTCTCAGAACACTCGACCAGCACCTCAGCTTGCCGGCTGAAAATCACTCTTTTTGGTCGTTCGGCGCTGGCGTTGGGCTATTCTCCTGCGCCCGATCATTTTCACAACACGCAGGACGTGGACGGCATTCTGCCGCTGGCCTGGCTGCAACCGCCCGACGCGCATGAAGACTTCTGGCAGGCCGTGCAACGCACAAATGCGGAATTGGAGCCGGATGGTCTTTACTTGACCCATCTTTTCCGAGAAACCGATGTCATCCTGCAACCGGATTGGTTTGACCGGCGCTTGCGACTCGACGCGGGTTTGCGGAAGTTGGCGGTCTTCCGGCCTGCAAGTATTGACCTTATTTGGCGACTATCCCGTGATTGCAGGTAATCGCAAGTTGTTAAGGAGTTCATAATATGTGTTCATATCGCTTAGTATTAAGTATTTGCAAAAATCGTGAAATATCCGTTGACAAACCTAAGCGTATAGGATATATTACCACCATAGGCAGGTAATAACGCCCGCCAAAAAAAGATAAAAATATGAGAATAAACATTCAAAGCAAAACATTGATGCTGGCAGCAAATGCCAACGTGTCCTACGAGTCGGCGGAGGAATGGTATGGCAGTTATGGCGCACACATCACGCGGGATGATGAGCGGGGGGACATCGAGGTGCAGGCGGTGGAGTATGGATGGCTGGACGATGGCAATACTACGGACACCTACCGGACTGAGGCGCTGGCCGCTCTGACTGGCCCCGCGGAGGACAACGCGGACCGTATCAGTGAGATCAATAGCTGGGCCGAGCGCGCAGACAGCTACGCGGCCGCAAAAATCAAAGAGTGGGACTGCTCTCTGACATGGGGCGAGATCGAGAGCCTGGTTGACCTTGCGCAGAGGACACGCGAGGCGGCGGACAGTGTGGCGGAGGAGCTTGACGCCGCTGCTACAGCTTACACGGATGGCGACTTTGGCGGCGTGATTGAGCATTTGCAGGCCGCTCGCAATATCGAGACAGACCACGGAGATGACCCCGCCACCAATACGTTGGCTGCGCAATTGCTCGTGGATATGGAGGATATGGAGATCACTGGGACAATCCATTGGGAGGGGGAAGATGACGCCCGCAACGCCTATCTGCTGGTGGAGATTGATGGGCAAACGCCCACAGAATTGATCTACGGCAACGACGGGCAATGGGACTATCATAGTCTCTGTCAATATGGGCGCCCTGACAATGACGCGCTTAAAGATTTTTTGCGGGATTGGGCCAACGAAAAATTTGCGGAGGCGCCCGTGGAGGAAACCGCATGAATAAGCACGCACAAGCATTAGGCCGTCTTGGCGGTAAGGCCAAGACGGAAAAGAAATCCGCATCTTGCCGAGAAAATGGCAAGCTGGGCGGCAGGCCGATATCCCTATTTGTCTGCCCCGCGTGCGGCGGGGAACATTTCGGACGCGACATAGCCCAGACGGGAAAAATCCGCCCGCTCCGCACAGTCTGCTGCCACACGCCTGGCTGCGGTTGGCGCGGGCAATGGCCACAAAAGAAAGGCTAAGATGAAAAATCGAATTGACATTAACGCTGAACGAGGTGTCCGCGATGCGGTAATCGCGGCGTGTCGGGCGAGTCTGGAATATATCGCTAATCAGCCGTGGATTGTCCACGCCCGCACACATCTGTATTATGTCCGCTATTCCCGCCGTCAGCAAGCGGGGTTGATCCCATGTGCGCCGCCCCGCATAACCAATGGTGACTTGACAGGGCATACCTATCGCCCTGTGCCCGCTCCACCAGACGGACTGCATCCACTCCATTGCCGCGCCACGGCTGGCCCCGTAGGAAGATTGCCGTAAATGAAATACAACCTGAAAGAGTTTAACGCGGATTTTCCAGACGACGCGGCTTGTTTGGACTTCATTTTCCGCACTCGCTATCCCGACGGGGGAAAATGCGAGTGCGGAAAGTCCGATTGCTTCCATCGCATCGCCGGGCGCAGAGCCTACTCTTGCGCGTGGTGCGGGGCGCAGATTTACCCCACCGCTGGCACTATTTTCCACAAGTCGGAGACACCGCTCCGCTTGTGGTTTTTTGGGATTTTCCTTTTCTCGCAGAGCAAAAACGGAGTCGCGGCGGCAGAGCTTATGCGGCAACTCGGTGTCACGTATAAGACCGCGCACAGGATGGGGCACAAAATCCGCGCATTGATGCATGGTGGAAAAGACATGCTGGCGGGAATTGTGGAAGCCGATGAAACCTATATCGGGGGAAAGAGGCGGGGAAAACGTGGGCGCGGCGCAATCGGAAAAACGCCAGTGGTCGGCATTGCGGAGCGCCGGGGCGGAGTCACCGCACAAGTTGTCACTAATTTTGACGCGCAAACTCTTATCCCTATCATCCGCGAAAATGTCACGCCCGGAGCGCAAGTAATCACAGACGAATTGCCCGCTTACAACCATGTCGCGGGGTTTGGTTTCCGCCATTCCAGCATCAATCACGCGGCGGGGCGGTTCGTTGCGGGCCGCGTCCACACACAGACGATTGACGGATTTTGGTCGCAACTCAAACGGAGCATTGATGGGACACACCATTCCGTCAGCCGCCGCTATCTGCAATCCTACGTTGACGAGTTCGCTTTCCGCTACTCGCATCGCTTCGCGGATGTTTCGATTTTCGACACAATGGCTTCGCGGGNNCCTTATTTTGACCAAGATGGCACGCGCGGATGAAGATGATTTAGAAGACATCCAATTCTTGCTCCAGCAGGATTGCTTGACCAGGGACCAAATGGAGACGGCCTTTGCCCGCGCCCGCGTGCCGGACGTTCCGGAGATTCAGGAATTATTCCATCGCGCGCGCCCCAAGGTTCTCGCCTTGGCTGCCTTGTAATCGGCGCTTTCGGCCAGGCTGACCC
>PLGF01000117.1 GCA_003138485.1 Verrucomicrobiales bacterium | reverse complement strand
TGATCCAGCGCGGCTTCGCCGCCCGCGAACGGATAGCCGACCCCGGATTGCAAACGGTCATCGCCTCCCTGCGCTCGATTCCCTCGCTGCCGCAGGTGCATCAGTCTTTGTTGGCCGAGTTGGAAGACCATCGCCACGGCAGCTCCGCCATTGGCCGCATGGTCGCCGCCGACGCCGGCCTTTCGGTCAAGGTGCTCCAACTGGCCAATTCGCCGCTCTTTGGACAGGGATACCTTATCACCAGCCCGATTGATGCAGTCCTCTGCCTGGGGACGGACCTGATTGCCGCTCTGGTCTTTTCGCAGAGCCTGTTCCGGCACTACGAAAAGCTGGCCCACCCGGAACTGGAGGTGACCAGGGTCTGGAACCATTGCTGGGAGACGGCCTTTCTGGCCCAGCACATTTGCCAGGAGAAACAACTCCCGCGCAAGATGGCGGAGGAGGCCTTCCTGGCCGGTCTGCTCCACGAGACGGGGCGTTTGATTCTTATTGATAATTTCCCGGACCGCTTCCAGGCCGCCTGCGACGCGGCCCGCCAATCCAAGTCTCCATTGGCTCCGCGCCTGCGGGAGGTCTTTCAGACCGGCACGCCCCAGATCACGGCCTACCTCTTGGAACTGTGGGGCATGCCCACCCCCGTCGTCGAAGCCATCGCCGCCCAGGAAAAGCCCGATGGATTTCCCCCGGGCGTTTTTTCCATCGCCGCCGCCCTGTATCTGGCCAACGGAGTGGCCAACTGCATTTGTCCGCCTGATGATTGGGCCGTGGAAGAGTGGAACAAGCCCTACCTGGAGTCCATCGGCTGCGCCGACGACGTGGCGGTTTGGGAGAAGCTCCCGCTGTCACACGCTCCGGGCGGAGTCAGTTAGAAAGGAATTATGGAATCCATTATCTATCCCCGCAGTCCGCGGGAACTTATGTCCGGCTGGGTCTATTTGCCCCGCTTCGTCGATAAAATCCGGCTTCACCTGGCTGGCAAATTGCATAGCGATTACCAGGAGAACTTCACCAAGGGGTTCGATGCCGCCTGGCTCAAAGCGGCGGGCGTTACCGCCGAAACGTTCCTCGCCGCGGTCAAGGACTCGGTCACCGACGGCCAGGTCGCCGATTGGGTCCGCCAGAATGTCAAAAAGACCGAGGCGGAGAAAAAGGCGTTTGCCGAATTCGTGCTCAATCGCGGGCGCGAGGACGACGCGATGAAGGCCCGCCTGAAAATGCGCAAGGAAGAAGCCGGGCTGGGCCGCCGGGACGATATTCAAACCTTTGTCGATTTCATCGACGCGGACGAGAAGCGGCTCTAAGTTTCGGTCGTGACCATCATCACCGATCCTCGCTGCGCGGAGTACTTCCTTCCCGGCCATCCCGAAGGCCCGGAGCGCATCAGCCGGACGGTTGCCTTCCTCAAGGCGCAGGATCAGTTGGCGCTGTCCTGGGAACTGCCTCCAGACGCCGATGAGGCGGCGATCCTGCGCGCCCACACGCCGCAACACTTGCGGCGCCTGGAACTGCCCGACGATTTTGACGCCGACACTCCGGCCCATCCTCGCATCGGCCAACACGCCCGCCGCGCTGCCGGCGGCGCCTTGCGCGCGCTGGCTGCGGCGCGGGCGGGAGAGACGGCCTTGAGCCTGCTGCGTCCGCCCGGGCACCACGCGACGCCGGATAGGGCGATGGGTTTTTGCTACCTGAACTCGGTGGCGGTCGCCGCGCTGGAGGCGCGGGCGGGGGGATTCCGGCGTGTGGCAGTCTTCGATTTCGACGTGCATCACGGGAACGGCACGGAGGATATTTTGATTGATAAACCGGGCCTGGCCTGCGTTTCGATCCACCAGCACCCGGCCTTTCCCGGCACGGGCTTGCAGAATCGGGGCGGCAACTGTTTCAATTTCCCCGTCCAGCCCGCCACGCCCAGGAAGGAGTACCGCGCCACCCTGGCGCGCGCCCTGGACGCGCTGGGAAGATTCCGGCCCGATTTGGTGGCGATCGCCGCGGGGTTCGACGCCTACCGGGAAGACCCGCTGGCGCAGGGGACGCTGGAGGCGGAGGACTTTTATTGGCTGGGGGAAAGCGTGCGGCGGATGGCACTGCCGGCGTTCAGCGTATTGGAAGGGGGCTACAGCGCGCAGTTGCCGCAGTTGGTCCTGGCCTATTTGAGCGGCCTTAACGGATAGAACTTGTGAAGATTCTCGTCGCCATCACCGGAGCCAGCGGATCCCTCTACGCCCAGCGGCTGCTGGACCAATTGGACCCGCGCCAACACGAAATCCACGTCGTCCTCAGCAGCTACGCACAGGCCGTGCTGGCTGAGGAGTTGCCCGGCGGATTACGCCTGCCCGAAGGGGCCCGCATGCACAACCTCCGCGGCATGAATGTTCCCTTCGCCAGCGGCTCCAATCCGCCTGACGCCATGGTGGTCATCCCCTGCACCATGGGCACAATCGGCCGGATCGCCCACGGATACAGCGAAGATGTTCTGCTCCGCGCCGCCGACGTCGTATTGAAGGAGAAGAAGAAACTCATCCTGGTGCCGCGGGAAACTCCTTTGAGCCTGGTTCATGTGCGTAATTTTGAGCTGTTGCTCCTGGCTGGCGCGACCATCCTGCCGGCCAACCCTTGCTTTTATCACCGGCCAGCCACGGTCGAGCAGGTGGTCGATTCAGTGGTGGGCCGGGTGCTCGACCACTTGGGCATCAGTCACGCCCTGGGGCCGCGCTGGAAGGAGGAGAAAGATTAGGAGCCTCCGTCCAGCAAGAAGTGGCGGAGGCTGGCCAGGGCGCGCGCTCGATGGCTTAACGTATTCTTGATGGATTCCCCCAATTCCGCCAGCGACCGCGTCCAGCCTTCCGGGATGAAAAGCGGGTCGTATCCAAACCCGCCCGCGCCAGCGGGGGCGAAAGCGATGCGGCCTTCGCAGCACCCGTCGAACATCACGGGGTCGCCGGGCGCGGGGGGCGGCCGCAGGCGGGTCAGCGCCAGCGCGCAGCGGAAGCGGGCGGTGCGTTGTTCCGCGGCAACGCCTTCGAGCAGGCGGAGCAGTTTGGCGTTGTTGGCCGCATCGGGCGCGTTGGCGGCGCTGGCGTCCAGAGCCGCAAACCGTGCCGAGTGAACGCCGGGCGCGCCTCCCAGCGCGTCCACCTCCAGGCCGGAATCGTCGGCCAGAACGTAAAAAGGCGCGCCGTCCGCTCCGACATCCGGCGGCCACAGATCGGCGCGTCCAGCCAGCCAGGCCGCCAGGCCCTGGGCCTTTTTCCTCGCGTTGCCGACGAACGAGTCCGCGTCTTCGGTGATCGAGGGTGCGCCGGGAAAATCGGCCTGGCTGAGGCAGGGGATGTCCGCGGGAAGAATCTGGCGGATTTCCGCAATCTTATGCCGGTTGCGCGTGGCAATGAGTATCGTGGCCATGGTTGGCGGGTACGTCACGGCTTCGGGAGTATTTCGAACCCCTCTGTCCCGCCATTACTGTCAAGAATCAAACCGCCTCCCCCCGCGGACGGGCTGATGAAAACACCCTTGAACGGACGCCTCTGGTTGTTGGTCTCAATGCTCCCGGACAAAACGCCGGTGGGCAGAAGGGTGATCCCCACGATGGGCGCAACGGCGGAAAATTGCCCGGCTTTCTTGACGGGCAGCGAGTTGGTGCTTCCTCCGGGCAGGACCATTTCAAATTCGCCGTTGGCGGGCGGCGGCGCGAACTTCGCGCCCGTCGCAGTCAGATTGGCGGCCGCGCCGCCAGCGGGCTTGAACCAGAAGAGCGGGCCGATGGACGCGCACGTGTTTGAGGAGGTGATTATTTGCCAGCCGATGATCATTCCCTTGCGCTGGTAGCTTGACGGAACCATGTAGAGGGGCCAGATGCCCTCTTTGGACAGCCGGGCGGATTGCGAAATGGCGGAATTATCGGCGAGGCTCCCGCCCAAGGACAGGACGCCGCCGCTGCCGAGCGATAGGCTCGCATACCCCTCGGCGACCGGGCCGTTGGTGTCATTTTCGGGCTGGAATAGAAGGGCGTATCTTCCAGCCGCGGGCGCGTTGGCGCCGGTGAGGCGGTCCGCGGCTCGATAGAGAACCAACAGGTTTGTCCAAGAGGTTTCGTCAGCGACGTACCCGCTGATGATGCCGTCGGCATTGGTCAAATCGAGAGACAAAACCAAGTCGAGACCGTTTGAATCAAACCCTTTCGCCGACGGCAATACCGCAAGGCCGTTGTAAAGAAACCTCCAGAGAATCGAATAAGTGCGCGATGGAAACATCATTCGGCCGCTAAAGACGCCTGTTCCGGTCGTGGTCAGGGTGACAAACCCGGAGTTGGTCGGGGTCGGATTGGATGGGTCCATAAACAGCCCGGTGTAAGTGCCGGCCAGCGCCGGGAACGGGTTGTTGGTAAAGTTCGCGGTCAACTGCGTATTGCTTGACATGACAAACGTGGTTTTCGCGCTCAAGCTGCTGGCCACCGGGCCGGTCCAGAACGCGAATATCTGGCCCCTGCCTGGCGTGGCGGAAATGGTGTAGGATTTGCCCACTTCGAGATACTTCCCGCTCAGGCTGGCGGAAACGCCGCCCGCTTTCGGCGGTTGGATGCCGACCACCAATTTTTTCAGCAGATTGAAGTTCTCCCTCACCAGCCTGGTGCGGCCCTTATTGTCATGCGCCATCGCCAGCGCCGTATAAGGCCCGGGCGCCAGATCGGCGACGGGCAACGTCCATTTCCCGGCGGCGAAATCGTTGCTCGTAAATTGGGGCGCCGCCGTCACGCTGTTGGATTGCAGGAACAACTGGCAGGTTAGCTGAGTGATCGATTCCGACAGCCTTCCCTCCATGTTGAAGGTGAGATTGGTCAGTTTGGCGTTCGCCGGCGGATAGGTGAAGGAAAAGCCGTTCAAGGAAGTGTCATTCGTGATGAACATCGCTGTCAAAGTAATGTTCGAAACAATCGTAAATGTCTTGGACGGGTTCAATGTGACTGTGGTTCCGTCGTTCCATCCATAAAAGACCTGGCCGGAATTGGGCTTTTCATTGACAGTGTAGGTGCCGGGCAGGGCATAAGGCCCGGGATTGCTCACGACAGTCCCGCCGCCCACGACGTTGATCGTCAGTCGTCGGTTCAAAATCGAGAAGCCGGTCTCCGCGAAGACGCTTCCGCCTGCCGCGCTGCTGGCCTGGGCCAGCACGGTGCAGGCGCCGTTCCCAAGGTTTGTCACGGTGAGCGACCAATTTGTGCCGTTGAAGTTGGTGATGCGCTCGGTTGACACATAATTGGAGTTGAGAAAGAACTGGCATTCCAGTTGCGCGGCCGTGGAAGGCAGCGTGCCGCTGATCGGGAAAACCGAATCGACGACGATCGCCTGGGACCCGGAAGCGGGGCTTGTTATGGCAAGGCCGCCGGAAGGGTTGGGCGAATAATACGTCACCGTCAGTGTGACGTCGCTGTTCGGGGTGATGTTTTCGACCGGGTTGAGCGACGTTTGGCCGCCAGTGGCCCAACTGTAAAACTGCTCTCCAGGCCCGGGCGCGCTCTGAAAGGAAAGCGGGACGCCCGGCACGGCGTAGAGCGGCTGGTTGGTCGTCAGTTGGCCGTCGGCGTTTGTGATGATGGTCACTCGCGCCATATTGGTGAAGTACCTCGAGTCCGGCGCGCTCAGGTTTCCCGCGCCATCCTGGGCGAAGGTCGTCAACTGGTAAACTCCCGTCCCTGCGGTGGAAGTCAGCGACCAGCTAGTCGTTCCCACCGCGGCGTTGGTCTGGCCCTTGCCGGCATTGGCCCCGGTGAGGGGAGTCAATATGCAAAACACCTCTGCCAATGCGATATTGTCCGACGCCGTTCCTGTGACGGTCAATGGGGCGCCATTGGTGAACACAGCGTTCAGCGGCGGAAAGTCAACCGACACCGTGGGCGGGGTCGTATCCTTCGGTGGGTTTGTGGGCGATATAAACTTGAGATCGCAATAAAATAAACTGGCGTCGTTTGGCCTGTTCGTTCCGCTGTAATTGACTGGCAGGCTGGTAAGACCATCGGTGATGTCATAGTTAATGCCGTTGCTTGGCGCGCTCAACGTGTTGAAGTGCTGCAATACGGAGGCGTTGGACACGACCCGCCCGAAGACGGTGAAGCCGCCGGTGTTCGTGTCCAGGTTCGCGGAATTGTCCGCCAAATTGAAAAAGAAGGCGCTGCTGGCGGAATTTGAGGTTGGCCCCAGCGCCATGGCAATGGTGTTGGATGTATTGTGAACCAGCGGGCCGACGCCGAATTCACTATCGACTTGCGGCGGAAATCCAGTGGCGACCACAGCTTCAGAAGATATGGCCTCTCTGAGAATACCGGGAGCGGTGTTGGTCCGGTCAAACGTCACGTAGTCGCCTCCTTGCAGGAAAAATCCCGGAACGCATACGTCAAAGAACATATTTGAATACGCGCCGGAGGTGATATAATGGATGAAATTCTCCACCGTTGCCGGCTTGTCTTGATCGAAAAGCTCGACCGTGAAACTGTTGCTGCTGCCATCGGCGTAACGGGACAGCGTGAATTCAACAATGGTCCCTTGCCTCACGGTCAGACCCGCCGGCTGGCTGTTCGTCGTTCGCCCATCCGGGGAGGTGACAACGACGCTGTAGAAGCCGGATTGATTGGTGCTGACGTCGTCCAAGGCCAAGGTGCTGCTGGTCGCCCCGGCGATGGGGCTTGCGCCAAATTGCCATTGGTAACTGGCGGCGTTGCTGGCCGTCACGCTAAAGTAGGCCGCGGAGCCGGCATTGACGGTGAGGCTTGCCGGTTGGGAAAGGATGGTGGGCGGGGCGACCAAGGCCGTGAAGGTTTCCGACAGCGATCCAGATATTCCAAATGAATCAATCGCCACAACTTCCAGCGTGTACAGCCCCGCGAGATTGCTCACCGTCAGCGACCAGTTGGTGCCGCTGATGGTGGCAGATAGGTTGGATGTCACCGCGGTTGAATGGGAGAAAAGCTGGCAGCTTACATTCGTCACGGTAATGGGGAGTGTGCCCGTGAGGGTCAGAGTGCCATTGGCCGTTTGCGCCTGGGAACCGGCGGCGGGACTTGATATGGTCAGGCCGGGGGGCAGGTTGGTGGAAACGTATGTGACCTCCAGCGTGAAGTTGGTTTCCGCCGTGAACGTTTCCACCGGGTCAATCGACACCACGCCCCCATTCTGCCAGGAGTAGAACTGTAGCCCGGCCACGGGCGCGTTCGTTAGCGAATACGTTTGTCCCGGCATCAGATATTGCGGCGCGTTGGTGGCGAGCGTGCCGTTGAGGTTTGTTATGATGGTCAATCGGACCAGATTGGTGAAGTACTCCGTGTCTGGCGCGCTCAGATTGCCTGCTCCGTCCTGGGCAAAGGCCGTCAATTCGTAAACCCCCGGCTGGATGGTTCCGATGAGGCCGACCAGGTCCAGCGACCAGTTTGTGGCGCCCACCGCGGCGTTTGTGAGGCGGTCGCCCTCATAAATGCCTGCCAGCGCCGTCAATTCACAAAATACCTCCGCCAATCCGACATTATCCCACGCTGTCCCTTGAACGGTCAGCGAACTGCCGTTGGTGAAGACAGCATTTGGCAAAGGAAAGGTAATCGAAACCGTTGGGGGGTTGGTATCCACAGGCGGATTTGTCGGGGATATAAACGTGAAATCGCAATAGAATAAATTTAAATTGGCCGGCGCGTTCGTCCCGTTGTAATTGACGGGCAGCGTTGGAATATTCTGGTCCAGGTCGAAAATGCCGTTGCTCGGCGCACTCAACGTGTTGAAGTACTGCAAAACGTAGGCGTTGGACACGACCCGCCCGAAGACGGTGAAGCCGCCGGTGTTCGTATCCAGGTTCGTCGAATTGTCCACCAGATTGAAGAAGAAGGCGCTGGTGGCGGAATTGGAGCTGCTGCCCATCGCCATGGCAATCGTGTTGGAAGTGTTGTGAACCAGCGGGCCGACGCCGAATTCGCTATCGACTTGCGCCGGAAATCCCGTGGAGACGATTGATTCAGAAGATATAGCCTCCCCGTGAAGCTGATTAGCGGTATTGGTCCGATCATAGGTCACGTAGCTTCCCCCTTGCAGGACAAAGTCCGGAACGCATCGGTCAAAGAACATGTTCGAATACGCGCCGGAGGTGATATAATGGATGAAGTTCTCCACCGTCGCCGGTTTGTCATGATCGAAAAGCGCGACCGTGAAACTGTTGCTCCCGCCGTTCGGGTATTTGGAGATGGTGAACTGGACAACCGTCCCAGGCTCAATGGTCAACACCGCCGGCGGCGCGCTGGTCACCGAAATGTTGTCGGACGAGGACACCACCACCGTGTAGCTTCCCGCCTGGGCGTTGGTCACATCGTCCAGGCTCAAAGTGGCGTTGGTTGCGCCGACAAGAGTATTCGTGGCATTAAATACCCACTGGTAGGAGGCCGCATTGGTCGCCACCACTATAAAGTCAGCGGCCGACGCGTAGTTATTGGTAACGCTGCGCGGCGGTGTGATGATGGCGGGCGCCCCGGCGCCGGCCCTGAAGGCAAGGAGCAGAGAGCAGAAACCCAGGAGCCGGAGCAATCGCTTCATGGTGAATGGTTGTCACGCCGTCGCGCTTTTCCTTCTTCGTTCCGTAAGTTCGTCGGCCATTTGAATGGTCATTCGCTTGTTGATCTTGTACGCCAGAAGCAGTCCGGTGCAGATGGTGAAGAGAATTCCCACCACGATGCCGCTGCAGAAGCGGAAGCCCTCGATGGTCTCCGCTCCAGGGACCTGTTTGGAGTCGTAGTGGAAGAAGCCGGCCAGCATCCAAAGAAGCGACGCCGAGCCAAGCGCCAGCCCGGCTTTGAGCGCGAAGCCAATGGTGGCGAAGACGATGCCAGTGAAGCGGCGGCCCGTTGTCCACTCCGAGTAATCCGCCACGTCCGCATAAATGGCCCAGATCAGTGGAATCGTCGGCGCATAGAACACCGCCCCGATGACGGTCAGCGCCACCATGCCGGTAACCTCGTCAGGCTTGAGAGTATAAAACAAAAACGCGCTGACCGCGGCCAGGGCGAAGCCGGTGACCGCAACGGTTTTCTTGCCGAATTTCCTGGCGAGCGACGGCGAGAGCAGAATCACGACAATGGTCACTGCCGTGCCAATCATGTTGATGATGCTGTTGGCCACGTCGGCGACGTTGGAGGCGGCCAGATTCTCGCGTGTGCCGTGGACGATGTAGCCCAGCCATTCGAGGATGCCCCCGGGCGCGGGCGCTCCCGGCGCGAGCGCCGGCGCGGTCAGCCCGAGCTTTTGCACGAAATCGAAGAGCGCGGCCTTGTCGGCGTAATGATGATAATAATCATAGAGCGCGCCACCCCGGAAGGAGAGCATCGCGAAATGAAACAGCGTCATGCCAAACATCACGGCCCAGGGACTGTTCTTAATCAGGTCGGCGAAGTCCTGTTTCGGGGAGGATTTTTGCGCGTTCACGGGGTGAATGCGTTCGTGCGATGTCGCAAAAGTGATGATAAACAGCACCAGACACAACACCGCCCATAGCGTCATCGTCATCTGCCAGGCGTACTGCCGGTCGTGGCCGACGGCGAACTTCGCCACCAGCGGCAGGGTGAATCCGCCCACGATGAACTGCGCGGCATTGACGGAGATAAAGCGATAAGAATTCAGTTTCGCGCGCTCGTTCACGTCGCCCGTCATCACCCCTCCCAGTGCCGAGTAAGGCATGTTGTTCATCGAGTAAAGCGTCATCAACATGATGTTGGTGATCGCCGCGTAGGCGATCATCGCGCTGGCGCTCCAGCCTTTGGGCGTCGTGTAAGCCAGCACCATCGCCACGCACCACGGCAGCGCGGTCCACAATACCCACGGGCGAAACCGCCCCCAGCGCGTGTTCGTGCGATCAGCCAGCACTCCCATCACCGGATCGAAGAAAGCGTCCCAGAGCCGCGCCGCCAGCAAAATGGCGCCCGCCGCCGTTGCGCTGATGCCGAACACGTCGGTGTAAAAATTCGCCTGGAACAAAATCATCGTCATGAATACGAAGTTTGCCGCGGCGTCGCCGGCGCTGTAGCCGGCCTTTTCGGTGAACGATAGTTTTTGGTTTTGTTCGGCCATTAGCTTGTGTGGGTTGGAGTTTCCTTTGCTTTCATGGCGGGCTATTTTTCACGATTATTTCCCGGAAACAAGAAAAAAATTCCCCGTTTTTATCCGCCTTGAGTCGGCAGGCTGTCAATAAGTTTTTACCATCACAACGGCGTTCTCGACCGTTTTGACGGCATTGGCCGGTTTTCCCGCCTGGGACAGGCTCGATTCCAGACCCTTGACGCGCTGGAGCAGCCGCAGCGCGTGCCGGGCCTTGACGGCGTAATTGACGTTTTGCGGCACGGCGCCCGATGCCTGCAACACCGTCAGGTCGTTCAGGCGCGCCACCACAATGCCCACGACTTGGCCATTGGCGTCGCAGAGCGGGCCGCCGGAATTGCCCGGTTGGACCGGCACGCTGATCTGGTATTCGGTGGGATCATCCATCATGCCGGCCAGGCTGCTGATTTTGCCGTCCGTGTACTTGGGCGCGATCCCCTGCATGACGATGTTCGGGAACCCAATCGTGAACACCTCCTGGCCCAAATCCGCCGACTCCGCCCGCGAAATGCTCAGCGCCGGGAAACTCCCCCCCTCCACTTTGAGCAGCGCCAGGTCGTTGTCCTTGTCCACCTCGATGACTTTGGCCCTGAACACGTGTGACTGATACTCGACCTCCACCTTTTCCGCGTCCTTGACGACGTGATGATTGGTCAGCAGATAGCCGTCTTTGGTTACGAAAAACCCCGATCCAATCCCGCGCAACCGCGGATCGCCCTCCAGCGAGCCAATGGTGCGCTCGCGCGGTTTGGCCGCATCGGGCAGAGCCAGCGAAGCCAGGCCCTCTTTCAACATCGCCGGCGGAATCTCGTTGCGCTGGCACGCGCGGCCCGAATCGTAAGCCCGCAGCGTTCGCTCGTAATTCGACCGGTCGATGTAGCTGAACGTCCCGGCCAGCTTGGCCGCGACCGTGATGGTGTCGTGATCGCTGACGCCGGCCGGCGCATTGCGCAGGAAGACGAACGCCGGGGTGGGCTGATCGGAGGAAAGCTCCAGCAACGCACCCTCCTGGCCAACCTGCAGAACCTTTGCGCCCGAAAGCCTCGTCCAATTTGTTTGAGGCTTGCGCAAGTCGTAGATCACATCGTCCACCTTCCTGAAAAAACCGGCGGCAATCGCTTGCGTGAGAGCTTGCTCCGCCTGCCGCTCCGCTGCCGCCTTGGACAGGCTGATTTGCGCCGCCGTGATCCCCCACGAGTCCAGGAAGGCCCCTGGCATTTTATCCGCGTTCGCCGTCGTGACGCCGCCGGGGAAATGGAGAACAACCCGCCCGCCGGCGACCACGTGGGCGTCCTGAATCTCCGTGTAGGAAACCCCGTCCACGGTGACCGCCGTGATTTTATCCGCCGCCATCGCCGGCAGAAGGCAAATCGCGCAGAAAATCCCGCACAGCAGTTTCATGTCAGCAGTATTCCACACGCCGCCCGGCTTTTCAACGGGCGTGCATCTCAATTTTTGGACCTAAGTCGGAGCAGCCAAAGAGCAAAATCACAATACGCCGGCGGAAAATGACGAATGTCGAAATCCGAATGACGAAAGAATTCCCAAATGACTCAATGACGAAATTGAGCCGCTCAGAGCCGGTTTAGTCATTCGGGCTTCGTCATTCTTTCGTCATTGGTGTTTGGACATTAGTCATTTTGCTGGCAAATGAGTTGCGCCCTTTCAGCGGGCGCATTTCTTTTTTGACTGGCGGTTTCCCGCCCTTGATCTTAATCTTAATCGAATGGAGATCAGGAATAAGATTACGATGAAGATTAACGTCTCCCTTATGCGCCCAACAGCCCGTCTATGCGTGTTTTGATTTTCGGCTGCGGTTATGTCGGTCTGCCGCTGGGCGCGGAATTGGCCCGGCTGGGCCATGAGGTCTTTGGCCTCACGCGGTCGGGCCGGCGCGACGCGGAATTGCGGGCTTGCGGCGTCGAGCCGCTCACAGCCGACATCACCCGGTCCGATGAACCGGACGCTTTGCCCCGGATGCTCGATTGGGTTGTCAATACTGTCTCTTCGAACCGCGGCGGACTGGAGGATTACCGGAAGGTCTATCTGGGCGGAACGCGCAATCTGCTCGCATGGCTGGGGGCGGCGCCGCCCAAAAAATTCGTCTATACAAGCAGCACCAGCGTCTATGGCCAGACCGACGGCTCGGTTGTCAAGGAAAGCAGCCGGACCGAGCCTGCCGACGAACCGGGCCGGGTGCTGGCGCAAACCGAGGGACTCTTGCTGGACGCGGCGCGCGATCGGAAATTCCCGGCCATCATCCTGCGCGTGGCGGGCATATACGGGCCGGGCCGCGGCCATCTTTTCCAGCAATTCCTGAAGGACCAGGCGCGCATTCCCGGACGCGGCGAGCGGCTCCTGAACATGATTCACCGGGACGACGTTGTCGCCAGCCTGGTGACCGCGCTCCGAAGCGGGCAGCCGGGCGAGATTTACAACGCCGTCGATGATGAGCCGGTTCCGCAGATTCATTTCTTTCGCTGGCTTTCCGAAACGCTGGGAAAAAACATGCCGCCCTTCGGCCCGGAAGAAGAGGGAGGCAAACGCACCCTGACAAATAAAAGAGTGAGCAACCGCAAGCTGCGCATGGAACTGGGCTGCGTTTTGCGTTACCCGACCTTCCGCCAGGGTTACACCGCCGAAGTCCAGCGCCTTCAGGACGCCGGAGAACTGTGACCGAAGACGCCCTCTCGTTGACTTCGTTCGCGCTGGCTGGCAGGCTTTGCGGGCATGTCGAGGTTGCCCTTTGAGGCGTTTTTGGCTCTCCGCTATTTGCGACCGCGCCGGACCTTTGTCTCGGTGATCACGGTGATTTCCATCGTCGGCGTCCTGCTGGGCGTGGCGGTGCTCATCATCGTCATCGCCGTCATGAGCGGATTCGACCAGGAATGGCGCCATACCATCCTGAGCTTCGACGCGCACCTCAAGGTGTACCCGGCGGACCGCGAACAGGCGCTCACCAATTATCAGGCCCTCATGCGCACCGTCGCCACCAACGCGGCGGTGACCGGCGTCTCGCCTTTCATTCGCGGGCAGGCCCTGCTGAAAACTGAGCCGCAGACTGGCCCCGCCAAACAGGCGGCTCCGCTGCTCTTCGGTGTCGATCCTGAATCCATCGGCTCTGTCAACAACCTGCCCACCAGCATCGTCGCCGGCGGTTTTGATTTGAGTGACAAGGGGCTGGTCGTTGGACGGGATTTCGCCAATGCCATGCGTTTGGACATTGGCGACCGCGTGGCTATCTATTCGGCGCGCAGTTTGGAACGAATGCAGGCGAGCATGGGCAAGACCAACGCCGAAGTTGTGCTGGCGGAGGATTACACCGTGCGCGGCATCTTTGACGTTGGGTTTCCCGATTACAACAGCTCCGTCATTGTCACGTCGCTGGAGGATGCGCGGGACCTGGAAGGGGTGGCGGAGGAAGGGGTGCAGGCGCTGCAGATCAAATTGAGGGACCCGTTTCTGGCGGATGAGACGGGCCGGCAGTTGCAGGAGGCGCTGGGGCCGCGGATGGATGTTTACACATGGAGGCAGGAGAACCCGGCCATCTTCGACGCGCTGGCAGTGGAGAAGAACATGATGTTTTACCTCCTTTTCTTTATTATGATTGTGGCGGCCTTTGGGATCGTCAATTGCCAGATCACGTTTGTGGTGCAGAAAACGCGGGAGATCGGCATCCTCAAGGCGCTCGGAGCGACGCGGCGCCAAATCCTTTGGATATTCCTGAGCCAAAGCATTGTCGTCGGCGTGCTCGGCGTCGGACTCGGTCTGGGCATGGGGCTGCTGGCGCTGGCCTACCGCAACGAGTTTCTGGAATTCATGCGAAAGGTCACCCATAGCGAATTGTTGCCGGCCTCGATTTATCACGTCTATAATTTGCCCGCCTCCATCCAATTGCCTGACGTGGCGGTCATCTGTGGCACGGCCTTTTTGACGTGCATCCTGGCCGGTTTGTTCCCGGCCTGGAAAGCCAGCCGCCTTCAACCCGTGGAGGCGTTGCGCCATGAGTGAGACCTCCGCCACCGCGCCGTTTGTTCTCACGCGCTCGCTGCGCAAGAGTTACCTCATGGGCGGGCGCACCCTCGATGTGCTGGAGGGCATTGATCTCGCTGTCGCTCGCGGAGAGTCTCTGGCTTTGCGCGGCGCTTCGGGAGCGGGCAAGAGCACGCTTCTGCATTTGTTGGGAGGACTGGACCTGCCCAATGCGGGCGAAATCTTTTTCGACGGCGTAAACCTCCGCTCCCTTGGCGCGGCCGCCTTGGCGCAATGGCGCAACCGCCGCGTCGGTTTCATTTTTCAAGCCTATCATCTTCTGCCCGAATTGACCGCGCTTGAAAACGTCATGCTGCCCGCCCGCATGGCGCGAACCGCCCCCGGCGCCGCCGCGGCGCGCGCCGCCCAGATGCTCGACCGCGTCGGCCTGTCGCAGCGTGTGCAGCACCGGCCCTGGGAACTCTCCGGCGGCGAACAGCAGCGCGTGGCCATCGCCCGCGCGCTGGTCAATTCCCCGGATTTGATCCTGGCCGACGAGCCGACCGGCAACCTGGATTCCCACACCGGCGAGGAGATCATCCGTCTTCTCGACGCGTTGCGCGCCGAACGCCAGGCCACTCTGATCATCGCCACCCACGACGCCGGCATCGCCAGCCGCGCTCCGCGCGTCCTGGAACTGGTGGACGGCCGGATTAAGTGAGGCATGTTAAGGGCAAGGTGAAACGATCGTTGAAATGGGTTATTGGCGCGGGGCTGTTGCTGGGCGCGGCGTTGCAGTTGACCAACCCGTCGCATTCCAATCCGCCGGTGGTGGCGGGACGCGATTTGCTGGCCGCCCATCCGCCGCCGGCGCCGGTGGCCGGTTTTCTAAGGGAAGCCTGCTACGATTGCCATTCTTACGAAACCCGCTGGCCGTGGTACAGCTACGTGGCCCCCATTTCATGGTCCCTGGCCGGCCACGTCAACGACGGCCGGGAGCGGCTCAATTTTTCCGAGTGGCCCCTTGACGACCCAAGCCGCGCCCGTAAGAAATGGAATCGCATCGCCGACGTCGTCGATTCCGGCGACATGCCCCTTCGCCAGTACACCTGGATTCACCGCAAAGCGCGCCTGGACGCCCAACAACGCGGGCAACTGACGCAGTACGCCCAACAAGAGGCCAGCCGCCTGGCGGCGGAGAAATAATGGGGGCGCATTTCACTCTTTTTGACGCATCTGTGTCTTGGAAAAGGCTTGAGCGATTGAAGCGATTGAAAATTGGTCATTGAAAATTTGTCATTTGTTATTTAAGCAGTATCGATATGACGCTCCAAGAACTCCCAGATGCGTCAGCCCCGCCCGGCGGGCGGCGCGCGGGCGAGCTGGGGGCGGTCCTTGGCGTTTGGCTGGCGCTGGCGGCGATTCTGGTGGGATTGACCGCCGAGAACACCCTTCTGCCCGGCCTCTATTATGACGAGGCGGTGTTTGGCGGATTGGCCAGGGATTTTGTGGCCGGTCCGGCGCATGGCCGGCATATGCCCAACACGGGAGTCGTCCAGGTCTTTGGCCGCCCGTTCCCTGTCTTCGTCCAGTCTTATCTTGGGGCCGTCAAAAGCTGGGTGCTGATTCCGCCGGTCGCGCTCTTTGGGCCGGGGGTGAAGGTTCTGCGCCTGACCAACCTGGCCTGGAGCTTGGCCGCGCTGCTGTTTTTCATGCTCTGGGCCTGGCGCATGGCCGGTCTGGGAGCGGCGCTGGCCGCCGGCCCGCTGCTGGCTCTGGACCCGGCGTTCTTCTTTACAAGTATTCTTGACTGGGGGGTTGCCGCGCCCAGCTTCCTCTTCCGCTGCGCCGGCTTTTTTTTCGCGGTGCGCGCCTGGGAAAAAGGAAAGGCCCGCGACGCGCTTCTGTCGGGCCTGTGCCTGGGGCTGGGACTGTTTAACAAGATCGACTTCGCGGTGCTGCTGCTGGGGGTGGCGCTGGGGGCGGCGTGCGCGTTCGCCCGGCCCCTGGCTGGATTTGTCGCGCGCCGCCGCGACCTTGCGGCGCTGGGCGGCCTGGGCTTCTTGATCGGCGGCGGGCTGATGATCCTTCATTTGCCCAGAATCATGGCCAATCATGCGCCCGCCTTTCCTGGAGAGTTGAGCCAGAAACTCCATATCCTGGAAATGATGGGCGACGGCTCCTATTTTTGCCGGCTGATGGCCGCGGGCGGCAACTTTGAAACGATGCGCCAATTTCCGACGGCGGCCTGGACGCCCTTTGCGCTGGTATTGGCGGCGGCCGCGGTGGCGCTGGGAGCGAACGTGTTCCGGCGGAGCGCCGGCCAGGCCGCCCGGCGCCTGTCCCTGTTCCTGCTATTGACATCTCTGTTTGTGACGGCGGGATTCCTGCTGTTGCCGGGAGCGGTGCGTTTGCATCACGCCCTCCTGGTGGCGCCCTTTCCGCATTTGATTATCGCTTGCGCGCTGGCCGGCGCGTGGAATCACTGGAGCAATGGCCGGCCCGCCGCCCGGCTGGGGCGCGCGCTCCTGGCGGCTGGCTTCGTCGTCCTTCTGTGCTTCCAGACGGCGGCGATTTTCCGGACCCAGGGATTGATTCGGGAAACGGGCGGACGGGGCTGCTGGAGCGACGCATTCGTCCAGTTTTGCCGGGAAGTCAAAGGGCGCTCGGACCTCATCATCATCAGCCTGGATTGGGGATTCAACGAGCAATTGATGTACTTGACCGACGGCCCGCGGCTGGAGGAGCCGATTTGGAACTGGCTCACGGACGGGGCGGGCGCGGACCGGACGAAACCGCCCACCGGCGCCAATGTGGTTTACCTGTTCCACCCCGATCGGTACGCGAAGGCCGATTTTGGCCGGGAGTTCGCGCAACTCACCCCGCCCGAGGGCAAGAGTCTTCGCATCGAGACATGGCGCGACGCGCAGGGAGAGCCGGCGTTCTACGCCGCCCGCTTCGTGAAAAAGGAGCCGCCGCCCTGAGCGGCGGTCTTAAAAAGGAAGTCAGCTCCAGAAGAATGCTTCATGCCACTCATCTATAACTATCTCTTCTCTGCAATGTGGCTGAGTTTTTTGGCCTATTGGTGGGCGATGTCCAGGGATGTCAAGGTGACTGAGCGGCGTGAGTCCACGCCGTCGCGGCTTGCGCGCATGGTTCTGCTGGCATGCGCGGTGATGCTTCTCTGGCTCCCCAGCGTTCCGATTTCAGCGCTGGACGTGCGATTTCTTCCGGCTGGCGTCGTTTGGTTCTGGTGCGGCTCGGCGGTGACCGCGGGCGGTTTGCTGTTTGCCGTCTGGGCGCGCCGTCACCTCGGAAGAAACTGGAGCCAGGCCGTCACTGTCAAGGATGGCCACGAGCTCATTACAAGCGGCCCTTACGCCCTGGTTCGCCACCCCATCTACACCGGGCTTCTGCTGGCATTTGTCGGATCCGCTCTGGCCCGTGGCGAGTGGCGCGGGTTGCTTGCCGTGGCGCTTGTCTTCGGGACATTTTGGCGCAAACTGAGGCTTGAGGAGAAATGGATGCGCGAGCGGTTCGGAGAGTCGTATGAAGCCTACGCTCAACGGGTGGCGGCATTGGTTCCCCATGTCATCTAAGCGCAATGCGTGTTCGCGGGCGCACATCATCGGCGGCGGCCCAGGCGCAAGGCATTGCCGATCACGACCAAGTCTGACAGGCCCATCGCCGCGGCGCACAGGATCGGACTCAGGAAGCCCAGGGCCGCCAATGGGACGCTGACAGCGTTGTAGAAGAAGGCCCAAAACAGGTTCTGCTTGATGGTGCGCAAGGTGGCGCGCGCCAGGGCCAGCGCCTCCGGTATCGCCTCTATTTCCGTCTTGAGCAATATGATGTCCGCCGCCTCGAACGCCACGTCGCTGGCCTGGCTGACGGCGATGCCCAAATCGGCCTGCTCCAGCGCCGGCGCGTCGTTCAGGCCGTCGCCGACGAAGGCCACTTTCTTGCCTTGGGCCTGAAGTTCCTGGATCAGCTCCGCCTTGCGTTCGGGCCGTATTTGGGCGAAGACGTTTTCCGGGGCGATGCCGGCCTGGAGGGCGATGGCATGGGCGGTGCGCGGATTGTCGCCGGTGACCAAATAGACCTTTAAACCGGAACGAGTCAATTCGCGCACGACGCCGGCTGCCGCGGGTTTGACCGTGTCCCGCAACGCGATGAGGGTTTTCAATTGCGAACCGACGGCCAGACCGAGAATTGTCGCTCCGCCGGCGGTCCATTTCTCGACGAATGCCTGTCGATCCGGCGCTTCGATGCCGCAGGTTTTCAGCCATTCCAGGGAGCCGAGCCGAGCCGTGACGGCGCCTTCCAACGTCCCTTCCACTCCTGAGCCGCGGATTTCCCGCCAGTCAAGAAATGCCACCGCTGGGGCAATGGGGTGGGATGGGCTGGGATTTGGATGAAAGTAGAAGTTCGCGACGGCTTGGCTGAGGGGATGTTTGGAGCCGGCGGCCAACGAGGCGGCCAGCGCCAGGTCGTTGCCTTCGGTCGCCACGACGGCGGGTTTGCCCAAGGTCAACGTGCCGGTTTTGTCAGCCAGCAGAACGGTGATGGCGCCGGCTTTTTCCAGGGCGATGCCGTCCCGGATCAAAATGCCGCGGCGTGCGGCGACGTTGGCGCACGCCATGATGGCGACGGGCGTGGCCAATCCCATGGCGCACGGACAGGCCACAATCAAGACTGCCACCGCGCTGAGAATGGCCGCCGCCAGAGGTGTCGATGGCAGGTGGGGCGTCCACAGGAAACGGGCCAGAAGGGCGCTGAAGCGATGGGCCTGGCCGAAAGATAATCCCCACCAAAGCGCGGCGGCGATGGCGATGGCCACGACGATGGGCACGAACACGTTGCTGGCCCGATCCGCCAGGCGCTGAATGTCCGCCCGGCTGTTCTGCGCCCGCTCGACAGCGGCGATGATGCGGGCCACAGCCGTGGCATCGCCAACGGCGGTGACTTCCATGAGGGCCTGCCCGTTGAGATTGACGGTCCCCGCATAGACGCGTCCGCCGCTCCCTTTTTCCACCGGCAACGATTCGCCGGTCAACATCGCCTCATCCATGCTGCATTGGCCTTCAATCAAGCGGCCGTCGGTTGGAACGCGGTCTCCGGGTCGCAGGATTACGTTGTCGCCAGGTTGAAGGTCCGCGGCGGGCACTTGCGATTCCGTTCCGTCGGGGTTGCGTCGGGCGGCGGACGGCGGGGCCAGTTGGAACAAGGCGCGCAATGATTTCTCCGCGTGACTGGTGGCGCGGGCCTCCATCCAGTGGCCCACGCTGATGAGCGTGATGATCGCGCACGACTCCATGAAATACAGATGTCCGCCCGCGCCGGAAAAGAGCGCCCAGACGCTGTAGCCGAAGGCGGCGGTAGATCCGAGGGAGACCAGGGTGTCCATATTGGACGCGCCCGCCTTGAGTTGTTGCCAGGCGCCCCGGTAAAAGCGCGCGCCGCAAAGAATCTGCACCGGAAGCGCCAGCGCGAACGCCAGCCAATGGAACCAGGGCCGCATGGCCAGCCCAAAGGCCCATTCGCCCGCCATCAGGGGCACGGTGCCTGCCAAGCCAGCGATCACATTGAAGCGCCAGCCATCCGAGTGCGCGGCCGCTTTCACCCCGGTTTTCGCCGCGGCCGGTTTGGCCTCGTAGCCGGCGGCGCGCACGGCTGCGGCCAGGGCGGGAATGTTGGGAGTTGCGCCAGGGCGCCAGCGGACGCGCGCACGGCCATCCTGCAAGGAGACGTCGGCGCCGGCCACGCCCGGAATGGCCTGCAAAGCGTCGGTGACGTGGCGGGCGCAATTGGCGCAGTTCATCCCGGCGATTTGCAATTCGCATCGAACCCCGGCTTGAATCGGAGCGGCCATGACCTGAGACTATCGGCCAAGATGGCGTGAGCAACAAGTTTTACCAACCGGGAGAGCAAAGGGCGGCGCGGGTCGGAGACCTCTTCGGCGCGATCGCGCCGCGGTATGATTTGATCAACGATCTGCAAAGCCTCTGGCTGCATCGCCGCTGGAAAAAGCTCCTGGTCAAAATGGCTGGCGTGAAGCCGGGCGAGAAGGCCCTCGACCTCTGCTGCGGGACGGGCGACATCGCGTTTGCTTTGCGGGACGCCGGGGCGGAGGTGGTTGGGCTGGATTTCAGCGCCGCCATGCTCGCCGTGGCGGAGAAGAGGCTCAAAAACACGCCCGCCGCCAGCTCCGCGAGTCGGTTGCAATTCTTGGCCGGCGACGCCTTGCGCGCGCCGTTCGCCGACGGGACGTTTGACATTGTCACCATCGGATATGGATTGAGGAACTTGGAGAGCTGGGAACGCGGGCTGGAAGAAATGGCGCGGGTGACGCGGCCTGGCGGCCGGCTGCTGGCGCTTGAATTTGGCAAGCCTGACGGCTGGTTGTGGCGGGGGATTTATTTCTCGTGGCTCCACTGGATGGTGCCGTTGTTTGGGAAGGTCTTCTGCCGCGATTCCGCCACGCACGCCTACATTTACGAATCCTTGCGCGCCTATCCCGCGCAACGCGGCGTTGCGGAGAAGCTGAAGGCGTTAGGCTGCCGGGACATCGAGGCGCGGAACCT
The DNA here is from genome assembly GCA_003138485.1 of Verrucomicrobiales bacterium. Lineage (GTDB taxonomy): Bacteria > Verrucomicrobiota > Verrucomicrobiia > Limisphaerales > Palsa-1400 > PLGF01. Next base: position 3,300 of record PLGF01000117.1, on the reverse strand, counting down.
GCTCGGCGGCGCGATGAGCATCCATTTCGCGCGCCGAAGCTGACGCCGAAGCGTACGGCCCAATTAGGATATGGCAGAGTGAACAGAGACAAAAGTCACGTTTTTCTGAAGCGGTTGATGTAGGCACCCGGTTCATTCCTTGCCGCCTTTCGGTGGTTCAAGATGGCGCACGTTGGTGGCGACGGTGAGCGTTTGCATCTGCCGGATGGCGATCTGGTTGAGCCGCCTCAATCTTTCACCGTGGAGCAATCCCATGTGGATGAACTCGGCGTTCATGCCTTCGATATTGGCCAGCACCAGTAGTTGCTCGATGGTGGCGTAGTCGCGCATGTTGCCTTCGAGCTTGGGATTGGCATCGCGCCATTGCTGCGCGGTCTGGCCAAACAGGGCCACGTTCAGCAAATCGGCCTCGTTGGCGTAAGTCATGGCGGCTTGTGAGGGCGTGATCTCAGGCGGGATGAGGTGGACTTTGATGGCGTCGGTGTGGATGCGGTAGTTGAGCTTGGACAGGTGCGGTTGAGATTCCAGGCCAGCGAGAGGCGGCGGTTTTCGTCTTCCTTGAGGCGCTGGAATTCCTTGATGAGGTAGAGTTTGAACTCAACGGATACCCAGGAGGCGAATTCGAAGGCGATGTCCTTGTGGGCATAAGTGCCACCGTAGCGCCCGGCTTGGGAAATGATGCCGGCGGCGTTCGTTTTCTCGATCCATTGCTTGGGAGTCAGGGCGAAGCTGTTCAAACCGGCCTGCGTTCTAATCCCGTCGAATTCGACGGAATTAAAACCGGGGTTGTTGAGTTGCTCCCAAATGCCGGGGAATTTGACTGTGTTGCGGTTTCGCAGCCAGTTTCGAACGAGATCATCGGATCGCTCGGCGTTTTTGAACCGGGCAATATCGGTCAAACAGATGTAGTCGCCCTGCTTCTGGGATAGTATGGTGATGCCCGCTCCCTAAACTTCGATGATGGATTTCTTGGAGACGCTCATGGATTCAGACGGCGAGGATTGAGTTCCAATCGGAGCCAAATGTCCAGACGCTGTCTGGACTTTACATGGGAACGGGCTCGGTGCGCTGACTTGCCTGGTGGGTGGTTCATGAAGCGTTCATGCCTGCGTATGGCGCAGGACGGTGGCCGGGGAAACGGTCACTTCACAGTCGGGGAATTTCTTCTTGAGGAACTGGGGCAACGCGCGTTCGATCTGGTCGAGGATTTGCCTGCCGCGGTCGGTTTCAGAGAGCGGCTCGCCGGATTGAATTATGCCGGTGGCCAGACGGAGGGCGCTGTTGGACAGGAAGCCGCCAATCTCCACGTGCCCCGAGACGCGCGCCAGACCCCAGAATCGCAGGTGCGGTTTGAGGATCAGGTTGCGGGCGTGGGGCTTGAGCAGGCCTTCGCCACACAGGGCCTCGAAATCCGCGAACGACAAAACCAAGTCCTCCACCGGCGCCATCGCGCTGTCTTCCAAGCCGTAGATGGCTGCGTTCAAGGGCGATATGGACGGCCGCATCATGGGGAAAAAGATAACGTCGTCTATGTTCTCCTGGCCGGTGAAGATCATCATCATGCGCTCGATGCCGGGGCCGATGCCCGTGGTGGGCGGCATGCCATATTCGAGCGCCTCGATGAAATCGAAATCGAGGGTGTGGAATTTGCCGGCGTCACGATCCTCGGCGCGGTAGGCTTTGCGCCAGGTTTCCAGGAGATGCGCCGGGTCGTTTTGCTCCGACCAATTGTCGCCGCATTCCATCCCGGCGATGAATATCTCGAAACGCTCGACATAGCGCGGGTCCTCCGCCATCGGTTTGGCCAGAGGCGAAATCTCGATGGGATGTCCGAAGACCAGCGTCGGCTGGATCAACTCTTTCTCGACGGTCACTTCGAAGGCCTTGACGAGGGCTTCGCCGACGCTGGGCTGCGGTTCGTTGACGCCCAAGGCGGCGAGGCGGGCGTTGGCGTCCTGGAGCGCGGTGATGGCGGCGAAGTCGATTCCGGTTTTTTCGCGCACGGCCTGGGTCATGCTGACGCGGCGCCAAGGCTGGCCGAAGTCGATGGAGTGGCCGCGAACGGTGAATTGAGTCTTGCCGAAAACCTGGAGGGCGATGTGGCGGAACATGTCCTCGATGAGGTTCATGTTGAATTGGTAGTTTTCGTAGGCGGTCATGGTTTCGACCATTGAAAACTCCGGATGATGGCTGCGGTCGATGCCTTCGTTGCGGAAATAGCGGCCAATCGTGTAAACCTTGTCGTAGCCGGCGACGATGAGGCGCTTGAGATACAATTCGTGGGAGATGGCCAGGTACATGTCGCAGCCCAGGGCGTTGACATGCGTTTTGAAGGGCTTGGCGGTGCCGCCTCCGTATTGGGGCTGGATGACCGGCGTCTGAAATTCCAGGAAACCGCGCTCGTTGAGAAAGCCGCGGATGGCCGACACCATCCTTGAGACCGCGCCAAAACGGTCGAAGGAGGCGCGCTCAAGTGTCGTGTCCAGGTAGCGTTTGCGCAGAACCTGCTCGCGGTCTTTGAGGCCCGACCATTGATCGGGCAGCGGGCGCAGCGCCTTGGTGAGCAAGCGGAGGTGTTCGACCAGGATGGAAATCTCCCCGCGCTCAGTGCGGATGATTTTGCCGGTCGCTTCGACAATGTCGCCGAGGTCGAGCAAATGGGTGTCGGCGTAGCCCAAGTCTCCGGTGATTTTGTCGGTGGGCTGGAGGAGGTTGCGGCGGAGGAATAACTGGAGGCGGCCGGTTTGGTCCTGGAGATGGGCAAAGGCCAGCGCGCCCTGTTTGCGCCACGACATGAGACGCCCGGCCACGGTGGCCTGCTGGCCTTCCAGGCGGGCGAAGTCATCCAGGACGGTTTTGGTGTAATGGGTGCGACGGCTCTGGGACGGGTAGGGGTTGAGGCCCAGGTCCCGGAGCGAGGAGGCCTTGGCCAGTCGTCCGTTGCGGATGTCGATCAATGGATTGGTTGCCACAGTGTAAAATCGAATAAATCGAAAGACCCTTGTATGCCGGAAGCCGCCCGTAGGCGAGAGGAAAGTTCGCCAAACGTTGCGGCGCGGCGTCTCAGTTTCTGGACACGCCTGCCTCGGCAGATGCCTGGCCCTTGCCATAAACACTCCGGGCCGTCCTGCGGAGCCGCTCCCTTTTCCCAAAAAACTGCTCCTGCCGAGCCTTTTGCCTCGCCTAGTTCAAAAACTTCCAAGCGCCGGATTGCATGTTCTTGATTATCAACGATCTCAAGCTCGCCTGGCCTGCGGGAGAACTCCAGCCCCCGCGCTTTTTATCATGCACAAGGGTGCA